>NZ_CP090051.1:0-322955 GCF_021391335.1 Allobranchiibius sp. GilTou73 | reverse complement strand
ACTGATCGGCTGCGGTTCCTCAGCACACGCTCGGACAGGGATCAGCTCGTGGTAGTTCCGTTCAAGCAGATTTACGGCCGCTTTATCGTTCAAAACCGAAGCCCCTATTCAGCGCGCGGCGTGTCCGTGCGCGTGGAGTTCATCAACTGCAGTGGCATCGAACCGACTGACGGTTGGGTAGAGCTTCATCGGATCAGTACGTACGGACTTTCACAGATGCAATGGGATGGTGGCAGCAACTTCAACGTGCAGGGCCATTGGTCACGACACTTGCCCCTCCTCGATTTTTCTGGACTACAGCAGTTTGGTGAGGGGTCTGCCCTGCGTGTGACCGTCACCGCAGACGGCACCAGGCCGAGAGAGTCAACGATTCCGATCTACTTCACTCTGGGCCCACTCTGACACCGCAGCTGGCTGATCCCGCAGACGAGCGCGCCGCCGGTCCTATTTGTGGTCCGCAAATGATCCCCGCGCGCGGGCTCACTTGGTGATGCGGGCGCTCGACTGGACTGCGTCAGCAAGGTTGCAATGAGCATGGAGCTGATCCAGGAGGCGTGAGACCCGGGCGGAGGCGAGACGCCTTTGGCGGTGATGCCAGCCTGCATGGGCGGAATGTTCGGGTAGACCTCGTAGATGATGCGTGCCCATCCTCGGCGTCCTCCGGAAAGATGCTTGGCCACCTGTCGTGGAGGTTGCGCATGACCCATGACTGTGAACGCGATTGATCTGTCGAATCTGGCTGCCCCATCTGAAACACACGAAGTTGGTGGCCGCTTTGGCCACCCGTTGTGCCCTCCCAAGCAGGTGAAAGTACACCCGCTCTTGCTCCACGTACTGCCAGAAGGTCAGGTCCCCAGCCTGCTGCTGGAGATCGCCACGCAACACGCCAATTGGTCTGCGCTATTCCGGGTCGATGTCGTGTCGACCATGAAAGTCTCCAACTCCTTCAGCCGTATACGTTCCGCGCCGTGGGAATGCCGCGCCACAGAGGTGATAAGCAGCTGATTGCGTCCCATGGAAGGTGTACAACCGGTCCGTCTGCGACCTGGGCGGGCAGCTGCGTAGTGGCGCACCGTTGGAAGGAATCGGACAAGCTCAGCAGCCGTCGATGGGGGAAAGCGCCGAACCGGTCGGTGTACAGGCTCAACTGCGCCTCGCCCGGAACGACCCAGCCCCTTTTGCCTCCATAATGATCTTGGTCTGCTCGTAACCGTTGCGGGCATTGCCAAAAGGGATTTTGAACACGTCGTCGGAGCGTTTGCGAAGCAGAGCCATCCTGGTGAAGCGGGATAGGTGGCGACAACCGCATGCGCTGACTAGCTGTGGCCCTATATCAATAGCCGGAACGACTCGCGGTGAGTACGGCGGTTATCGTCCTGACTCCGTCAGCTCGTCGATGACTCCGCGTGCGGTAGGCACGGACGGAACCAAGCGTTCGACACCGCCAAGGCTGCATACCGGGCCGACTGGTCAGCATGCGACACTTTCACCCGGTGGATCCCCGGCGCTCTCGACGAGCACAAACGCCGAACCTGTCCGCAGCGGACGAAACTGGCCAGGCCCGGTAAGGTGCAGACACTCAGGGCAACAGTTGCTCGCTCGGCCTGCCCGTGACACGGTCGCGAATGCGCAGCAGTATCAACGCCGACCAGGCCGCCGGCCGGTGGCCATCAGCCACTGCGACGGGACGTAGGAGCTGAGGTCAGGCCTGCCTACCAAGCTGATTCTCAATGACCGGGCGAACTACTCCAAGAGCATCCTGGTCAAAGCCATCAGGCAGTACGATGACCCGATGAAGGGAGTGGGAGTTGTCCACGCCCCGCCCGTCTTCATGGCGGTGGATCTCTCGAACAGCAATAAGGCCAAACCACTCAAGGGTCTTACGGGCGGTGGAGAAAACGTCGCGGGAGATGCCGTATGAAAGCACCCTGTCAGACGCGGGAATAGCAATTTCCCCAGGTTCCACATCAAACTGATCGTCCGCCGGCAATCTGAGTTTCCCACACGCCAGCATCAATATCACCGCTATTTCGGAGTCTTCGAGCACGTTGATCCACCCGTTCGCGAAGAAGCCGGCGGGAACGGAGAACGTGTCTTCGGCGGCTCTAGGAGCGGTGTAGGGCACCGGATCTCCAATCCGAGCTGCGCAGGATTCGGCGAGCATCATGAAGTCTTCATACTTGCCGGGGTCGAAGTCCACCAGTTTGGCGGTGCGGAGAGACCTAAGGGCGGAGCGAAGACTTCGGGCCTTTTTGTCGCGTTGGGTCATGTGGGTGCGGCCGCTACCGCTGCGCACGGCACCGGTTGCGATCAGGTCGGCCCAGCCAGTCTGCTGCGCGTCACCGACGAGACGAAGATCCAAGTGAGGTTGTTTCCCAGTTTTGGTGCGAGCTTGGCTACAGGCCAGCAGTAACAGGTAGAACCGGAGGGCGACTCCCTGGCTGCTCATGATGCGTGTTGCCGGAGGGCGTTCAGTCTTGGAGGGGGCCGAACGGTCCGAGACGTCATCCGCAGTCAGCTGTGTTTGCAGGCACGAAAATTGCGACCGGATGACCACTGGACGCTCTGGGGCGGCTCTCGATTGCAGGCATCGCTGGGCGTTGCGCGCCGACTCACCGAAGGCACCCTCCAGGCGGTTACGACGAGCAACGAAAGCTCGCCGCTCCTTTGGAGTCAGCCGGCGGCTCAGGTCAATGTCGAAGGTGTGCAGTGGGCTCACCTGCAGAAACTTACTACTCCTGGTTCTGAACGCATAAACCCGCCAGTGAGTGATCCCCACCATTGGCGTGACTGGAGGATGTCGCTGGCGGGTTTATCCGTCGCCTGAGTGTAGTGGACAACGGGGTAGCACGCCACGTTCGCTGGAGTCGTCCCCGGGAGAACGGGGGAGTGCAGGACCAACAAGGAGTTCGCTCATGCAAGAGCGTCGACGGGGCAAGCGCCCCAGACCACCAGGCAATCGACGGCCTGAGCTCCTGGAGTGGGCGCGAACCGTGCTCCAGGTCGCTCAGGTCGCCGCGATGATCGTCCATCTCATCACTGGTGGCGGCTGGTAGCCGAATGGTCGGAAGGTCGCGCAGTTGGAGCCGCGCGTCCTTCCGACCGCACCAGATGGGCAGAGTAGCGGGAGTTGTCCCAGCGACGTCGCGGTGTTGTCAGTCCAAGCGTTGTGAATGCGGACGTAGCCACCGAGGACAGCCAGGGATTGGTGGCGGGATCGGATTGGGCTGGACCGGGCCCCCTCCCTCCTCCTGCAAGGGCCGCCCGAGGATTTGGCCCGCGCGCACAGCGCTGCGATCCTGCTCACCGACGCCATCGAGGCAGGTCGCCGAAGCTGACAAGGGCGTCTCTCAGCGGGCCTCGAAAGCTTGGTCTCGGGTCGGCTGGCGTGAGCCGCGCTTTGCGCAGGCCGCCACGTGGACAGCAGTCTGCGAGAACCATTCTCTCGTAAGCTTGTTCAGGATGTAGCTCTTTCCAGCTTCAGAGAGGTCTCGAGCCGCTCCTACTCTGAACAAACCCGCCATCTGCTCAATCTGCGCTGCATCTCGTCACGAGCGCCTCGCCTCGCTCGCGTGGTCCGTGCCTCCCCACGCAACGTGAAGGACGAAGCACCACACACCTCTTGCATTCTCGGTTGTTCATCTGTCGATGACAGGCCGCCAGGACGCCCACTGGCGCCTCAGGGGGTGTGACGATGAGCATCCACAAGCTGACCGCGGGGTCGGGATACGACTACCTGACCCGCCAGGTCGCGGCCTTGGACGCCACCGACAAGGGTCACACCAGCCTCGCGTCGTACTACAGCGAGAAGGGTGAGACACCTGGTGTCTGGGTGGGGTCGGGGATAGCCGGGATCGAGGGGCTCGCCGCCGGCGACATCGTCACTGCCGAACAGATGCAGGCCTTGTTCGGTTCCGGGCACCACCCGCTTGCCCACGCACGGCGCAGGAGCCTCCAGGGTCCGGGCCTGAGGGCCCAGGACTACCGCGCGGTGACCCGGCTGGGCGTGCCGTTCAAGGTGTATGGCCACGACGTTTCCGCGTACCGGCTCGAGGTCGCGCAGCGTTTGGAGCTGCTCAATGAAGCCGCGGACGTCCCCCGTGATGACCCGGTCTCACTCGAGGGCCGCGCCCGCGTCCGCACCGAGGTCGCCCGGGAACTCTTCCGCTCCGAGCGCGGCCGCGATCCCGAAGACGCCCGTGAGCTGTCCGCGACCATCGCCAAACACTCGCGCCCCAAGACGCAGGCGGTGGCGGGCTTCGACCTGACGTTCAGCCCGGTGAAGTCGGTCTCGACGCTGTGGGCGATCGCCGACGAGCCGACCGCTGCCCGCATCGAACGGGCCCATCAGGCGGCAGTGAGGGACGCGCTGGAGTTCGTCGAGCAGCACGCCCTGTACTCCCGGGAGGGCGCCAACGGGGTCCGTCAGGTCGACGTGCGCGGCATGGTCGCCACGGCGTTCACGCACCGTGACAGTCGGGCCGGTGACCCCGATCTGCACACACACGTCGCCGTGGCGAACAAGGTGCAGACGCTCGACGGCAAGTGGCTGGCGATCGACGGGCGAGTGTTGTTCAAGGCCACGGTCGCCGCGTCCGAGACGTACAACAGCGCGCTCGAACGGCACCTGAACGCAGATCTCGGTCTGCGTTTTGAAGCACGGGAGGACACCGACCCACGCACACGTCCGATCCGCGAAGTCGTGGGCGTCGACCCGAGGTTGAACCACCGCTGGTCGGCCCGACGGGTGAGTATCGAGGAACGGCGCAGCACCCTGGCCACCCGGTTCCAGCGCACCCACGGCCGGCCACCGAGCCCGATCGAAGCGATCCAATTGGCCCAGCAGGCGACCTTGGAAACCCGCGATCCCAAACACGCACCACGGACCCTGGCCGAGCAGCGCGCGACCTGGCGGGAACAGGCACGCGAGGTGCTCGATGGAGAGTGCGGAATCCACGCAATGCTCGCCCAAACCATGGGCTCCCGCAGGCCTGCCCCGTTGGGCCGGTTCGCCCGGGTCGACATCGACACCACCGCTCAGGAGGTGCTGACCCAGATGGCGAACCTGCGATCGGTCTGGCAGGTCTGGCATGTCCGAGCCGAGACCGAGCGACAGATCCGCGGCTCGGGCGCCTGCCCCACTCTCATGCCGGGTCTGGTCACCCAGGTGGTCGCCCGTGCACTCGAGATGTCGGTGCCGATAGGCCGCCCCGAGCGAGACATCATCGAGCCGCAGGAGCTGCGGCGCCGGGATGGTTCGTCGGTGTACACCGTGGCCGGCGCGGAATTGTTCACGTCTGCGGCGGTCATCGCCGCCGAGAAGCGGCTGGTCGAGGTGGCAGGCCGTACCGACGGCCTAGCCGTGGACGAGATGGCGGTCGAGCTGGCGCTGATGGAATCGGCTGCCAACCAGGTCACCCTCAACTCCGGACAGATCTCCCTGGTGCGGGACCTGGCCACGTCCGGCACCCGGCTGCAGCTCGCGATAGCGCCGGCCGGGTCTGGCAAGACCACCACGATGCGGGCCCTTGCCGGAGCGTGGGCCGAAGGCGGCGGGCAGGTGCTGGGACTGGCCCCCTCGGCCGCGGCCGCCGCCGCGCTGCGGTCCCAGATCGATACCACCACCGACACCCTGGCCAAGCTCGTCCACGAGATCACCGCCCGCGACCCGAACGCCCGCACCTGGCTCGACGTTCCGGTCAACGAGAAGGCGACGGCCGCGGCGGCCGGCGCACGCTGGGACCCGCAGGCGGGCTCCTGGTACGCCCCCGGAGGGGTGGCACAAGTAGCCGCCGGGGCACCACTTGAGCCGTGGCGGGTTTCCGTGACTGATGTCGGCCCCGGGACGCTGGTCGTGATCGACGAAGCCGGGATGGCCGACACGATCTCGTTGGATCTGGTCGTGCAGTTCGTCCTGGATCGAGGCGGCAGCGTCCGGTTGATCGGCGACGATCAGCAGTTGGCCGCGATCGGCGCCGGCGGCGTGCTGCGCGACATCCAGGCCACCTACGGGGCCTGCCGGCTCACCGAACTGGTCCGTTTCGTCGACCCCGCGGAGGGCGCCGCGACCCTCGCGCTGCGCGAGGGTCGGCCCGAGGCGCTCGGGTTCTACCTGGACCGGGGCCGGATCCACGTCGGAGACCGGGCGACGATGACCGAGGACGTGTTCGAGGCCTGGCAGGCGGACTGTGCCAACCGCCTGGACTCGATAATGCTGGCACCGACCCGGCAGCTGGTTAGCGAACTCAACCAACGAGCTCGCGCGCGCCGGCTGGAGGAAGCCGACAGCGGCAGCGGCCGGTGCGACGACGAGGCGCGGACGGTGCGCCTGGCGGACGGAAACCTGGCCGGCGTGGGCGAATTGGTCATTACCCGGTCTAACGACCGCCGACTGCGGTCCTCCTCGACCGACTGGGTGAAGAACGGCGACCGCTGGATCGTGCTGGCCATCGACGACCGGGACGTGCGGGTCCAGCACACGCAAAGCGGCCGGCTGGTCACCCTCCCGGCTGACTACGTCCAGCGCCACACCGAACTGGGCTACGCGACAACAGTTCACGCCGCCCAGGGCGTCTCGGTGGACACCATGCACGGCCTGGCCAGCGGGGACGAATTCCGCCAGCAGCTGTACACGATGTTGACCCGCGGCAAACAGGCCAACCACGTGTACCTGGAGGTCATTGGCGACGGCGACCCGCACAGCGTGATCCGCCCGGAGATGACCCACCCGCCGACCCCGACCGACCTGCTCGAGCGGATCCTGGCCCGCGACGACGCGCCCCGCTCGGCGACCACGATGCTGCGCGAGCAGACCGAGCCGGCCACCTTGCTCGGTCAGGCGGCACAGCGCTATCTGGACGCCCTGTACGTCGCGGCGGAGCATCAGCTCGGTGCGAAGCAGGTCGCGACACTGGAAGCAGACGCCGAGCGTGTCGTTCCCGACCTCACGCAGCAGCCCGCCTGGCCGGCGTTGCGGGCCCACCTGATCCTGACCAGTGCGCATGGCGTGGACCCGATCGCTCAGCTGCGGGCCGCCGTCGAGGCGCGTGAGCTCGACACCGCCGGCGACGCCGCCGCGGTGCTGGACTGGCGGCTGGACGACACCGGCCTGCGCGGCGGCGGCCACGGCCCGTTGCCGTGGCTCCCCGCTGTGCCCCCATCCCTGGCCGGCAACGACACGTGGGGGTCCTACCTCATGCAACGGGCGGCGAAGGTCACCCAAGTGGCCACGACTGTGCGTGAGCAAGCCGTCGCCGGTGCTGCGCCGTGCTGGGCGCCCACCGGCCGGCCCGCCGACCCGGTGCTCGGCGATATCGCCGTGTGGCGAGCCGCGATGCTCGTCGACGACGCGGACCGGCGTCCCACCGGGCGCGCGCAGCTGCAGAAGGCGGCCGCGATCTGGCAGCGCCAGCTGGCGGAGCGGCTGGTCGGTGACCGTGCCCCCGCCATGGAGGAGTGGGGCGGGGTGATTGCCGCAGCCACGGGCACAACCGTCGAGGCCGCCGGCCGCGACCCGTTCGCGCCGGTCCTCGCCGGACGGCTCGCCGCGATGGCTCGCTCCGGGGTGGATGCCCCCGGCATGCTGCGGCGGGCTCTTGCGACCGGGACCCTGCCCGACGATCACGCCGCTGCCGCACTCTGGTGGCGCATCAGTCGTCACCTGCCCTCCGAAGTCGTCGAGCTGATCGACCACCCAGGACACGACCGGGGCCTGCACACGGCGTGGACGCTGCGGTTGCCGCAACTCCTGGGCCAGGACCGCGCCGCGCAGGTGCAGGCCAGCCCGTGGTGGCCCACCCTGGTCCCCATCGTCGACCACGCACTCGCGCGCGGATGGTCGATGCAAGACCTGTTCCGAGGCGAGGGGGCGCGAACGACCGACCCAGGTGACGACCCTTGCCAGGGACTGGTCTGGCGACTGTCGGTCGCGATGGACCCCGTCCCCGACGAAGACCGCGACGCCTGCCTGGTCGTGGGGGAGAACCCATGCGACCACGTCCCCCTGCCTGCCGATGCAGCGCAGATACTCCCGCCGGAGCTGTCCGCCGACCGGCTCCCGCCGCTGGTCGCCGAACGCCTGTTGGCAGACCGGACGGCCCGGGATTTGCGCGACCGCCTCGTCACCGCGCTCGACGTCCAGATCGACACCGGTCCAATCACCGGCCCGACCCGGACCGGCGCCGCGCACGAGCGGCGGTCGACGAGCCCGACCTCATCCGACCGGTCGGTCGATCCCCGTCGTTGACCAGCGCAGTCCTCGCCCACTGGCTCCCGGTGCTGCGCGCGCAGCTGCGCGCCCCGGGCGGCTGGAGTAGCCGGTACCCCGCGACCGCCGCTCCTTGGCCGAGAGTTTTGCGCCAAGCTGTTGCAATGCAGCGACATTCGGCCCGTCTCCGCGATCGACAGCAGTGACTGGTGGCCGGCGCCCGTTATGCCCCAGTTATGCCCACCAATGGCAAAACACAACCGGCCCTGACCGCGTTTCCGCAGGTCAGGGCCGGTTTGGCACCTGGTCGGGGTGACAGGATTTGAACCTGCGGCCTCGTCGTCCCGAACGACGCGCGCTACCAAGCTGCGCCACACCCCGTGGCTGCTGCACCCGTCGTGCGGATCGCGCACGAGCCGGATGCAGCGCGGCATACGTTACCGGTAAGGCTCGCGCATCTCCCAATCGGTAGGCGCGTCAGGCGATGTACGGCGCCGTGATCAGAGCGTGCGGCCGGAGTCCCACGAGGCGGGCGCCAGGGTGAGCAGAGTCGCCTCGGGGCGGCAGGCGAAGCGCACCGGCGTGTACTTGTTGTGGCCGAGACCCGCCGACACCTCCAGCCACGCCGCGTCGCACGGCGCGCTGGTGGATCGCTGGCCGTTGGCGCCGGGCCACCAGCGCGAGACCCCCTTGGCGCGGCGCCGGTCCAGATCGCAGTTGGTGACCAGTGCGCCGTAGCCCGGCACGCACAGCTGTCCGCCGTGGGTGTGACCCGCGAGCAGCACGCGTGCCCCGTCGGCCGCCATGGCGTCCAGGACATGCGTGTACGGCGCGTGCAGGACCCCCATCGTGAGATCGGCAGCGGGATCGGCAGGTCCGGCCACGGCGGGGTAGCGGTCGTAGCCGAGGTGCGGGTCGTCGACCCCGACCAGCTCCAGGTCGAGACCGCGCACCGTGAGGGACCGCCGGGCGTTGGTCAGGTCAAGCCATCCGCCGGAGGTGAAGCCCGCGACGAGCTCGCGCCACGGCAGTTCATCGGCCTGCGACTCCGAACCCCGCGGATGCGAGCGGTTGAAGTAGAGCAGCGGGTTCTTGGCAGTCGGCGCGAAGTAGTCGTTCGACCCCAACACGAACGCGCCCGGCAGGTGCAGCAGCGGCTCCATGGCGCGCAGCACGGCCGGCACCGCGTCGAGGTCGGAGCAGTTGTCGCCGGTGTTGACCACGAAGTCCGGTTCGAGAGAAGCCAGCCCGCGCACCCACGCGATGCGCCGCTCCTGGCGGGGGACGAGGTGCAGATCGGAGATGTGCAGCACCCGCACGGGCGTGGCGCCGTCGGGGAGCACCGGCAGGGTGGCGCGGCGAACGGCGTACCAGTTGCGCTCGACGAGCGAGGCCCAAGCGAGCGCTCCCGCTCCGGCGGCGGTCACCGCGGCGGCGGCGCGGGCGGCGGGATGCATCCGCACATCCTCACACGCGAGGGTGAGTGAAAGACTCCCCCCATGAGCCTCAAGGACACCCTGCAGACCGACCTCACCGCGGCGATGCGCGCCAAGGACACCGTGCGCACCCAGACCCTGCGGATGGCGCTGGCGGCAGTGCGCAACTCCGAGGTCAGCGGCGACACCAAGCACGAGCTGACCGACGACGAGGTGCTGGCCTGCGTGACCAAGGAGGCCAAGAAGCGGCGCGAGGCGGCGACGGCCTACGACGATGCCGGGCGGCCCGAGCTGGCCGACGCCGAGCGCGCCGAGCTGGCCGTCCTGGAGCACTACCTGCCGGCGCAGCTCAGCGACGAGGACCTGACCGCGATGATCCAGCAGGCGATCTCATCGACCGGCGCGTCCGGGATGTCCGGCATGGGCCAGGTCATGAAGGTCCTGCAGCCGCAGATCGCCGGCCGTGCGGACGGCAGCAAGGTCGCCGCCGCGGTGCGGCAGGCGCTCAGCGCGAGCTGAGGCTCAGCCCGAGCTGGGGTAGATGAAGATCGTCGTGCCCTGGCTGGCCGAGCCGCCGGACGCGGACATGGCGGTGATCTGACCCCGCGGCTGCGGACCGGGACGGTTGGGACCGACCTGGACATGGAAACCGGCGGCCTGCAGCGTGGCGATCGCCGAGTTGATGTCCTGCCCGACGACGTTCGGCACGGAGATCTGAGTCGAGGTCGATGAGGACGAGGGCGACGACGGGCCGGAGCTGGGTGTGTCAGTGCCCGTGTTCATGCCGGGCACCGTGGGGAACTGCTTGATGGGCTGGCCTTTGAGCGCGGCATCCATGATGTCCTTCCACATCGGGGCCGCGAGGTCTCCGGCGAAGATGTAGTTGCCGCTCCCGATCTTCTGCCCGTTGATCGGGACGTTGCGGAGCGGCCGGTCGCTGCCCGAGCCGTGGCCGACCCACACCGCTGTGGCGAGCTGGGGGGTGTAACCGACGAACCAGATGTTGTTCGCTCCCGACACGGTCCCGGTCTTGCCGGCAGCCGGGCGGTTGTTCGCGAGCGCGGCCTTGTAACCGGTGGCCTTGTGGTCGTCCGGATTGAGCACGGCCCGGAAGATCTGGGTTGTCTCGGCCGCGACCTGCTGGGACATGACCCGCTTGCACTTGCCGACAGAGATTGCGAGCTTCTTGCCGTTGCCGTCGACCATGGAGTCGACAGGCCGCGGCGGGCAGTACATGCCGCCCGCGGCGGCCGTGGCGTAAGCGCTCGCCAAGCCGATGGGCGAGGTCAGGCCGACACCCAGCACTACCGATGCGGGAGTGATCTGCAGGTCCTTGCGGTTCAGGCCGAGTTTGACCATCGTGTCGACGACGTTGCACATCCCGACGTCCTCGGTGAGCTTGGTGAACGCCGTGTTGACCGACCAGGCGGTCGCGCGCGCGTACGTCATCTTCCCGGTCGGCACCACGAAGTCGTTACCGATGACGAACGAACCCCTGGCGTTCTGGTAGCACGGCCCTTGAAAGGCTGAGTACCTGAACGAGGTGCCGAGCTCGTTGTCGGCGTTCTTCGCGGTCTGCGGCGCCACGTCGATGGTCATGTCCGGCGACGCATTGCGCTCCAGCGCCGTCACGATCTGGAAGAACTTCGTCGAGGATCCGAAGGTGAAGCCGCTGTTGGCGAGGTTGATGCCGGACTTCCCGAGGCCCGCAGTGGTGCTGTACGAGGTGTTCTGTCCGGTCGCGATGATCTGCCCGGTGCCCGGCTTGATCATCGCGGCGGCGTCGTTGATGCCGTACTTGTTGTTCGAGGGCACCCGGGCGCGCAGCTTCGCGTCGAGGATCGCGGCCATCTTGGGCTGGAACGACGTCTTGATGGTGAGTCCGCCGCTCTCTAGCGCTGCCTGGCGTGCCTTGACGGTTTTGCCGAGGGAGGGTTGCTGGCTCAGCCAGTTCTCGACGTAGTTGCAGAAGTAGGGGTACTTCGAGGACGCGCAGTTGCCGCTGACGTTCTTCAGCTTCAGCGAGATCGGGGAGACCGACGCGTCGGAGTACTGCTTGAAGGTGATGATCTTCTGCTGGTACATCTTCTGCAGCACGATGTTGCGCCGCGCCTTGGAGTCGTTGGGGTTGTTCACCGGGTCGTAGGCGGTCGGCTGGTTGACCACGCCGGCGAGCAGGGCAGCCTGCGGCAGGTTCAGCTTCGAGGCGGGCACGCTGAAGTAGTGCTCCGCAGCGGCCTCGATGCCGTACTGCTGGTCGCCGTAGTAGACGAGGTTGAGGTAGCCGTCGAGGATCTGATCCTTGCTGTACTTCTGCTCGAGCGCGGTGGCGTACTTGAGCTCCTGCAGCTTGCGGACGTAGCCCTGCAGCCCCTCGCGCGCCACGGCGTTCCTCGCGGCCGTGGTGTTGCCGGAGCTGAGCGCCTCGTTCTGCAACGACACCTTCACGTACTGCTGGGTGAGGGTGGATGCTCCCTGGACTCCACCGCCCTGCGCGTTGCTGGTGAGCGCGCGCAGCAGGCCCTTGGGGTCGATGCCGCCGTGCTGGAAGAACCGCTCGTCCTCGATCGCCACCTGCGCCTTCTGCATGATCGGCGCGACCTTGTTCAGCGGCACCACGATGCGGTTCTCGTTGAACGGCGTGGCGATGGTCGACCCGTCCGCCGCGAGGATCCGCGATTGCTGCGCCAGCGGGTTCATCGCGAACGTCGAGGGCAGGCCGTTGAAGAGGTCGATGCTCTTGTTGGTGGCGAGACCGGCCCCGCCGACGGCGGGGATCAGCAGACCGGCGGCGAGCAGGCCCATCACCATCGCGGTGGCGAGCAGGGCGATGAGCAGGGAGAGCACGGAGCCGAGCCGGCGGGTGGCACGCATGGGCATGAGGGTAACCAGGTCGACTGTGGGAAGCCCTGATGCCGCGCTGATCCGTGCGCGAGGGCGTTGTAACTTACCCAATCGTCGGTAGAGTTGAAATAGCTATAAAGAGCTACGTCTAAATGGTCCTCGGTAGGCCTACCGGATCAATTACCATTTACTTACCCTTCTGACACAACTTAGGGGAAAGCACCACACGATGGGGAAGGACTCGCTCGATGACTGCAGTTGCTCCGGAGCACACCGGCTGGGATCAGAGCTGGGCGGCGCGTGCCGCGTGCCGCGGGGGAGCTCCGGACGAACTCTTCGCCAGGGGTGCGGCCCAGCAGAGCGCCAAGCTGGTCTGTCAGGGCTGTCCCGTCGTGGCCGAGTGCCTGGCCGACGCGTTGGACAACCGCACCGAGTACGGCGTGTGGGGCGGTATGACCGAGCGTGAGCGCCGTGCGCTGCTGCGCCGGCGACCGGACGTGCAGTCCTGGACCGCGCTCTTCAAGGCTGCCCGCGCCCGCGAAGGTGCCTGACCTACGCAGGACGCGCTCCACGCCCGAACGGCGCGGGCTAGCCACCGCTGAGCGCCGCCCCGATCTCCCGGAGCTGGTCGACGTCGTTCACGTCGCTGCCGGATGTCGGCACGTGGACCTGGGGAATGTCCTCGTGAGCGGCAGTGAACCGCGCGACCGCTGCACGGTGTCGCGCCGCCTGATCGGCAGCCTCCGCGTGCACCTGCAGCAGGGTCGCGGTGTCCGCCGGCCGCCATCCCTCGGCCCGGGCCGCTAGTTTCCGAATGGCCTGCGCCGTCTCCGTCGCCCGCGCCGCGGACAGCGACGGGATGGTGATCGGCTGCAACCGGTTGACCACGAGCCCGGCCAGTGGCATCCCCTCCGACGCGAGGCGATCCACGAAGAACGACGCCTCGCGCAGGGCGTCCCGCTCGGGGGACGCGACGACGAGGAACGCCGTGCTCGCATCGCTGAGCGCCGCGTACGTCACCTCGGCACGCTCCCGGAAACCGCCGAACATGGTGTCCAGCGCCGCGATGAACGTCTGCGCGTCCTTCAGCATCTGCGCGCCCAGGATCTTCGACATCACCCCGGTGACACCGCTCACCCCCACCGACACGACCTTCAGGTACGCCCGGCCGCCCACCTTGGCGGGTGCGGTCATCAACCGGATGAACCGCCCGTCGAGGAAGGAGCCGAGCTTCTTGGGCGCGTCCAGGAAGTCCATGGCCGACCGCGAGGGAGGGGTGTCCACGACGATCAGGTCCCACCGCCGGTCTCCGTCGACCATCTCCTGCTGAAGCTGACCCAGCCGCTCCATCGCCATGTACTCCTGGGTGCCGGCGAACGAGCTGGACACGGCCTCGTAGAACGGGTTGGCCATGATCGCGGCGGCCTTCTCCGGCGTGGAGTGCGACATCACGACCTCGTCGAAGGTCCGCTTCATGTCCAGCATCATCGCGTCGAGCGACCCCCCGGCCGAGGCGTCGATGGTGTGCACGGGCGCGGGGTCGTTGTCCAGATGCTGCAGGCCGAGCGCCTGCGCCAAGCGGCGCGCGGGATCGATGGTGAGGACGACGACCGACCGGCCGGCCTCCGCGGCACGGATCGCCACGGCGGCCGCGGTCGTGGTCTTGCCCACGCCTCCGGACCCGCAGCAGATCACGGTGCGAATCGTGGGGTCGTCGATCAGGTCGTCGACGTCCAGCTTCGGAGTCGTCATCACACCCCCTGTCGGTGCAGGTCGGCGGCGAGCTGGCGCAGCCCGCCTGCATCCATGCCGTCCGGCAGCGCGGGCAGCCGGACGATCGGCAGGTCGAGGGAGGTGAGCCGCGCGCGTTCGCGCTCCTCCAGGGAGAGCCGCTCGTCCAGGCGGCGGCCGGACTCCACGAGCCCGTCGACGAGCGTGGGCCCCACCCGCAGTCCGCCGGCGGCGAGGTCGGCGCTCAGAGGCTCCGCGTCGAAGTCGGCGCCCTGCAGCAGAGCGCGGGACCGTTTGCCGAGCAGCGCCGCGCGTTCCTGATTGACGATGATCGACCCCATCGGCAACCCCTCGGCGCGCAGCTCGGCCGTGGCGTCGATCGTCTCCTGCACCGGCATCTCCTCGGCGACCGCCACCAGGTGCACCCGGCTGCGGCCGGAGGTCAGCATCTGCATGATCGAGTCGGCCTGCTTCTTGATCGGGCCCATCTTCGCCAGCCCCGACAACTCCCGGTTTACGGCGAGGAACTTACCGATCCGACCGGTCGGGGGAGCATCGACGACGACGGCGTCGTACTGCTGGAAACCACGCCGCGCGTGGTGCTCGTCGCGGCGTACGACCTCGTAGACCTTGCCGATGACCAGGACGTCGCGCATGCCCGGCGCGATGGTGGTTGCGAAGTCGATGGCACCGAACTTCTCCAGCAGGCCACCGGCCCGGCCCAACTTGTAGAACATCTGCAGGTATTCGAGCAGCGCGGCCTTCGGATCGATGGCGAGGCCCCGCACCTCGCCGCCCTCCAGTCCGCGCGCCACGTGGGTCTCCTCGTCGCCGAGCGGTGCGACGTCGAAGACCTGGCTGATGCCGCCGCGCCCCTCGACCTCGACCAGCAGGACCCGTCGGCCGTCGTGCGCCAGGGCGAGCGCCAGGGCGGCGGCGACCGTCGTCTTACCGGTGCCGCCCTTGCCCGAGACGATGTGCAGCTGTGCGGTCACCGGTCGCGCCCGCCGGTGGCGGCCAGTTCGGCCAGGTCGGCGACGGTCTCGCGAACGATCGCGAACGCCGCGGACTGCGGGTCGATGACGTCGAAGTGGTCGGCGTCGTCGACCACCCGCAGCCGAGTATCGGGTACGGCGTCCACGTAGCTCTGCGAGATCTCCAGCGGCACCTGCTCGTCGCGCGTGCCGTGGATCGCGACCACCGGGGCCGCGGGCGCGCCGAGCCGGGCCGGATCCGCCTGCTCCCACGCGGCGGGTTCGTCCTGCGGCGTGCTGCCCATCAGGGCCTCCGCGGCGCCCCCGCCCAGGCCGAGCCCGTGCACCAGGTGCAGATCCACGCAGCCGGCCAACGCGACGGTGCCGACCACAGCGCCCGCATCAGGCTGCGCCGCGAGCCAGGCGACCAGATGCCCGCCGGCCGAATGCCCCACCAGGACGATCGGATCCGGCAGGTCGGTGCGCGCACTCACGGCGGCCAACATCGTCAGCAGGTCGGCGCGCATGTCCGGCCACCCGCCGCGCGGCGCCCGCCGGTACTCCGGCACCACCACGTGGAAGCCGTCCTGCCTGAAGGCCTCGGCCTCGCTGCCCGTATGGGAACGGTCGGTCGCAGGTCGCCAGAATCCGCCGTGCACGACGATCACCGTCACCCCGCGGGCCGGCCCCGCCGGTCGGCGTACGTCGTAGACCTGGTCCGGCTCCACGCCGTACGCGGTGGTCTCGTCGGGAGGCGCCGCGGCGCGGTCCAGCACGGAAGCCATGCTGGGAAGCCTACGCAGCCCGCTGTCGGGTTCGCACCGACCGGTCGAGCCCTGCCAGACTGCGATGGAATCCGTCCGCTCCACGAGCGGGCCAGACCCGAACGACGACGAGGAGAACCCGTGACCACCTGGGAGTACGCGACCGTTCCGCTGATCGTGCACGCGACCAAGCAGATCCTGGACCAGTGGGGCGAGGACGGGTGGGAGCTCGTGCAGGTGCTGCAGAGCCCGGACGGCGGCAACCTGGTCGCCTACCTGAAGCGGCCCAAGACCGCCTGATGTCGCAGGTCGAGGACCGGCTCGCGGCCATGGGACTGCGGGTACCCGATGTCGTCGCGCCCCTGGCGGCGTACACGCCGGCGGTGAGGTACGCCGACACCGTGCAGACCTCGGGCCAGCTGCCGATGGTCGACGGGTCGCTCGTGACCATCGGCAAGGTGGGCGCGCAGGTCAGTCCGCAGGAAGCGGCGGATCTGGCGCGCATCTGCGCGCTCAACGCCATCGCCGCGGTGAAGTCGCTGGTCCCCGACCTCGACACCGTGCGGGTGGTCAAGGTCGTCGGGTTCGTCGCCAGCGACCCGTCCTTCACCGGGCAGCCCGCGGTGGTCAACGGCGCGAGCGAGCTGCTCGGCGCGGCGTTCGGCGAGGACGGGGTGCACGCCCGCTCCGCGGTGGGGGTGGCCGTGCTGCCGCTGGATGCCCCCGTCGAGGTCGAGATCACCGTCGTCGTGCGTGGCTGAGCGCGTGACCGGTTCCGTGGTCCCCACCCGCGAGCAGGTCTTCGTGGCCGGTGGGCCGGTCGGCGAGTTGGCCCGTCTCTGGCTGGACGCCGGATCGCCGGCCGGCGTGCCGCCGCGGCGCGCCTCGACAGTGATGGTGCTGCGGCACGGCCGGTCCGACGGCGGCCCGGAGGTGTTCATGCTGCGCCGGGTCGCGTCGATGGCCTTCGCGCCCTCGATGTGGGTCTTCCCCGGCGGCGGGGTCGATCCACGCGACGCGGACGTCGATGTCCCCTGGGCGGGTCCGACCCCGCAGGAGTGGGCGGTGCGTCTCGGAGTGCCGCGCGAGGAGGCGGTCGAGCTGGTGTGCGCCGCCGTTCGCGAGGTCTTCGAGGAATGCGGCGTCCTACTCGCCGGGCGCGCTGCCGACGAGGTGCTGGCCGACGTGACCGGCCCGACCTGGCAGGGGCACCGGGCCGCGCTGCTCGCAAAGGAGCTGTCCATGTCGCAGCTGCTGTCCCATGAGGGGCTGGTGCTGCGCTCGGATCTGCTGTCGTTCCAGGACCATTGGCTGACGCCGGAGTTCGAGAAGCGGCGCTACGACACCTACTTCTTCGCCGCCCTCCTGCCCGAAGGCCAGCGCGCCGACGACCAGACCAGCGAGTCGGACATCTCGCGCTGGGTCGCACCCGCTGATCTGATCGCCGACGTCGCGTCCGGCGAGGCATCGATGTTGGCGCCCACCGTCACCAACCTCGAACGCCTCGATCAGGCGAGCGGCCCGGAGGTCGTCATGGACTCCACGCCGCCCGTCGTACCCGTGATGCCCGTGGCCGAGTACGACGGGGCGCGCGTACTGCTGCGGGCGCGACTGCCGATCCGCTGAGACTCAGCGCAGGGCGAGCGACCGCAGACCGGCGATGGTGCCGTTGAACCGGTTCTTGTCCAGGCCACCGCTCTGGCTGTACTGCCAGATGTAGGAGGACCTCGTGCCGGCCGGGAGCTGCGTCGGCACGTGGCTGTACTGAGCGATCCAGAACGGCGTCAGCCCGGCGAGCGCCGAAGTGTTACCGGTGCAGGTCGCCCACCAGTCGTAGGTCGTGTAGACGACGGGGTAACGGCCGGTGCGGTAGTGGTAGCGATTCACGAACGACTTGATCCAGGAGGTCATCCCGGACCAGCCGTAGCCGTAGCAGGACGAGCCGTACGGGTTGTACTCGATGTCGAGCGCGCCCGGCAGGGTGCGGCCGTCCCGGGACCAGCCGCCGCCGTGCGCGATGAAGTAGTCGGCCTGGTAACTGCCGCTCGACTGGTTGGGCAGCGCGAAGTGGTAGGCGCCACGGATCATCCCCGCGGAGTACGAACCGGAGTACTGCGACCCGAACCGGGAGCTGGTGTAGTTCGTGCCCTCGGTCGCCTTGACGTAGGCGAACTGGAAGCCCTCCGCCCTCAGCGTCCCCCAAGCCACCGAGCCCTGGTACGCCGAGACGTCCACCCCATAGGCGTTCCCGCTGGTGTACATCGGGGCCATCTGCCGCGGTGCCTGCTGGGTGGAGGAGGCCCTCTTGGACTCCCCAGCCCGGGTAGCCACCGCCCGCGGTGGTGATTCCCGCGGCGCGCGCCGCAGCGGTGGGGGTCGGGAGCGCGGGCTTGGCGTGGGCCTGCGCCATCGGCATGGCAACCGCCATCCCGAGCGTCACGATGGAGGTGCCACACAGGGCACGCAGCACGTTCTTCATGGTGGGGGGTCCGTTCATCGGGGGAGAGGCGAGCGTCACCGACACAGGTGAACAACGGGTGCGGCGTAGGCCAGGAGTTCTCCAGTTCTCCGTCAAGATGTACCAATGGCAGACACGATATGGCGTGGTGGCCCTGTTACGCACGGGGCAGAAGTGATTTTGTGCCCCAATCCGGGCCCGATGACCCTGGACGGAACCAACACCTGGGTGCTGCACGTGCCGGGTAGCGACGAGGCCGTGGTGGTGGATCCGGGGCCTCTGGACGAGGGCCATCTGCAGGCGGTCCTCGAGGTCGTCCGGGCCGTCGGGGCGCGGGTGACGCTCACCCTGCTCACTCACGGTCACTTCGATCACGCGGAGTCCGCGGACCGCTGGGCGGAGCTGACCGGCGCGCCGGTGCGCGGCGCCGGACGCGGGCGCGCGTTCACCGACGATGAGTGGATCACGGTGGGGGATCTGCGCATCCAGGTGCTGCTCACGCCTGGGCACACGAAGGACTCGGTGTCGTTCCTGGTGCCCGACCAGCAGTTGCTGCTGACCGGCGACACGGTGCTCGGCCGCGGGACGAGTGTGGTCGCGCACCCCGACGGGGAGCTCGCGGCGTACCTCGCCTCGCTCGACCGGCTCGCGGGCGTCGCCGGGGGTATGACGCTCGGTCCCGGCCACGGGCCGACGCACGCCGACGCCGCGGCGGTCATCGCGCAGTACGCCCGGCACCGGCTGCAGCGGCTGGATCAAGTGCGGGCAGCGCTGGCGGCCGGAGCGGGCGATGCGGACGACGTCGCGCAGGCCGTCGTGGAGCAGGTCTACGCGGACGTACCGCGCGAGGTGTGGCCCGCGGCGCACAAGACCGTGCAGGCGCAGCTGGACTATCTGGCCGCGAGAGGCTGACGCCGGCGCGTCAGGGGGTCAGCGCGCGCGGTGCTGCAGGCGTTCGACGTCGATCAGCGTGACGGCCCGCGCCTCCAGCTTGATCCAGCCGCGGGAGCTGAAGTCGGCCAGGGCCTTGTTGACCGTCTCGCGGGAGGCGCCGACCAGCTGGGCGAGCTCCTCCTGGGTCAGGTCGTGCGCAACGAGCACCCCGTCCTCGGCCGGCTGACCGAACCGGGACGACAGGTCGAGCAGCGCCTTCGCGACACGACCGGGCACGTCGGTGAAGACCAGGTCGCCGAGCGCCTCGTTGGTGCGGCGAAGCCGGCGAGCCAACGCGCCGAGCATGGTCATCGCGACCTCGGGTCGGTCCTTGAGGAACTCGGTCATGTCCGCGTGGGCGAGACCGGCCAGCTCGGTGTCGGCGACGGCCGTTGCCGTCGCCGTGCGGGCGCCGGGGTCGAAAAGGCTGAGTTCGCCGAGCATCTCGCCCATGCCGAGGATCGCGAGGAGGTTCTCCCGGCCGTCCATCGAACGGCGGCCGAGCTTCACCTTGCCGGCGGTGATGACATAGAGCGTGTCGCCCTGGTCGCCCTCTTTGAACAGCTCTCGTCCGCGAGCGACCTTGGTGCGCGACATCGACTCGAGCAGAGCCTCAGCAGCGCTGTCGTCGAGTGCGGCGAACAATGGCGCCTTGCGTACGGCCTCGGTTTCCACGGGGTTAGTGTGCCACGTCACCATCGCGTCGGCGCGTCGTCCGGACCCCCTTAGTCTCGGTCGGGTGAAACGTCTCGATGTCACCGCCGAGAGCCCCGTGTCGCGCACGCGCCGCGCTCGCAAGATGTACCGCGTCCTGCACGACACCTACCCCTACGCCCGGTGCGAGCTGGACTTCAGCACCCCGCTGGAGTTGCTGGTCGCGACGATCCTGTCCGCACAGACCACCGATGTCGGAGTCAACAAGGTCACGCCGACCCTCTTCGCGCGCTATCCGGACGCCGCGGCGTACGCCGGAGCGGACCGCGAGCAGCTGGAACAGCTCCTCAAACCGACCGGTTTCTTCCGGGCCAAGACCAACGCCGTGATGACCCTGGGCCAGGCGCTGGTCGAGCGGTACGACGGCGAGGTGCCGCCCCGCCTGAAGGATCTGGTGACACTGCCCGGCGTGGGCCGAAAGACCGCGAACGTGGTGCTGGGCAACGCTTTCGGCATCCCGGGTCTCACCGTCGACACCCACTTCGGGCGGCTCGTACGACGCTTCGGCTGGACCGTGCTGGACGACCCGGTCAAGGTCGAGCAGGAGATCGGCGCGCTGTTCCCCCGCAAGGACTGGACCATGCTCAGCAACGTCCTGATCTTCCACGGGCGCCGGATGTGTCACGCCAAGAAGCCTGCCTGCGGGGTGTGCCCGATCGCCCGGTGGTGCCCGTCGTACGGCGACGGCGAGACCGATCCGGAGAAGGCGCGCAAACTGCTGAAGTACGAGATGGCGCCTGCGTGACCGACATCCATCCGGTGCCGTCCTGGTTGACGGGCATCGAGGAGCAGGCCGCCGGCCGGATGCCGACCTTCCCAGTCGGCGAGGACGGCGAGGGCCGCCGGTCCGCGGTGCTGATGCTGTTCGGTCCGCGCGACGGCGGCGGTGAGGACATCGTGCTGACCCAGCGGGCCGACACGTTGCGCCAGCACGCCGGTCAGGTCTCGTTTCCCGGAGGCGGCGTGGATCCGCAGGATGCCTCGCCGCAGGAGACGGCGCTGCGCGAAGCGCACGAGGAGATCGGACTGGATCGCGCGGGGGTGCGGGTGCTCGGCACGCTGCCGTCACTGCCCTTGAGCGTCACCGGTTTTCACGTGACACCGGTGGTGGCCTGGTGGGAGTCGCCGTCGCCGGTGCGTGCGGCGGAGGCGGAGGTCGCGAGGGTGGAGCGGGTGCCGATCGCCGATCTGATGGACCCGGCGAACAGGTTCACCGCGATCGCGCCGGCACGCCGGTTCGCGGCCCCGGCGTTCGAGGTGGACGGGCTCTACATCTGGGGGTTCACCGCGATCGTGCTGGATGCGCTGCTCACCCTCACCGGCCACACGCTGCCGTGGGACGAGAGCGACGAACGCGTTGTGCCCGAGAGGTACCGCCGCCGCTGAAGTGGCGGCGGGCGACCGGCGGGTGTGCCCTACGACGCCTTGGGGGGCTTGACGGCGGCGATGGCCTTCTGGCTGGTGTCGATGGTGCGCTCGGGCTTGCCCTTGATCTTCTTCAGGGCGCTGATGCCGAGCAGTGCCAGCACGATGGTGATCAGCAGGAGCACGCCGCCGATGATCAGGAATCCCGCCCAGGTGGGCACGACGAGGGCCAGCGCCCAGGCGGCCGCAGTGAGCAGGAATCCGAGGGCGTAGAGACCGAAGAGGCCGGCGCCGGCGAGCAGACCCGCGCCCTTGCCGCCCTTGGCGACGTCCGCCTTGATCTCCAGCTTCGCCAGGGCGATCTCACCCTTGACGATGTCCTTGACGTCGGTCTGGGCATCGGCGACCAGCTGACCGAGGGTGCGCTCGGTGCCGGCTGCGCGGCCGTTCAGACGGGTTGCCCCGGCGTCCTTGGTGCTCTGAGCCATCGAGTGTCTCCTTCGGTGTGGAACGGGTTCTCACCCATGACGTCTGTGGAGAGACTATCCACACCTCGCCCCCGCGCACGTGGTCGTCCCGGTCTGCGGAGGCGGCGACCCCGGTGCTCCCGCCAGTAGGATTTCCCTCGGAGCGCCGGGAAGTCTGGTCGGCACAGTCTTTTCCGTGCCTACTAATGGGAGACCCATGACCGACACCATCCCCTTCGGCCGACTCGTCCTTCTTGCAGCTCTGGTGATTCTGTTGGCCCTTATGGCGGGCCGGTTGACCGCGCGCATCAAGATCCCCGCCCCCCTGCTCGTGCTGAGTGCGGCGGCGATCGGGGTGCAGGTGATCCCGAGTTGGGACGCGCCGTCCGAGCAGACCGTCGAGCGGGTGGTCACCCTGGCCCTCGTCTGCATCCTGTTCGACGGCGGCATCGGCATGGGGTGGTCCAAGTTCCGCAGGGCGGCGGCGCCGATCACGGTGGTCGGCGTGGTCGGAACGTTCCTCACCGTCGCCGGGATCGGCCTCTTCATCCATGTGGCGATCGGGCTCAGCTGGTACCTGGCGCTGCTCGTGGCCACCGCGATCTCGCCCACCGACCCCGCGGTGGTCTTCTCGGTGCTCGGGCAGCGGGAGATATCCGGTCGCAGCGGCACGATCCTCGAGGGCGAATCCGGAGCGAACGACCCGGTGGGTATCGCGCTCATGGCGAGTCTGATCGCGGCGGGCGGCGTCGGCGCGGGAGCGTTCGCGCACATCGCGGGAGAGTTCGCACTGCAGATGGGGGTCGGCGCCCTCGTGGGGGCGGTCTCGGCGTACGCGCTCGCGTGGTTCCTGCGATCGGTGACGCTGCCGAGCGAGAGCCTCTACCCCTTGAGGACGACGGCGTGCGCCTTCATCGTGTTCGGCGTCGCCACCGTCGCGCACGGCTCGGGATTTCTCGCAGTGTTCGTCGCGGGCATCCTGCTGGGCGACGTCGAGGGACCGCACAAGCGCGAGATCGTGCGCTTCCACTCGGCGTTGGCCAGCCTGGCAGAGGTCGTGGCCTTCCTGGTGCTGGGACTGACCGTGAAGCTGCCGGAGCTCGCGCACCTGGACGTCTGGCTACCCGGGGTGGTCATCGGCATCGTGCTCGCCGTCGTGGTGCGGCCGATCGCGGTCGCGCTCTGCCTGTCGCGCGCTGGACTGGGCCGTGCGGAGCAGGCGTTCGTCATGTTCGCGGGGTTGAAGGGTGCCGTGCCGATCCTTCTCGGCACCTTCGTCCTGTCCAGCCACGCGCCGGAGGCCGAGCGGCTGTACGGGATCGTCATCGTCGTGGTCGTGGTCTCCGTGCTGGTGCAGGGCAGCTTCACGCCCTCGGTGGCCGAGCGCCTCGGTGTGACGGAGCCGGCATCGTGATCGGCGTCGTCGAGCTCGGACCGGACGAGTGGCGGGTCTGGCGGGAGATCCGGTTGGAGGCGTTGCGGGACGCGCCGGAGGCGTTCGGGTCGACGTCGGCGGACTGGGAGGACGCCGACGAGGCGCGCTGGCGGGCACGGTTGGCGGACGTGCCGCTGCACGCGTTCGCCCGCCTGGACGACCTGCCGGCCGGGGTCGTCAGCGCGACCGCACCGGACGGGAGCGGGCAGGTCGAGTTGATCTCGATGTGGGTCGCGCCGTTCGCGCGTGGACGGGCGGTGGGCGGCGCCCTGATCGATTACGCGCTGCGCTGGGTGACCGACCGCCACCCCAGCGCGCGCATCGCGCTGCAGGTCCGCAAGCACAACGCGCCCGCCATCAGGCTCTACGAGCGGCACGGGTTCGTCCTGGCCGGTGAGAACCCCGAGGACGAGCTGGAGTTCACGATGCGGTGGCACGGAGTCATTTAGTCGTCGGAGTCGTGGCGCGCTCCATACGGCGCGCGACGACTCCCATCGCAGGCGGGCGACGTCCGCCCCGGGCCCTGTCCTAGGTTGGTGCAACGTGGCCGGACCTCTTGACACCCTCATCGCTCTGCCCGGGGTGTCCGCGGCCGTCGACGACGCGCGGGAGACCTGTACGGCGCTGCGCTGGCACCCTGCGCTGCGCCGCCGGATCCCCGAGGCGGCCACCGAGTCGCGGGTGCGTGGCGCGCGGGCGAGTGCGGCGCTGGACGGCGCGGAGTTCGCCGTCGACCTGGTGCGTGACCTGATGCGCGGGGCTGTGGCGTGGCCGGATCCGATCGGTCCGCTGGAGCAGGGGCTGCGGTCCGCCGTGCTCGCGACCGCAGAGACCGAGCGGATGGGCTCCCAGGTGCGGTCGTCGCCCGCCGGGGCGCTCGCCCGGCTGCACGTGGCCGCGTCCGCCGGCGTCGCCGATCCCGACGACGTCGGGCGGCCACGGGTCGCAGGGCAGGACAGCCGCGAACTGGTCGAGTTGGGCCCGGCGCCCGAGGCCGGCCACGCCGCCGAGCGGATGCGCGCGGTGGCGTCGCTCGTGGCCGACCCGCAGGGTGCGCCCGTCCTGGTGCTCGCCGCCGTCGCGCACGCGGAGATCGCGACCGCCCGCCCATTCGTACGCGGAAACGCCGTGGTGGCAAGGGCTTTCGAACGCGCAATCCTCATCGACGGTGGTGTGGACCCGACAGGTGTGGCCGTGCCGGAGTGGGGTCACGGCAGGCAGGGAGCCGTGGACTACCTCGGTGCGCTGTCGGCGTACGCGACGGGGAGCACGGACGGGGTGCGGCTCTGGCTGATCCACTGCGCCGAGGCCGTCGCGGCCGGCGCCCAGGAGGGCGGCCGGATCTGCGACGCGGTGCTCGCTGGGCGGCTCAACTAACGGATTGTCCTCCTGTTCGGGGCCGTCCGCGAGGCCTTGTGTGACGGGCGGGGGAGGAGTAGACCTGTGGTCACAACTCCAGACCACGCGAACGACAGGTACCCACGCGCAGGCAGTTCACTGATGAACGCGATCGGTTTTACCGGACCATCTGACGGCCGGGCCGACACAACGCCGAGTGCACGCTTGGTAACCAGGTCACGCGCGTTGGCGAAGACGCCTCCACCGACTCTTGTGGGGGCGTCTTCGTCGTCCCCTCCTCGGGCCGTCACACGGATATCACGCGAGACGCTTGCCCGAGAAGCCGCGACCCTCCACACTTGAAGGACGGCGCTCCCTTCGGGTTGCAGCGCCTGGGTCGGTTGCCCTCCCCCAGGGCGATCCACCAGAAAGGCCCCCGCCACCCCCCTGGCGGGGGTCTTTCTACGTCTCTACATCTGAGGAGCCGAGGCCGATTCTCAGGGCCCCTCATCCACATCCCCCCGAGAAGCAGCCTCGGCATCCACAGGCGCTGACGCACCGGTGGGCCGCCCGGTTCCCGCGCCGCTTCCATGTGGGACATGCGAACAAACGGCGACCGGCGCGAGGCCGGCACGGCGGACGCCGTGGTGGTGATCGGGTGCGGAGGCGGCGCCGGGGCGTCCGTGCTCGTCACGGGACTGGCCGGTGCGGCCGATCGCTGCGGGATGCGAGTGGTCGCGCTCGATCTCGACGCCTACGCCGGAGGGCTCGACGTGGTCTTCGGCATCGAACGCGCCGACGGGGTGCGGTGGGCCCAGGTCGCCGGATCCCTGGGCGCGCTGGACGGTGCTGCGCTCTACGACGCTCTCCCCGCTGAGGGCCCCGCCGTGCTGTCCTACGGCCGGGAGGGCGCAGCAGCGCCGGCTCAGGTGGTGGCCGAGGCGGTGACCGCGCTGGCGGCATGCTGCGACCTGCTCATCATCGACGCGCCACGGGACATCGACCCGCAGGACCTGCCGGCCGACGCGGTACCGGTGGTGATGGCGCACGGTTCGGTACGCGGCACCGCGGCAGCCGGTGTCACGGTGGAGCGGCTGCGGTCCGCGGGGCGGGAGCCGGTCGTCGTACTGCGGGACGCCTCGCATGGGTTGGCCGATGAGCTGTCCGATGCGGTCGAGGTACAGGTGGTGGCCCAGGTGACCTCCGAGCGGCGCGTGCGCAGCGACCTGGCCCGCGGCGAGCGGCCGGGGGCGCAGGGCGATCTGGCCAAGGTGTGCGATGAGCTGCTCGAGCAGTTGCTCGCGCAGCGGTCCGAGGCGGCAGCGTGAGCATCGCGGAGGCGATGTGGGGCCGGATCCGCGAGGGCTCCGCTCCGACACCGGAGTCCGTGGGCGAGCTGGCGTCACTCGACCGGGTCACCCTGGGCGCCGGTCGGGTGCAGCAGCTGCAGTCCCGGCTCAGTGCGGAGGTCTTCGGCGCCGGTCCGCTCGAGGAGCTGCTTGCCCTGCCCGGCGTCACCGATGTGCTGGTCAACGGGACCGACGGGGTGTGGATCGACCGGGGCGAGGGCCTCGAACCCACGACCTGCGACGTGGGTGACGCGGCCGCGGTGCGCCGGCTCGCGGTCCGACTGGCGACGAACGCCGGTCGACGGCTGGACGAGACGAGCCCGTACGTCGACGGACTGCTGACCGGTGGAGTGCGTCTGCACGCGGTGCTGCCGCCCCTGGTGCCCGACGCTGCCCACATCAGCCTCCGGGTGCCGCGGCGACATACCCCGACGTTGCAGGAGCTGCAGGCCAACTCGACGATCTGCGCGGTAGGGGCGCAGGTGCTCGACCGGCTGGTGCGCGCCCGGATCGCGTTCGTGGTGACCGGCGGCACCGGTTCCGGCAAGACCACCCTGCTCGGGGCGCTGCTGTCGCGGGTGCCCGCGGGCGAGCGGATCGTCGTGGTCGAGGACGTCCGTGAGCTGCGGATCGAGCACCCGCACGTCGTGGCGCTGCAGGGACGCACCCCGAACGTCGAGGGCGCCGGCGCCGTCCCGCTGGAGGTGCTGGTGCGCCAGTCGCTGCGGATGCGTCCCGATCGGCTGGTCGTCGGCGAGGTGCG
This sequence comes from Allobranchiibius sp. GilTou73, assembly GCF_021391335.1. GTDB lineage: Bacteria > Actinomycetota > Actinomycetes > Actinomycetales > Dermatophilaceae > Allobranchiibius > Allobranchiibius huperziae. Next base: position 296,178 of record NZ_CP090051.1, on the reverse strand, counting down.
CGGCGCGGAGGTGCGCGAGCTCCTGAGCGCCCTCAACACCGGCCACGACGGCGGATGCGGCACGGTGCACGCCAACACCGCCGCCGATGTCCTCGCCCGGTTCGAGGCACTCGGCGCCCTCGCCGGGATGTCCCAGCACGCCGTCGGCAGCCAGCTCGTGAGCGCGGTCAAGGTCGTGGTCCACCTGCGCCGTGAAGCGGCGGATCGGGTGGTGAGCGAGATCGCGGTCATCGGCTGGGACGGCGACGCGCTGTGCGTCCGGCCTGCACTCGCGCGCCAGGACGGCACCCTGCACCGCGAGGCCGCCTGGCCGGTGCTCGCCCGGATGCTGGGCGGCGCACCGTGATCGCCGCACTGATCTGCGGGTGTATCGCGGTGCTCTGCTGGCCGCTGCGCCATCCTCGACCGGACCTGCCGGCCAGGACCGCGTGGTTCCGCCGGGTCGCGGTCGGGCGGGTGCGGCGCGGCGGGAGCCAGGATCCGGTCCGGGCCGTCTTGACCAGTCTGGTCGAGGGCATCGCTCCTGCGGTCGAGGCCGGGGTCCCACCACCCGTGGCGGTCGCCACCGCCGCGTCGGTCGCCGCCCGCACCGTCGAGATCCCCGAGCTGGCAGCCGAACTCACGAGCCTGTCGGCCCTCGCTCGGAGCGGAGCACCCCTCGCTCAGGCGTGGGCGGATCTGGCCGCGCGGCATCCGGGCGCCGGTCTCGAAGCCGTGGCCCGTGCGTGGTCCCTGTCCGACCGGATCGGCTGCGGGCTGAGCGAGGCCTTGAGCACGGCCGTCACCTCGATGCGCGAACAGGAGGACCACCGTCGCAGGGTCGCTGCGGCCACCGCCGGTCCGCGCGCCACCATGCAGTTGCTCACTCTGCTGCCGATCGCGGGGATCGCCATCTCGGCGTTCATCGGGGTGAATCCGGTCCGGCTCTATGCCGGAACTCCTGGCCTGGTCGCTCTGCTGCTCGGGGTGCTGCTGCTGTGGGCGGGTCGCCGGATGATCCGGGCGATGATCGCGCGATCGTGCGCGCCGGGGCCGCTGCGATGAGCCCGTCCGCGCCGGGGGCGTGGTGGTGCGCGGTCCTGCTCGTGGCGGTGACGCCGCTGGTGTGGCCGCGGGCGCTGCCGGCGTCCCCACCCGCATCGTCCGTCCCGCCGCCGGTGGTGGCCGAGGACGTGCGTGCGGTCGCCGCTTCGCTGGATCTGCTGGCTCTCGCGCTCGGCAGCGGGGTGCCTCTGGTGACGGCCGTCGAAGCCGTTGCAGAGGACGCCGGCGAGCTGGTCTCGCGTCATCTGCGGCAGGTGGCGGCGGCGATGCGCTGGGGTGTGGACGAGGTCCGCGCCTGGGACGGGCTACCCGCGGTGTGGAAGCCGGCTGCGGCGTCACTGGCGCTCGCGGTGACTGCCGGGGTGCCGCCGGGCGCTCTGCTGCGGCGCGCGGCCGACGACATCCGTCGCGGCGAACGCCAACGGCTCGACGAGGCGATCGGTCGGGTCTCCGTGCTGATCGTGGTGCCGCTCGGGCTGTGCTTCCTGCCGGCCTTCGCACTGCTGACGGTGGTGCCCGTGGTCATGACCATCGCCCGCAGCGTCCTGGCCGGCACGTCGTGAGCGGCCCCGGACCACCACGTGCGCGGTTTGCGTCGTTGGCCAGTGCTGCAGTCCTGGCCGCCGACGCAAACCGCACACCTGGGCGGCACCCCACGCCACGCCCAGCGCACCACGTCATCCCCCGATCGGTGGATGGGCACAGAGGCGACGACGGCGAGGGCCGGCACGCCATAGAGAGAGGCAGCAACAGATGACACGACTCATGGTGCGGATGCGCCGGTGGTGGACCAGGCGCTGGTCCGCGGTGACCTCCGCCGGACGACAAGCCGGGATGTCGACGGCCGAGTACGCGGTGGGCACCCTGGCGGCCGTCGCGTTCGCGGTGGTGCTGATCGGGGTGGTGAAGTCGGGAGCGGTGAAGACGGCCCTGACCTCGATCATCCAGCATGCGCTGAGCGTGGCGTCGTGATCACGCGAGCTCGGCGGACGGACGCCGGGATGGTCTCCGCCGAGCTCGCGGTCGCCCTGCCGGCGGTGGTCTTCGTGATGCTCGTGGCGCTCGGTGCGCTCATGGTCGGTGTCGACCAGATCCGCTGCACCGACGCCGCCCGGGTGGCTGCCCGAGCCGCCGCCCGAGGTGATCCCGTCGACGCCGTACGGCGGGACGGCACACGCGCGGCACCTCCCGGGTCGTCCGTCACCGTGCAGCCGGACGGCGACCTGGTGCGGGTGACGGTCACCACCCCGGTGCGTGGCCCGTTCGGGTGGGTCGCGGGTAGCGGCTCTCTGCACGCGACCGGGGTGGCGCAACAGGAGGCGGCACCGCCGTGAGGTGGGCGCGTGATCGTGGGTCCGGCACGGTGCTCATGGTGGGAGTCATCGCGGTGGTGCTGTGCGTGCTGGGCGGCGGACTCGCGCTGGTGTCAGCGGTGCAGGCCAGCATGCGGGCGTCGACGGCAGCGGACATGGCCGCCCTTGCCGGAGAATCGGCCTTGCTGAAAGGCGGGGTCGACCCGTGCGCGGCCGCTGCGCGGGTGGCGTCGGCCGGGGGAGCCACGCTGCGGACGTGCATCCCGACCGGTGACAGCGTGACGGTCGATGTCACCGTGGTGACGGGCGCAACCGCTCGGCTGGGCCTGGGAGCGGCGACTGCACGGTCGCGCGCCGGGTACTCCGCCGGGATCCCACGCAGCACTGCCACCGTGCCCTAGCTGTGACTACCGTTGTCTCATGCCGCGGCAAGAAGACGAAACCCGCTTGTTGCCCGTGAACCTGCCGGTGAGGCAGCGCTGGGCCATCGGATCTCTGGGCGGCGTCTCGTTCGCCCTTGGTGCGGTGAGCAACCTCTGGGCGGGGCACGACGGTGTCAGCACTCTGGGATTCGTGGTGGTCGGGGCGGGCGCCCTGATCATCGGGACGGTCGGGAAGCTGCCCACCCGTGTGACGTGGGGCGACAAGTCGGTCGAGATGGGTGCGCTGTACCGGGCGGTGGCGAATATGGACCACGACCAGCGGCTGGCTCTCGCGCATTCCGTACGCGAGTCGGGCGAGGGTGTGCCCGGTCCGATCCAACTGGCGATCAGTGGTGTCAGGATGGCCGAGCTCGCCTTGTTGGATGCCGTCCGGCGAGCTGCTCGCGGTCTGCATCTCGAGGTCAAGGAGGTGGGCGCCGATCTGCCCTACGACTGCGAGGTCTATGACGACGCGCGGCGCGTGGGCGTGATCCTCAAGGCCGGCGGGGCGACGGTGCAGTTGAGTCGCCTGGCGAAGATCGATGACATCAGACGGTGGCTCGTCGTCAGCGAGGCCGTCAGCTCGGCCGTGGTGGCGCACACCGCGGCAGAGGCGGGGGGTCGCAACGAGATCATCCGGACCTGGGCCGATCAGAACGATCTGATGAACGCGTTCAACTACTACTTCTCCGACGTGGTGGAGCCGCATCTGGGTGTGGCTCGATTCTGACGAGCACTCTGCCCCCCCCGGCCGTACGCCCCGGGGGCAGGCGCGTCGCCGGCCTTCACCGCGGTTTCCCAGTAGGTCATGAGGGCGGGGCATCCTGAAGCAGCCGGTCCAGCAGCAGCACGGCACCGGGCTTGTCCAGGGGCTCGTTGCCGTTGCCGCACTTGGGCGACTGCACGCATGACGGACATCCGTGCGCGCAGCTGCAGTCCGCGATCGCCGATCGGGTGGCCGCCAGCCAGGTGCGCGCCGCGGCGTACGCGCGCTCGGTGAAACCGGCGCCGCCCGGGTGGCCGTCGTAGACCACCACCGTCGGCTCGCCGGTGTCCGGGTGCAGCGCGGTCGAGACTCCGCCGATGTCCCACCGGTCCGACTGGGCCACGAGCGGCAGCATCCCGATGGAAGCGTGCTCGGCCGCGTGCAGTGCTCCGGGCAGGTCAGCCGGGTTCAGACCCGTTGCGAGGGCGATGGATTCGGGCATCGTCCACCACACGCCTCTGGTCACCAGTTCACGCTCCGGCAGGTCGAGGGGGTGCTCACCCAGCACCTCGCCCGACGGGAGCTTGCGCAGGAAGGACGTCACCTGCGAGCGCACGCGGATCGTGCCGAAGTGCAGCTCGCAGTCGCCCCACACCTCGTGCCGGTGCGAGCTGACGATGTCGAACGAGCTGACCGACCGCGCCATCGTCGACCACCCGGGATCGCCCGGCACGACGTGCGCGCTGCCGTCGTCCAGGTCGAGCGCGGTCACCACGAACGGTGCTCCCTGGTGGGTGTAGACGGCACCGGTGTGCACCGTGGTGTGCGACCGGGCACCGTCGACCGTGCCGAGCACCCGTGCGGTGCGCGTCTCGACGATGCGGACGACGTCCTCGCCGGAGCCGCGCAGCGAGAAGTGGTCGGCGGGGCGGTCCTCGCGTGCCCAGAACCACCCGCGAGGGCGGCGTCGCAGGACGCCGCGTGCCACGAGCGCGGCCAGCAGACCCACCATGTCGTCGCCGAAGTAGGCGCTGTCTGCCACCGTCACCGGAAGCTCGGCCGCCGCCGCGGCCAGGTGCGGCGCGAGGACGTAGGGGTTGGCCGGGTCGCAGACCGCCTGCTCGACCGGGCGGTCGAAGATCGCCTCGGGGTGGTGGGTGACGAACGTGTCCAGCGGGTCATCGGCTGCGATCATCACGACCAGCGACGGCGCCGCACCTCGCCCGGCGCGTCCGGCCTGCTGGCGGAACGACGCGACCGTCCCGGGCCAGCCGGCCATCACGACGGCGTCCAGTCCGCTGATGTCGATGCCAAGCTCGAGGGCATTGGTCGCCGCAAGGCCTCGCAACGCGCCGCTACGTAGGGCTGCCTCCAGCTCGCGGCGCTCCTCCGGCAGATACCCCCCGCGGTACGCCGCCACGGTGGACCCGTCCGAGCCCAGCGCCGCTCGCGTCATCTCCGCCACCACCTCCACGCCGACCCGGGACCGGGCGAAGGTCAGCGTCTGCACCCCCCGGCGTACGAGAGCGGTCATCAGGTCCGCCGACTCTGCGACCGCACTGCGGCGGCTCTCGCCCGTCGGATCCGAGGGCGCCCTGCCCGGCTCCCACAGCGCGTACGTCGTGGCGCCGTGCGGCGAGCCGTCCTCGTCGACCACTTGGACTGGTCGGCCCACGAGGCGCCCCAGCTGCTCGGACGGCGCGGCCGAGGTCGCGGATGCCAGCACGAACGTGGGGGAGGCGGAGTACCTCGCCGCGATCCGCTGCAACCGGCGCAGGATCAGCGCGACGTGCGCGCCGAAGACGCCTTTGTACACGTGCGACTCGTCGACGACGACGTATCGCAACCGTCGTAGGAAGGAGGCCCACCGCTCGTGCTGCGGCAGCAGGGTGTGGTGCAGCAGGTCGGGGTTGGTGAGCACGAGGTGGGCGTGCTCGCGGATCCAGCGGCGTTCGTCGGTGGGGGTGTCGCCATCGAGGGTCGCCGCGCGGATGCCAGGGATGGCGTACGAGGCGATCCGGGCCTCCTGGTCGGCGCCGAGCGCCTTGGTCGGCGCCAGATAGATGGCAGTCGCGCCGCGTCCGGTCGGCGCCGACACGCCCTCGGAGAGGGCGGACAGCACCGGCAGCAGATAGGCCAGGCTCTTCCCGGACGCCGTCCCGGTGCAGATCCCGACGTCCACGCCCTCGTGGGCCAGGTCGGCGACATGCCGCTGGTGGGTCCACAGCTCGCGCACTCCCGTGCCCTCGATGGCGGCGCGGACAGGGGCGTGCACCCAGGTCGGCCACGGCGCGGAGGATGCCGGCCGCTCCGGGTCGGTGTGCACGTGCAGCAGCCGACCGGTGCCGGCATCGGTCAGGGCGTCGAGAGCCGACGCGACGTCGGCTCGACAGGCACTGGACGTGGTGTTCTCTCCGTCCGGATGTGATGCAAGGGGCTGGTGGGGAGCGTGACAGAATGTGGCCGCTTTACGACCTGGTCTGATTGTGACCATCATCATCACTGTCGCATCACCGGACGACATCCCAGTCCCGGGTATCCCGACGATGTCCGCGGAAAGGCGGTTTCATGCAGGTCTCGGTGTCCGGATCAACAGAGACCGATCCATTGGTTCTCAATGTCCAGGGGGATCTGGATGCCACCACCTCTCCGGTGCTGCGCGCTGAACTTGCCCGACTGATGGCCGCTCGCAACGCCCGGGTGATCCTGGACCTGCAGGATGTGCCGTTTCTCGACTCCACCGGACTCGGCGTGCTGGTGGGACGTCTGCGCTCCATCCGCCTCGCCGGAGGAGACATGGTGCTGGTCATCAACAACGAGCGGGTGCTGCGCAACTTCTCGATCACCGGTCTGGACAAGGTCTTCCAGATCTTCAGCAGCCGCGACGAGGCCCTGACGACCCTTGGCTGAGCCGTCGGTCTCCGCGGGGCCGGTCAGCGCTCTGCGCGCCGACCTGGCCGCGGCCGACTTCACGACCGACGCGATCGGCGAGCTTCTCGGTGCGGTTGCGACCCTCGCCCTGCACCGCGACCAGCCGACGGCGGCGGTCCGGGCCACCGGGGGCGGGGGAGTTCTGGCCACGCTGGTGCGCCTCTTCTGTCTGGGCCGACCGATCGCGCCGGCCGAGGTGCAGGACGCGCTGCCCACCTGCGGGGTCGGCGGCCTGCAGGACCTGCGCCTGATCACCGAGCAGCGGGACGGCCTGCTGCGCTCCACGTGCGATCTGCGCCCGTACGGCGACGAGGGCCACAGCTGGTGGGTCGCCTCCGACCTCTCCCAGGTCGTGACCGGCACGATCCTGCCGCCCGACCACGTGCTCGGCATCGGCGGCGCCTCGACCACTCTGGCGAGCTGGACGCCGCGCCGCCCGGTCGAACGCGCACTCGACGTGGGCACCGGATGCGGCGTGCAGTCGCTGCATCTGCTGACCCACGCGGCGAGCGTGGTCGCCACCGACGTCTCTGACCGGGCACTCGCCTACACGCGCTTTAACGCGGCCCTGAACGGCGTGGACCTCGATCTGCGGGCCGGCTCGATGGTGGAGCCGGTGCGGGGCGAGCGCTTCGACCTCGTCGTGAGCAACCCACCGTTCGTGATTACCCCTCGTACAGCGGAAATGCCGCAGTACGAGTACCGCGACGGCGGGATGACCGGGGACGCCCTCGTCCGCAGCCTGATCGAAGGTCTGCCGGAGGTGCTGGCGCCCGGCGGGATCGCCCAGCTGCTCGCCAACTGGGAGGTGCCGCGCGGGCAGGACTGGCGCGAGGTCGTCACCGGGTGGGTGGCCGGCACCGGCCTGGACGCCTGGGTGGTGCAGCGCGACGTGCAGGATCCGGCGCAGTACGCCGAGCTGTGGTCAGGTGACGGTGGTCACACCTCCGGCCACCCTTCCTACGATGCGATGTACGACGCGTGGCTCGACGACTTCGCCGCTCGCGACGTGGAGCAGATCGGTTTCGGGGTCATCACCCTGCAGCGTCCCCTGACCGCGCGTACGCCGTTCGTGGACCTGGTCGAGGCGCACGGTGCCGTCGGCGACGCCATGGGCGCGGTCGTGGACGCCGGTCTGCGCGCCCGCACCGCACTCGCAGAGGGCGGGAACGCGTACCTGCTCGAGAACCGTTGGCGCACAGCCGCGGACGTCACCGAGGAACGTCACGGACTGCCGGGCGCCGAGGATCCGAACGTCATCCTGCTCCGACAGGGCGGCGGGCTGCGGCGGGCGATCCCGATGGACACCGCGCTGGCGGCGTTCGTCTCCGTGTGCGACGGCGAGCTGCCCGCCGGGGCTGCGATCGACGCGATCGCGGACCTGCTGGAGCAGGACCCCGCCGAGCTGCGGGCGGCGCTGCTGCCGCGGTTGCACGAGCTGGTCGCCGACGGCCTGCTCGTCTGAGAAGGGGAGTGGGCCTGCAGCCCGCGTCCAGGCTCGACCGGTTACCGTCTAAGCGCCCGAGGTCGAGGCGGTGACGAATCCACCGCACCAGGGTGACTAACGCAAGGAGTCCGTAGTGCCACGCAAGCTCGTCATCGTCGAGTCCCCCGCCAAAGCCAAGAAGATCGGCGGATATCTCGGCTCCGACTACGTCGTCGACGCCAGCGTCGGCCACATCCGCGACCTGCCGACCCCGTCGGAGATGCCCACGGACATGAAGAAGGGCCCGTACGGCAAGTTCGCCGTCGACGTGGACAACGGTTTCGACGCGTACTACGTGGTCGATCCGGACAAGCGCAAGAAGGTCGCCGAGCTCAAGCGGCTGCTGAAGGACTCCGACGAGCTGCTGCTCGCGACCGATGAGGACCGCGAGGGCGAGGCCATCGCGTGGCACCTGCTGGAGGTCCTCAAGCCCAAGGTGCCGGTGCGCCGGATGGTCTTCCACGAGATCACCAAGGAAGCGATCGTCCGCGCCGCGCAGGACACCCGCGAGCTGGACACCGACCTGGTCGACGCGCAGGAGACCCGCCGCATCCTCGACCGCCTCTACGGCTACGAGGTCAGCCCCGTGCTGTGGCGCAAGATCCGCCAGGGCCTGTCCGCCGGGCGTGTGCAGTCCGTCGCGACCCGCCTGGTCGTGCAGCGCGAACGCGAGCGGATGGCGTTCCGCTCCGCGTCGTACTGGGACGTCGAGGGTGACTTCGCCCCGCAGGAGGCCGGTCAGTCGTTCGCGGCGCGGCTGAGCTCGGTGGACGGCGTACGCGTCGCCACCGGCCGCGACTTCGCCGACAGCGGCGAGCTGCGCGCCAGCAACGTCGTGCACCTGAACCAGTCCCGCGCGACCTCCATCGCGAACGCCGTCGCCGCGGCGACCGCCACGGTCAGCTCGGTGCAGGAGAAGCCGTACACCCGCAGGCCGTCGGCGCCGTTCACCACCTCGACGCTGCAGCAGGAGGCCAGCCGCAAGCTGCGCCTGTCGAGCAAGAACGCGATGCGCGTCGCGCAGCGGCTGTACGAGAACGGCTACATCACCTACATGCGCACCGACTCCACGACGTTGTCGGAGTCGGCCATGACGGCGGCGCGGGCGCAGGCCAGCGACATGTACGGCGCGGAGTACATCACCGACACCCCGCGTCGTTACGAGAAGAAGGCCAAGGGTGCCCAGGAGGCGCACGAGGCGATCCGCCCGGCCGGAGACCGCTTCCGTACGCCGGCGCAGGTCGCCGGTGAGCTGCGCGGCGAAGACTTCTCCCTCTACGAACTGATCTGGAAGCGCACCGTGGCCTCGCAGATGACCGACGCCCGCGGCTCGACTGCGACTGTGCGCCTCAGCGTGCCGGTGGCCAGCAGCGGCGTGGCCGAGCAGGTCGAGTTCAGCGCCAGCGGCACCGTCATCACCTTCCGCGGTTTCCTCGCGGCGTACGAGGAGGGTCGCGACGCCGGCGACGCGACGGACGCCTCCGAGCAGGAGCGCCGCCTGCCGCAGCTGACCGAGGGCGCGCTGCTCGACGTCGAGCGCGCCGAGGCCGACGGCCACGAGACGAGCCCGCCCGCCCGCTACACCGAGGCCAGCCTGGTCAAGGCGATGGAGGAGCGCGGGATCGGCCGCCCGTCAACGTACGCCGCGACCGTGGGCACGATCCAGGACCGCGGCTACGTGCGCACCAAGGGCACCGCCCTGGTGCCGACGTGGCTGGCGTTCGCCGTCACCCGGCTGCTGGAGGAGCACTTCCCCTCCCTCGTCGACTACGACTTCACCGCCTCCATGGAGGAGGGCCTGGACCTCATCGCCTCCGGCGATCGCGGCCGGGTGGAGTGGCTCAACAAGTTCTACTTCGGCGCCACCGGGCAGACCGTCGAGGGACTGCGCGAGATGGTCGAACACCTCGGTGAGATCGACGCTCGCGAGATCTCCACCATTGACCTCGGCGACGGCATGGTCGTGCGGGTCGGCCGCTACGGCCCGTACGTCGAGCAGGTCGTGCCCGTCGGCGTCGACCCCGCGACCGGCGAGGTCACCGGCGAGGCGCCCGACCCGGACGCCAAGCCGCGGCGCGCCACCATCGGCGACGACGTCGCCCCCGACGAGATGTCGCCGGAGAAGGCGCGCGAGCTGCTCGCGACCGCCGACGACGACGGTCGGGTGCTGGGCAAGGACCCGGAGAGCGGCCACGAGATCATCGCCCGCGCGGGCCGTTACGGGCCGTACGTGACCGAGGTGCTGCCGGAGGAGCCGGAGGCCGACAAGCCGGCCAAGGGCAAGAAGAAGGCCGCCAAGGCCAAGCCGCGGACCGCGTCGCTCTTCAAGGAGATGGACCTGGCGACCATCGAGCTGGACGCCGCGCTGAAGCTGCTCAGCCTGCCCCGGGTCGTCGGCACGGTCACCGAGGGCGAGGGCGACGAGGCCACACAGGTCGAGATCACCGCGCAGAACGGTCGCTACGGGCCCTACCTGAAGAAGGGCACCGACTCGCGCTCGCTCGTCACCGAGCAGCAGCTCTTCGACATCACGCTCGAGGAGGCCGTCGCGATCTACGCCGAGCCCAAGCGCCGGGGTCGCGCCGCGACGCCGCCGTTGAAGGAGCTGGGTGAGGACCCGGTGTCCGGCAAGCCGGTGGTGGTCAAGGACGGCCGATTCGGCCCGTACGTCACCGACGGCGAGAGCAACGCGACGCTGCGCAAGGACGACGACCCGGAGTCGATCACGCCGGAGCGCGGCTTCGAGCTGCTCGCCGAGAAGCGTGCGAAGGGTCCGACGACCCGCAAACGCACGGTGAAGAAGACGGCGAAGAAGTCCACGGCCAAAAAGAGCGCCGCCAAGAAGACCACGGCGAAGAAGACGGCGGCCAAGAGCAGCTGATTCGCCGAGGGTGACCGCAGTGGGGTCGTGCTGACATCATCGATCGGTACCCCCTTCCGATCGATGAGGACACCGTCATGGCCACTGTTCGTGCAGCGCAGGTCGATTCCAAGGGCGGGGACTTCCGCATCGTCGAGAACGACGTGCGGGAGCCGGGCCGCCGACAGGTGCGGATCACCGTCGAGGCCTGCGGCGTGTGCCACTCCGACGCCGCCTTCGTGCACGCGGCGTTCCCGAACGTGCAGTTTCCCCTGGTCACCGGACACGAGATCGCGGGCCGGATCGACGCGCTGGGCGAGGACGTCGAGGGCTGGGAGGTCGGCGACCGGGTCGAGGTCGGCTGGTTCGGCGGCAACTGCGGGCACTGCCTGGCCTGCCGCGAGGGCGACTTCATCAACTGCGCCGAGCTGCAGGTGCCCGGCTGGGCCTACCCCGGCGGGTACGCCGACTCGGTGATCGTCCCGGCGACCGCGCTCGCGCGCATCCCGGAGGGCATGAGCGCAGTGCAGGCCGCGCCGATGGGGTGCGCCGGCGTGACGACGTACTCAGCGCTGCGCTCCAGCATCGCCAAGCCGGGTGACCTGGTGGCGATCCTCGGGATCGGCGGCCTCGGTCATCTCGGCGTGCAGTTCGCGGCGAAGCTCGGCTTCGAGACCGTGGCCATCGCCCGCGGCGCCGACAAGAAGGACACCGCGCTGGAGCTCGGCGCCACGCACTACATCGACAGCAACTCCGAGAACGTCGCGGAGGCGCTGCAGAAGCTCGGCGGCGCCAAGGTCGTGCTCGCCACGGCCGCGAACGCCGACGCCATGTCGGCCACCATCGACGGGCTGACCCACCGCGGCGAGCTGATCGCGATCGGGGCCGTGCCCGAGGCCATCCAGGTCAGCCCGACGCAGCTGATCATGGGCAGCAAGACGGTGCACGGGCATCCGTCGGGCACCGCCCAGGAGGTGCAGGAGACGATGGAGTTCGCCCAGGCGCACGGCATCAAGGTGATGACCGAGGAAGCGCCGCTGGGCGACGTCAATGACGCCTTCGCGAAGATGATGAGCGGCGACGCGCGCTACCGGATGGTGCTGACCACCGGCAACTGACAGCTCTCCACCACTCCCGCCGAGTGGCATACCTATGTTTCGGGTGCATCCCTCATAGGTGTGCCACTCGGGCGTTAGGTACGCCACTCGGGGAGGGGACCGGGCCTGATCCGGCAGGGCATGGAACCGCCTCGGCGGTGCGCCCGTCGTATTCCCAACGTCACCAACGAAGGGAATGCCCATGCGCACCAACCTTGCCCGTCTCACGCTCACCGCCCTGAGCGCCACCGCCGTCGTCGGCATCGCCGCCTGCGGGCCGGGCGGAGCACCCTCGGTGGGCGCGCCCACCAGCGGCGGCTCGACCTCCTCGTCCTCGTCCGCCGCGCCGACCACCCCGTCGGGATCGACCCCCTCCACGAGCTCGACGTCTCCGTCGAGCCCCGTGACCCCGTCCACCACGACGTCCTCCTCGACGGACAGCACCTCGGCTCCGACCGGCGCTGCCCTGCCCGCCGGCTGCAGCACGAAGCTGAGCCCGCAGACGGCGTCGCTGCACTACGGCCAGCCCGCGGTCTACAAGGACGACAACGGCACGACGGTGTGCATGACCGTCAAGAAGCTGACGGTCGCGCCGGAGTCGGCGTACGGCGGCACGGTCTCCAAGGCCAACGGCACGCTCTACTACATGACCGTCAACTACGCGAACGTCACCGGCGGCACAAAGCAGGTGGAGGCCGGTGACATGAACCAGCTGGAGCTGCACCCGATCTTCAGCGAGTCCCAGACCGGCAAGACGCTCTACTCCTCGGTGCCGGGGTGCGACAACGACTCCGATACACCCCCATCCCCGCCGGGCAGTCGCGCGACACCTGCATCGCCTACCAGATCACCGGCGCCACGGTGACCTCGTCGGTCTACGACAACTACACGCTGCGCTACACCTGGAAGTAAGGCCCCGTCGGGCCCGTGACCTAGGCTCGCCGTATGCCGACCGCCACCGCCCCCTTCGTCGTCTTCGAGGGCGGCGACGGCGCCGGCAAGACCACTCAGATCGAGGCGCTGCGGGCGTGGCTGGCCGAGGGTGAGCAGGAGGTCGTGGTCACCAGGGAGCCGGGCGGCACGAAGCTCGGGCTTGAGCTGCGAGACCTGCTGCTGCACGGCGACCACGTGGCACCCCGCGCGGAGGCGCTGATCTTCGCAGCGGACCGGGCCCACCACGTGGAGACGGTGGTGCGCCCCGCGCTGGAGCGCGGCGCGGTCGTCATCGCCGACCGCTACCAGGACTCCTCGATCGCCTACCAGGGCGCCGGCCGCACGCTGGATGCCCAGGAGATCGCCGAGGTCTCGCGGTGGGCCACCCAGGGGCTGGTGCCGGACGTGACGATCCTGCTCGACCTCGACCCTGCCGTCGGCCTGGCCCGGCGCGGGCCCGGGGGCGACCGGCTGGAGCAGGAGAAGGCCGACTTCCACGAACGGGTACGCGCGGGATTCCTCGCGCTCGCCGCTGCCGCGTCGCACCGTTACCTCGTGGTCGACGCCACGCTGCCGGCCGAAGAGGTCACGGCGCTGGTGCGCGACCGGGTGGCGCCGATGGTGGAGTGCGCGCCATGAGCGTCTGGGACGACGTGATCGACCAGCCCACGGTCGTCACGACGCTCGACCGGGCGGTGCGTGACCAGACTGCGATGACGCACGGGTGGTTGCTGACCGGGCCCCCTGGGTCCGGAAGGTCCACTGCCGCACGGGCTTTCGCCGCCGCCCTGGAGTGCCCGCGGCACGGGTGCGGGGAGTGCCACGAGTGCCGTACGGCGCTCGACGGCAGCCACGCCGACGTCGAGATCGTCGCCACGGCGGGCCTGTCGATCCCGGTGCGGCAGGCGCGCGAGTTGGCGCTGCTCGCCCAGGCGCGGCCGTCGGTGGGCGCGTGGCGGGTCATCGTCGTCGAGGACGTCGACCGGCTGACCGAGCGCGCGGCCGATGCGCTGCTGAAGGCCTTGGAGGAGCCGGTGTCGCGCACGGTGTGGGTGCTGTGCGCGCCGTCGCTGGAGGATGTCATCATCACCATCCGCAGCCGCTCGCGGCACGTGCGGCTGCGTACGCCGTCCGCGGAGGCGGTCGCACAGCTGCTGACCCGGCGTAACGGCATCGACCCGCAGCTGGCGCTCGACAGCGCCCGCGCGGCGCAGTCCCACGTGGGGCTCGCGCTGCGGTTGGCGCGCGACGAGGGCGCGCGCGAACGCCGCCGGGAGACACTGCGCTTCGCCGGCGGCATCCACAACCTGGGTGAGGCAATGACCGCTGCGGCGACGCTGGCGTCCATTGCCGGCGACGAGACCAGCGCGGCATCCGGGGAGCGCGACGCTGCCGAGCGGACGCGGCTGATGGAGCAGTTGGGTGCCGACCCCGCGGCCCGCACGCAGCCGCCGCACATCCGCTCGCAGGTGGCCGCATTGGAGAAGGAGCAGAAGACCCGCGCGACCCGTTTCGGGCGCGACGTGGTCGACCGGGCGTTGGTCGATCTGCTGTCGCTCTACCGGGACGCGCTGATGGTGCGCTCGGGTGCGCCGGTCGACCTGGTGAACGCCGACCTGGGCGACCAGGTGCGCGATGTCGTCCAGAGCCACAGCGCCGAGCAGCTGCTCAACGCGATGGACGCGATCGGGGTGGCGCGGGAGCGGATCGAGGCCGCGGTGCCGCCGTTGCTGGCGTTGGAGTCGATGACCATCTCGTTGCAGGTCAAGGGAGTTCGCGTATGAGGCGCCGGTCGTTCTATACCGCGTCCGCCGCTCTTGCGGGTGCGTCGCTGGCGCTGTCGGGGTGCAGTCTCGTGGGCTCGTCCACCCCATCGTCCTCGACGCCGGTGCCCCCGTCGGTGACCCGTGCGCCGACGCCGACGCTGGCGAAGTTCTACAGCCAGAAGATCGCGTGGAAGGACTGCGACGGCGTGCAGTGCGCGAAGCTGACCGTGCCGCTGGACTACGCGAACCCGACCGGCGCGACGATCCAGCTGGCGATCGACAGAGAGCCGGCCACCGGGTCGCGCAAGGGCTCGCTGGTCGTCAACCCGGGCGGCCCGGGCGGGTCGGGCTACGACTACGCGGCGGCGGCCGACCAGATCGTGACCGGCTCGATCCGCAGGGCGTACGACGTCGTCGGTTTCGATCCGCGCGGGGTGCAGCGCTCGGATCCGATCGAGTGTGTGAGCGGTCCGCAGCTCGACACCATCCTGGGCTCCGACCCCACACCGGACGACGCAGCCGAGGTGGCGGCTGCCACCGCCACGGCCAAGGGCTTCGGCGCGGCCTGCAAAGCGAACGCGGGCCCTCTGCTCGGGCACGTGTCGACCGTCGAGGTGGCCCGGGATCTCGACGTGCTGCGCGCGGCCCTCGGCAGCCCGAAGCTGGACTACCTGGGCAAGTCCTACGGCACGCTCATCGGCTCGACGTACGCCGGTCTCTTCCCGCACAACGTCGGGCGGATGGTGCTCGACGGGGTGGTGCCGCCTGACCTGACGTCCGAGCAGGTCGCGCAGGGTCAGGCGGGCGGTTTCGAGCTGGCCACACGCTCCTACGTCGCGAACTGCGTGTCATCGGGGGACTGCCCGCTCGGGTCCTCCGTCGACGCCGGGATGGCGCGCATCCGGGCGTTCCTGAAGCAGGTCGACGCGCAGCCGCTGCCGGTCTCCGGCCAGGGCGACGTGAAGCAGCTGACGGAAGGCTGGGCCTCGCTCGGCATTGCGGAGGCGATGTACGACAAGGGGTCGTGGTCGACGCTCACGAAGGCGATGAAGCAGGCGTTCGACGGCAAGGGCGACCGGCTGATGGCGCTGGCCGACCAGTACGCCGACCGCAGCAGTGACGGCAAGTACCAGGGCAACATCATGCAGGTGGGCAATGCGGTGAACTGCCTCGACCAGCCATCCAGCACGAACGCCTCCACCTACGAGGCCGACGTGACGTCATTCTCCAAGACCGCGCCGACGTGGGGGCCGTTCCTGGCCTGGTCGGGGCTGACCTGCGCGGAGTGGCCGATCAAGGCGACCGGCACCGCACACCGCATCTCCGCCGCCGGCTCAGGCCCGATCCTCGTGGTGGGCACGACGCGCGACCCTGCGACGCCGTACGCCTGGAGCCAGCGGCTCGCTTCTGAGCTGTCGAACGGCCACCTGCTCACGTACGACGGTGACGGCCACACGGCGTACGGCCAGTCCGGCTGCGTCGACGACACGGTGGACGCATACCTGCTGAAGGGGACGGTGCCCGCGGAGGGCAAGCGCTGCTGAGCTCGTCCATCCTGGCGCCCGATTCGGGCGCACGCCTGGTCCCTGCGTATACTCGGCGGCGCGCTCAAGCAGCCTCGCTGCTGGGGCGCACGCCGCTTTAGCTCAGTCGGTAGAGCAATTCACTCGTAATGAATAGGTCATCGGTTCGACTCCGATAAGCGGCTCGACACGCCCTCACCAGTGGTGGGGGCGTTCTTGCGTCAAGGGTGCCTTTGTAGAGCTTGCATGGGAAGCTCTCCGGCTCACTCCGGAGCCGGCGGGAGTACGAAGTGTGTGCCTAGAGCCGCGTTGATCGCCTTGAGAATCGGCGGTGTGTTTTGCCGGACCGCCAGGTACTTCGCTGCGGCCTCCGATCCCGAGTCGGGCTCGACGTCGAACGCGTCGGAGCAGAAGTTCTGTGAGGTGACCAGTCGTGCTTTGTACGACGCAGGGTTCGCGCCCGGTGGCACGCCCGCCTCTTGGAGATAGCCGAAGTCGTCGCTGAGGTTGGAGTACGCCAAGCCGACCGGCATAGTCCCAGGGAGCCGGCCGTCGATGGTCTTGATCTCATCGACGATCCATCCGGTTATCGTCTTCGCCCATGCGGCATCGAAGTCCGAACTCGGCGTGGCCGATGCCGCGGGCACTGTCTGGGTCTTGGTGGAGTGGATGGTGAATGTCGATGAAGATGAGGAGGAGCTGGATGCCGAGGTCGATGGATCCGCAGTGGATGTTTGGGATGCGGTCGACGTCTTTGTGGTCGTCGTTGCGGGGCTCGCCGTGGACGTCGTCAAAGAGGGCGCGACCGAGGGTGCGGCCGAGGTGGAGGAGCCCGTCGCCGTAACCGTCACGGTGGTGGCCGGAATCGATGCTGATTTCGTCGACCCCGAACACGCGGTGGTCGACATAAGTGCCACCGCAGTCAAGGCGAAGCAGCCCCGCGAGCAGTGGCGCGCCTTGAGGCCGAAGGTTGGAATGTGCACAGCTTCCCTTTGTCAATCCTGTGACGTGACGTGAGACGTAGTCAGATCTTGCTACGCCAACGCAATCCACGACCGAGGTTGACGTTGATGCGTCCTCGGCTGTTGACGGTCACCCGGCCAGCCCGGTGCGACGCGCTCAGCCCTGACTTCGAGACGTTCAGCCAGGTCTTCGGTCCGACTCGGCGCCGCTTCTGGAACGAGAACGCCATACCGTCTCACCCGATCCGATCAAGGAGCTTAGATAGTGCGGGCGTGCCCGCGAGGCGTGGCCCAGCGGCGACGATTCGTTTCCACCCCGGGGACGTGAGGTGCCGGATCTCAAAGTCGATTGCGCGCTCTGACGTGGCGAGATTCTTGGCATCTCGTCCATCAGCCTTCGTACGGTCGTGATTGATCGACTTCTTCAGCTCAAGCAGCCCCTCCACGACAGAGTCGCGGCTGCGTGGTTCGAGGCCGACCAGAACGTCGAGCTTTGCCAACTCGCTGATGAAGACCGTGGATGAGGATTTTGCGATCACCGCGCCGAGTAGTGCCTTGGACGCAGACTTCACACCTACAGCGGCCGTATTGATTAGAAGCTGGCCACCAGCCATGCCGAAGCCTCCGGCAGCAAGGCTGCCCCCGCCGATGAACGCGAGTCCTGCGCTGGTCGCCGCTGCCCCGGAGAGGCCGAGGACCTGAGTCCCGACGGCTGTACCGACCGCGTTTACCGCCCCGCCCGACAGCAGGGCCCCGGCAGCCATGAACGCCCCCATACCGACTTGCGCTCGCGGGCTGAGCGCGTCCTTGCGGAGGCGTTTACTAGCACGTCTGTGCGCCGCGATGGTGGAACTGACATCGTCGGTCGTGAGAGCCGGATAGAGGAGTGCTGCCGACGTTCGGATCGACTGCGCCCGGCTGAGTGACCACCGACTTCCCTTCGGCCAGTCTGCTCCGAGGGCAGACTCAATGAGGACGGCGGCAAACGCATCATCGCTCAGGTGTGGCGCATGCGCCTTGAGCAGCGCGGCCGCGCTGGATTCGAGCTCGTTTCCCAAGCTCAGTGCGGTTATAGGTGCCAAGTGTTCCGGCAGTTCAATCGAGGTTGCCCAATCAACGGTCGCTTGAACGAGGGAGTCGAGGTGTGATCGTTTCGCCCCGCGTGCTGCAAGATCGGGTTGCTGGTAGTCCGAGTGCAATGCGCTGATCTGGATCAGTCGAGCTGATGCAGCATCGGCGAATGTGATCTGGTTGAGTTGCGTGGGTCCCCTCGTGGCGGCAGAACGGCGGATCTGCTGGCAACAAGATACAGAGATCGCAACCCAATCGGAGGCCTCAGCGCCCGGTCGTAGTGACCGGAGACGTTATCGAATCGGGCAGCTATCGAATCGTCCCCGTGGGTTAGGTGAGCTAGCCGGGAGACTTCACGAAGGGGCTCCGGAGTGCCAACGGTGGTGTGACGTGAATTGGAAAGTGGATCTTCACAATCCGGGGTGTGGTCGTGTGGTCTCGTCGTCGAGGGCGATGCTCGGCGTGCCGGGCATTGGGGTAGGGATCGAGGCCCGGACCGGGATCCGTGACGGGAGCGGCCCAGTGGGGTTGCTGCACATGGTGCCGGGCCGCTCCAAGCAGGCCTTCATGACCCGGCTCGCACGGCGCCCACAAGCCTGGCGCGACGCAGTTGAGGTGGTGGCGCTGGACGGCCCACCGGCTTCAAGACGGCGACGACCGAGGAACTGCCCGACAAGCTCGCGGTAGTGGACCTCTTCCACGTGGTCCGGTTAGGCGGCGATGCGCTGGACCAGTTCCGGCGCCGGGTGCATCAGCCCACTCACGGCAACCACGGCCGCGACTCGCTCTACCGGGCGCGGCGGACCCCGCACGCCGGCACCGGGCTGCCCACCGACAAGCAGATAGATCGGGACTGCTGCACGAACAGGTGACAGTTTGTAGTCACGCGGCGAGGTTCGCCGTGGGGGTCATGGTGGTCTCGTATTCGATGGGGGTCAATCGGCCGAGGCGGTCTTGTCGTCGGCGTCGGTGGTAGGTGCGTTCGATCCAGGTGACGATCGCGATGCGCAGCTGCTCGCGGGTGTCCCACCTGCGGGTGTTCAGAACGTTCTTTTGAAGCAGCGCGAAGAAGCTCTCCATGGCGGCGTTGTCGCCGCAGGCACCCACGCGGCCCATGGACCCGACTAGTTCGTGACGGGCCAGGGCGTGCACGTATCGGCGGCTACGAAATTGGCTGCCTCGGTCGGAGTGCACCACGCACCCGGCCACGTCCGCACTCGCGGTGGCGCGTCGTGCAACGGCCGAATTCAGGGCGGTGACAGCGAGTTTCGACGTCATCCGGGAGTCGATGCTGTAGCCGACGATCCGCCCGGAGCAGGCATCTTTGATCGCGCAGAGGTAGAGCTTGCCTTCCGTTGTCCAGTGTTCGGTGATGTCGGTCAACCACACACAGTTGAGGTCCTCGGCGGTGGTGAAGTCGTGCCGGGTGCGGCCCTTGGCGTCCTGGAACGCGAGCCGGTCATCGTGCACCGGCGGTCCCGGGCGAGGCCGACTGCTGCGCCGTTTGCCGAAGACCGACCACCAGGTGTTGGCCGAGCAGATCGCCCACGCGGTCCGCGACGACATCTGGTGGCCGGCGTCGCCGGCTTCCTCGTGCAGATACCGGTACCCAAAGACCGGGTCGTCGCGATGCGCGTCGAACAACGCGTTGGCACGGTAGGCCCACGCCACCTCACCGCCGGTGACCGGGGCGGTGCGCCACCGGTAGTACGGGGCACGAGAGAGCTTCAACACCCGCAACGACACCGTCACGGGAACCCCGTGCGCGGCGAGCTCTTTCACGAGCGGGTAGAGCCTTTTCCCGGCAGATTCGCCTGGGACAGGTACGCCGCCGCGCGGCGCAACACCTCGTTTTCCTGTTCCAGGGTGCGGATCCTGCGGCGGGCATCTCGTAACTCGACCCTCTCGGCACGTGTCGTGCCGGGCCTGTTGCCGTCCTCGACATCGGCCGTGCGCAACCACTTGGTCAACGTCATCTCGTGGATCCCGAAATCCTTGGCGACCTGCGCCAAGGTCACGCCCGCTTCGCGGGCGCGTGCCACGCGCACCACGTCCTCGCGGAACTCGATGGGGTAGGGCTTGGGCATCGCAACATCCTTCCAGGCCGCTCTTCCGGGCAAGCCAGATCAGATGTCACCTGTTCGTGCAGCAGTCCCATCGGCTGGTCGAGATCTCTAGGCTGTCGATGACCACGTCGAAGTTGAGACCAACTGGGGGATCTACTTGCGGATGGTCACGGCCGACCGTGACCCGACTGCGCTTAGGGCATAGCCACAATGACCAGGCTGATCCAGAGCATCAGCTCAGGCGTCCCGACGGCGCTCACCGAGATCATCACTCTGGGCCTTACCTTCACGAAGCGCGCCGCCGACGTGCTGTCCTACTTGGACTGGCTCGGCACGTCCAACGGCCCGACCGAGGCGACCAACGGACGCCTGGACACCTGGGCCCCCCTCGCGTTCCGCAGCCTCACCAGCTACATCGCCCGATCACTCCTGGCGACCGAGGCTTCAGACCACGACTACACCTTGGTTTGTGACGAGCCACTGATGACCTCGAGGAGGGGTGGGGATGTTCTGTCGAACGGCCGAGTACTTGGCTGCCGCAGTCAACAAGCCTCGCACCTAGTCGGGGCCTACCGGACGGTGGTCGGTCGACGGCGCCAGCACCTTTTCGTCGAGTGGGTCGGTAAGGGCGCCTCATGGCTTTCCATCGGCCCGCCCTACCGAACGACGAGAATGCGCGCCGGGCGTCGCTGACACGAGAAGATTAGGCGCCGCCTAACCGTCGCCGACTGTTGACTCTCGGATGTAGGTGACACCGAACGCCTTCACCTGCCGATATGACTGAAGCTTGGCCGCGAGCTCAAACGTGTCGCTCGCAAAGTACTGGAAGATGTCAAGGCCGCGGCCGAGGTTGATGCGCCAGCCGGAGTTCGCGACAATCGAGCGGTCGTGGATCGTTGCGTCGAACTTCACGTCGAGAGTGATTCCAGCAATCTCAGCGGCCTGCTTCACCCGAAGCAAGAACTCCATCTGCTTCTGAAACTTCTCGGGGCCCTCGCTGTTCTCGCTTGTGACGAGGAATACCTTCACCTCATCGGCGGGGTCCTTGGTGCGCGCGATTACCTCGATCAGTTCCATGAGGTTGCGGGCTTGGTGGAACTGGCGGACGTATGGGTCGACGATCGTAATCTCGGTTGCCCCGTCGAGGTATGGGAGCAGCAGAGTGTCGTACGAGACACCGCGTTGGTTCTCCTGGAACTCGCGGTGCCCCTCGAGCAGCGGCTCGGGCGTCGAATCCACAGGTGGTTCGGTCACTGCTGCAGCTGCCCCGGCCGACGCGAGGCCATTCGAAGGGTCCGGCTCCTCGCCCGCGGTGTCGCTGCGCCGTTCGTAGTACTCCGGGTGCTCGTCCTCTTCCAGCGTCGTGACTGCACTCCATTCGCCGGCCTTGTCGTAATAGCCGAACCTCACGCCGGCCATCGTGGAGTCGATCCTAAGGATCTGGTCCTTGACTCGCTTGCGACCTTCAACCGCGAATTGGAGGATCTCCTCGATCTGTTCCTTCGTGGCCTCGCCGTGCGGATGGATGATCTTCATCAGACCCGAGAACGTCTTGTGGATCCCGTCGCGGTCGCGGGTGGAGATGTCTGAGCCCAGTGTGAAGTGCTCTTGGTACCGATCCGAGTAGTCAGCGTCGCGCATCGACTTCAGAACCTCGGCGATGTAGTCGACGACGAACCCGTAGCCGTCGGAGAACATCTCGCTGCGGATCGTGTCGACCTCCCAGCCCGGGATGTAACAGTGCAGTCGGTCGAGATAGGCCGAATCGTGGTAGCTCTCGGGCAGTTCGTCGAATAGGTCGGAATGCTTGAGCATGTACGGCACGTTGTGCGATGTGTTGCCGACGAAGACCATCGACGCCTCGGCACCTAGCGTCTCGACACCACGGGAGAACGACTTGTTCGCCATGTAGTTCTTCATGATGTCGACGAGCGCCTTGTCGGTGCGCTTCTTCTTGCCCGCGAACTCATCGAAGGCGACGACGTCCCAGTAGCCGACGAGACCGAGGCGGCCATTGGAGTTGTTGACGAATAGCTTCGGGACCGTGACCTCCCCGCCAGAGATCAACATGCCGTGGGGTGAAAACTCCGAGAAGATGTGTGACTTGCCGGTGCCCTTGGGTCCGAGCTCAACGAGGTTGTAGTTGCGCTCGACGAACGGGATAAGGCGCACCAGCTGGATGAGCTTGGCTCGGCGACCGAACAGCTCCGGGTCGAACCCGATGGACTGAATTAGGAGGTCGATCCACTCGTCGGTGGTGAACTCGCGGCGCGAGGTGAGGTAACCGTCGAAGTCGAAGTTCGACAACTGGATCGGCTTGATGGAGCCGAGAATCCACGGGACGACGCGGGCGTTCTCGCTGTGCTGGTACTCGATGTCGCAGATGCACCACACGCCGCCTACGAGCAGCTTCGGGTGCGCCTTGATAGTCGCCGGCGACACGAGGACCTGCTTGATACCGAGGTTCGCGAACTCGCCCTCGTAGGTGTCGTCCTTTTCGTTGAGCTGAACCTGCACCTTGTCGATGACGCGGTAGCGGCCCTTCTCACGGATGTTCGACTTGATCAGCTCGGCCTGGTTCCGGTGGACGTAGTGGTCCGCGAGGATCTTGCGAACGCTCTGGATGCCGGACTGGATTGTCGCCTCGTCATCTGAAGCGGCGTACTGGCCCAGGAGGTACTCCAGGACGAACGACGGCACGATGGCGTTGCCCTTGACGGCCTTGACTAAGTCCTTGCGTACGACTGCGCCGCCGAAGACGTCGTTGATCTTCTGATCAAGGGCAGACTTCACAGGCGGACCCGCAGAAGCTGGCGCGTCATCGACGCCGTCGGGGAAATCGTCGACGGCCTCGGCGAGGTCGGTTTGTTCGGTCATCGCAGGAACCTCCTAGAAGTCGAAGTCCGTCGTGAACGAACGCTTGATGGTGTAGTTGCCCTTCGAGAACGACTTCCACTGCGTCGTATTCAAGATGGGCTCTTCGAGACGCAACTCGACCGGGCGGTTGTTGAAGTCGTCGGCGTCCTGGGTCAGGTACAGGGTCGTCGACTGGTAGCGCTGGCGCTGATCCTGGGATGCGCTATCGAAGGTGAGGATCGGCTGGTCGGAGATGAGCGTGTCACCGACATATAGGCCGAGGCGGACCTGGCGCGGCTGGATCTTGTCCGCCACCGGCTCCCGCTGAAGCAGCCTGACGGCAAGCTGGCCCGTTGTGATCTTGTCGGTCTCAGGCATCAGGTCGACGTTGACGCGTCGGACGTCGCTCTTGCGCTTCTTGTTGACCGTCACCACTGGGACGACGATCTCCTGGAGAGATGCGCCACCGTGGACGTAGCGGGTTCCGGCGCCCGGCAGTGGGATGCGGTGGATCGACTTCGGGATCTGGATGTCGATGTCACCAGCGAGACCGGCCTGGACCGACGTGAACGTCATGAACGACGGGGAGGGCTTCAGCGTCTGACCCAACACGTAGCGACGGTTGATCTTTGTGACTTCCTCACCCTGAGGTGACTCCGAGACGTAGTACGACTTCTCCAGCGGGATGTCCTGATAGAGGAACCCGTGATCTGCCGTGAGCAGGATGTTCGTGGCGTTGGCGTTTGTCCACTTTTTCACCAAGAGCATCAACTCCCGAAGGGTCTCTTCCGCAGCCTCGAAGACGGTCCGCTCGGTCGGAGCCTTGTCTCCGGCCGCATCGATGCGGTCGTGGTAGACGTAGAAGATCTGGTGCTGCTTGTAGAGGTCACGAAGCTCGTCGCCAGGCATCGCTAGTACGTCGGCGGCGGTGATCGCGTGACCCTTGACCGCTTTGAGGACCTTGTCGCGGTTCGCGGTGCCGTTTGTCGGCTTCCCGTCAGCGAGCACCGGCTGGGCGCTCGCATCGAGTTCGAGACTCGACTGCGGAAGCAACGATGCCATGCCCAGCTGGGTGTAGGTCGGCAGCGATCCGAGCACAGCTGAGAGCGATGCCTCGAAGCGGTCCTCGCTGCGGATCATGGACGCCAGTTCTTGAGCGACCTCATAGCGCATGCCGTCGGAGATGATGACGACGGCCTTGGTGCGCCCGTCCTTCACGACAGGGGCGACGTGGCGCTCGAAGAACTTGGCTTGCGGCGCAAGAGCCGCAGACTTCCACTCGCCAGTCGGCTCCAGCGCCTGCTGCCAGCACCCGCCAAAGTCGAAGAGGTACTTATTGGCGTACTGCTTGTCAACCTCGTTCTTGAGCGCTGCGAGCGGCTTCTGAAAGTCGGCGGTCTGGTAGGCGTAGGTGAACCAGCGGTACTGCTGGTCGATGTGGAACCAATCTGACTGATACTGCTCAAGCCCAAGATCGGCCGACGCGATCGAGTTCGGCAGACCGACAATCGCAGCGAGCAGCTCCGATGCGCTCTGAATGGCCGAGTACAACTTGGCGTACTTTGCATTCCACAAGCTCTCCTGGCGCTGACGGACCAGGTCGGAGACCTCGCGTGGCGTCACTGACTGAGTGGCGACGGCGGCGGCGAGGTCGACAATCACCTTGCGGTCGATTTCCTCGAAGATCGTGACCTTGGCCAGGTCGCGATAGTTGCGGTGCTCGATCTTGGACTCAACGTCGAGCGCTTCGGCGGCCCGCGACGCGAGCGCCGTCATCATCTTTTGGCTGCGGACGTCGTAGCGAAGACTGTTAAAATCGCTGCGGACGTTGCGGAATTCGTCAGGCTTAGCCGACGCGAAATCTTCGATGGCCCGGCTGAATATCCACAAGATGAAGTCGTCGATCGTCGGGGACTCGCTCGGGTACTTGTAGATGCTGGCGAGCCCCTCCCAGAAGAACTGGTCGAGGCCAAAGGTGACCAGGTCGTCAAACTTGCCCGTCTTGCCTGCGGCGTTCTCGGCCAGCAGTTCCCGAGTGATGTCAGTCAGCTTGTTGCCTGATGCCTTCACCAAGACCTGGCTCATCTTGGCGCGGAGGCGAGTGGCGTCGTCCCCGTCAGTCAGGAGCTTCCCGAGCGCCTGCTTACGATTATTCGCGGCAAAGAACTTTTGATGCTGCTCGATGACTGGTGCGAAAGCCGGGTCGTTGAGACCGAGCTCCTGCTGAAGCATCGAGGTCTTGTCCGCCGTGAAGACGCCATAGGCGAGTTCCAGGTCAAGCAGCCAGTCACCCGTTCCTCGCGGCGTGACGCCCGTGCGATACACGAGGTGTGGGGTGACGTGGTCTGCGAGGAGCCTGCTCTTCACGCTGAACTCGTCGTCCTGCACGCGGATGACGCTGACGCCGAGATCGAGCGCGTCAAGGTCCGCGGCATATTCGCCCGCCGGGTCATGCCAGAAAACGAGCCGTTTGGCGGCGAGCCGACTCCGGAGCGCGTCTCGAACGGACATCGTGTCAGCCACCGGAGGACTCCAAGCCATTGATCTTCTTCAAGGCGGTGCCAAACTTCGGGTAATTGACCTTGACGCCGTCGTCGAGATCGATGGCGACGTTCTGGGATGCCTTCGGGTAGAGCGTGTCGTGCTCATACTCGTTCAGCTCGACGAGGATCTTACGAAGCCGATCGGCTTCCTTCGCGTTTCCAGCGCGCTCCGCCTGCTGGAGGGCCGACTCCAGTTTCGTGACGTACTCCCGCAGATATGTCAGTACGGTCGAGACGGTCGACGGCGTGTAGCGGTGCATATAGATCAAGGCGTTGAAAGATCCTTTGGGGCTTGAGAAGAGCCAGTAGATCGGGCGCTTCCTGTAGCGCTGAACGTGGTCTTCGTAGAACTTCGACTTTCCCGCCTTGGTGATGAAGTGGTCCCGAAGGTTCCGTACACCTAGCGATTCGGTGACGAACTTTAGGTTCTCCTCCAAGTGCTGCACGCCGAAGGCCGTTCGGAGGAACTTGCGGAAGAGGCCGACGACGTCGTCCTCGAACCAATCGCCGTCCACGATCGGAATGACGTTGTCCACGTTCGGCGCGAACGTGGGCGACGGGACCTTCACAAAGTAGTCCTGTAATGTCGCGCTCTGCTCCGCGAGGATTAGCCCCGGCGCACTTAAACTGTAGCGACCGAACATGCAACCTACCGCGTAGGAAACCAGCTCCGACATGGCGGATGCCACCTGATCGGCAGCGTACTCCGACTCCGTCTTGCTTGGTCCGTACGCCGAAACGACGTTTCGCACCAGCGAGACGTCTGCAATCGAGACGTCGACATCAACGGAACCCGAGAGTCCATACGCGTGAGCAACGAGCTCATTTGTCGTCTGGTGGAGCTTCCTCAAACTCTCGGTCCTGCTGGCCCACAGCTGTCGCCACTCATCGATACGAACTCGAAGCGAGCCTACACCAGCGACTACTGACGGACGAGTGAAGTCCCACGACGTCTCGAAATCGTCCCAATCGGCCCTGGCGATGGAGACAGCCTCCTGGGCAAATTCATCCACTTCCGGCGGGAGGTCCTCAGGCACGGGGATGCTCTTGAGTGACGCCAAATTGAAGTCCAACGTCGGAGCCAAGAGCCCGAGGAACTGAGCAACCACGCTGCTGTTTAGCAGCGCAGCCAAACGGGGCATTGGCAGATCTGCCGTAGGAAAGACGCATGACCCCTTGGTGTCGAAGATGAACCCCGGTGGAGACACGCGGACCGCAAATCCGCCGCCGGCCAGGGCCGAGTATGTCAGACCCGGCCTGAAGTAGAAGTCAGGGTTCTTTGCGACGAAGCCCCACTTCCCGTTTAAGTACGGGTACTTCCGAACGATGTTCGCCTTAATCTCGCGGCCGTCGTCCTCCCAGTTGACGACAAGGTCTTGGTTTCCGTACCAAGCGCGAGGGGTTCCACCCTTGTTGTACGGGAACCAGCGGTTGCCCGACTCGAGCGCCTCGGTTCCGTTCCCAACGCCGAAGGCAATATGGCTCAGCGGAACTTCGAACCACTGACGCAGGAACCGGTTGTTGTCCGTCGTAGCCATACCTTGACGAATGTCGACCAGGTCCCCGAGCGAACCTAGATCCCGGAATGCACACAGTTCGGCGTCCGAGGCGTGGTAGGCGACCACACGTCCAGGAACGTCATCGAAATCGTCCGAAGCGCGCTGGTATCGATTGGCATCTGCCGGATCGCTGATTGCTCGAAGCAAGAGCTTCGACTTTGCGCCCTCGCCACGCTGCGACGTGAGATCGACGAAAACTCCTGCCTGTGCGCGGTTACCAGACGGCTGCAGAATGAAAGCCGCCGTTGACACAACCTCTCCAGAGATCGAATCGAACGCCCCGGCGCCCAAGTGAGCCAAGCTGACAACCGGTGACTCCGTGAATATCCGTTCACGGAATGACTCGTACTTTGCCCCGGACATCCACGAATGGAGGACGATTAGACCGGCGAAACCTCTCTGATCTGTCAGGGACACTGCACGTTCCATGAACATACTGTAGGTGTTGAATTTTGATGTGTTGTACGCGTCGCCTGCGACCTTTCGCAAATCCTCAGAGAACGTCTTATCACCAAGATATGGAGGATTTGCGACAACGACTGAGTACTGGCGTGAGAGGATCTCCGCCTGGTCGAGAACGCGAAAAGCCCACTCAATTGCGTCGGCCCTGTATAGGTCACCGTTGTGGTCCACGGTGCGCAAATGGCGCGAGAGGCGCCCGAGGAGATGCGGGTCAGGCTGGACAAGCGATCCCAGTGTGTCGGCCCCAGCAAACTGATTCCAGAACGCTTGCTCAACGTCGCGATTATTACCTCTGGTCACAAGATAATTGAGCTCGTCAGGGCTGAAGGAGATCGGGTCGAGCACGCAGACGTTCGGCTCCACGGCTTTTTTGAGGAAGAGCTTGCGCTTGGACGCCGCCTTCATCGTCAGTGCGAAGGCCGCGAGGGCTCCTGCGCGCGGGTCGATCTCGGTGCCGTAAAGGTTGTTGGCGAGGATCAGGCCCGGGATCTCTGACGGGGCGTATCCCTCTTCCTCGTAAATCGCGTAGAGGAGGTCGAAGGCGTACGTGAGCATGTGGCCAGAGCCGCAAGCCGGGTCGATGACCTTCAGCTCTTCCGGCGTGCTGATCTTAAGGAAGTCAGTCTCCTCGTCGACCGGTGCGATGTAGTACTCCATGTGACTCGCCAAACCCGACGCCGGGCGGTTGAGCATCCAGAGCTTGCCGAGAGAATTTTCGACCAGATAGCGGACGATCCAGTGAGGGGTGAAGAGCTGGGTGGCCGCGGGGATCTCATCGGCGCCGGCCTTCTTGTTTTTCTTGAATCCGGCGAGGACCTCGCCCTTCCGCTCCGAGATGTAGAACTGGTAGAGCCAGCCGATGACCTCGACGTCCTGGCAAACGTCTTTGGTCAGCACTGTGACGGACCGGCTGAGAACTGAGTCGTCGGCGAGCAAGGTCGCCGGGATGAGCAGCTCTGTGTAGTCGCCTTCGCGCTCGAACATGAAGGGCATGGCAGCGTTCCAGAAGCGGCAGTAGTCCGCTAGGAGGAGCGCGTATGCCTCAGCCTGGGCATCAACTCCGAGGCGCGGCTGACGGGTGCCGTCGAGCAGCCCAGTGATGGTCGCAAGGTGCGTGCCCTTGACCACGTCCTTGTCGACCTGTCCGCGCTTGGCGGCGCCGAGCACCTCGGGCTGGCCGACTTGATCGGCCGCCGGCGAAACAACGCCGATCCCGGTGTAGCCGTTGGCGTCCATGAACCGGAGCGCGATGATGCGGTTGAACCAGGTGTACGCGACTCTGTCGGCGACGTGTGCCTTCCCGTCTCCGCCTGCGCCGGCGATGGCCCGTTCCAGCGCGGTCACGGCACTGGCCTGCTCCACGCGCTCGGGCGCGCCTGGGGCCAGAACGGCGGTGATCCGCGCGCCCACCTCGCGAATGAGCTCGGTGCGCGCCGAGGTGGCGAATGACTTTAGCGGTGCGGTCTCCATCAGAGTGTGATTCGCTTTCCAGCGTTCAGGGTGTCGACGAGTGCTGCACGGAGCGCTACCAGGTAGTGGCTCAGGTCAGTCTCGTTCTCGATGAGTGCGGGCGCATTGGAGACCTTGATTCTGCTGAGCGCGATAGATGGCTTTACCGGTACCGTTGGGTTCGCGGACTCTGCCAGCTCGTCGACAAGACCTGGATAGATCGCCGTGAGAAAGCGCGCTCCGGTCTGTTCCATCACCGCGACGAGTCGCTCGTCTTCCAGGCTCGCGAACACGATGTCGACGCTTCCTGTAACCGCTTTCTGCGCCTCGGCCGTTGCTCCGGTGTAGATCGGTTCCTCCAGCAGGCTCGCCATTTTGTTCTCAATAGCGCTCCGCACTGCCGCCCGGCTTTCGCTGATCTTGCCGTCGATCAGGCCACGGAGCGATTCCGCCGCCACCCTCAGCTGATTCATCTTGTTGCCACGAAAGGCGCTCGGGTCCGCAAGGAGCGTCTTCACATGATCGGCGCTGCCTGCGGGCAGGTAGCCGAGATTCCCGGAGTGGGCGCGCAGGAGGGCATGCGCCTCGTCGAAGATCTTGGCCTGTTGGCCGTTGAGAAAGGACTTGATCGGATCGACCAGATCCCCCTTAGCCTCCATCAGCTCGTCGGCCTTGTCGAAGTCGCTGAGATACCAGTCGATGGGCTTGCTGGCCACCTGGTCGAGCAGGGTAACGACGCCCAAGAGCTGGCCGACGAACGGATACCGGTTACTGCTCGCGAGGGCGTTGAGTTCTTCGCGCTTGGCCGCGAGCTTGTCTTTGCCGAAGCGGGCCAGCTCGATCGAGTCGGTTGGTACGGAGCCCTCGTCGAAGAAGTCGGTGCAGAACTTCTTGAAATTGGCAACTTTCGTTTCGTCGTACGCCGTCTGGGGCGCGACAACGGTGTGCTGCTGCTTGCCGGTGTTACGAATGATGGATGCAGCCTCGGTCCGCACGACCGGGTTCGCATCGACCGCAAGCGCAACCTTTCCGTTACCGACCAACCAACCGAGCACGACCTCGACGGAGCCGAGGTCCCACCCGTAGGGCTTGGACTCGAACCGGTCGACAATCTTCTTGACGGTGACCTGCTCGCCAAGCTTGGTCTGGGCGATGATCCACGACTCCATCTCGGTGCCGGGCGAACTGAGCGCGCTCAGAGATTCCGCGCTAAACAGGCCTTGGCCATTCTGGATCACCGCCGCGACCTGCTGCTCCGAGTAGACCTTCCCGCCGAGCAGCCCGAGGTTCGTGTAAGTCCGCTTGACGAGCCCTTGGAATCCGTCGCTCACGCGCGTGACTGCATCCTGAGAGCCGGAGGTGATCTCCGCAGCATTGATGATCAGTTGCGCCTTGCCGACGGACTGGCGGAGGCGCTCAATAAGCTCCTTCTCGCGCTCGGCGTTGAGCACCTGCTTGGATTGGAGGATCGCCTGCGTCGAAGGCAAGGCACCTGAGTTCGTGCGCTGCTTAGCGTACTTCTCCGTCTTGAGCAGCAGACGCAGGTCCGCGAACAGCCGCTTGTCGCGGCCCAGGAAGACGCGCAGTTCGTCCTTGCCCATGCTCTGAGCGGCAATTTCGGTGTCGGTGTAGTTCGTCTCGGGCGTGATGAAGTGAACGGTCAGCTCGCGCTGGTTGCCTTGGACGACGTCGTCGAGCTTGTAGCCGAACGGGAAGTCCTGGCCGTTCTTGGCATACTTGAGCTTGTTCGTCTTGAGGATGTCGGCGTAGAGGTACTTGAAGAGCTTGCTTGAGACCTCGGACGAGTCGACATCGACCGACTTGATTTCCTTCTCGATCTCCTGTTCCTCATTCGTCAGGTACTCATAGACATTGCCATTGCGCTCGACGTACGACTGCGTCTCCAGCAAGTTGAGCGCCTCCTGCACCTGGTTGCCGAGCGCGTTGAGGTCAAGACCGAAACGGTTGTAAACGAGCGCGGTGAGGTTGCGAGGGGTGGCCTTGAAAGTGTCGACGTACTTGACCAGGAACAGCGCCTTCAGCAGTCGGTTGGCGAGGACCGTGACGTCGGATCCCGGGTCGGGAAGGTGCTTCTCGGCCTGGAGGATAGCGCTCTGAGTTGCAGACTTCAGCGCCGCGCTGATCCCGCCGAACATTTGGTCAAACGTGGCAAGGTAGCCCACCTGCTCCGCACCGATGCGCTTAGCAACCTCCTGAACCACACCGAGCATCGACCGCTCGCCGACCGAGCTGTTCTTGCCCTCAAACATATTGTGGTCCGACAGACCCTCGATGGCGGCTTGGAACATTGGGATCTGGTAGGTCACGAACGGGTAGGTGCTGATGAAGCGCCCGCCGTCAACGTAGTTGCGGTAGGTCTTCGCACCGTCGACGAAGTCAAAGATCGTCTTGAAGTTCGCACCCTCCTTGACGTGGATGGCCATGAGCTCGGCTGCACCAGGGTCGTTCTTCTCAAGGAGGCGCTTGCTGATGACCTCCTCCACATCCTGGCTGGTGAGCTTCACCTTCGCGCTGAATCGTGCCTGGATCTTGGAGAAGTCGTTCCCCTGCTGCCTGGTCCGGTCACCAATGACCTTGTCCATGTCCTCCTGGGAGGTGACAAAGACCCACGATTGTCCCTTACACTTCGTGTTGAGGGACTCGGCGATCGTCTGAAGGTTGAGCATGAGCTTCATGTCGTCGGCGATGAACTGGCCGACCTCGTCGACGAAGAAGTTGAGCCGGAAGCCGGGCTCCTGCTTGTCGATCCACGCCTTCACGGCCGTGGCGAAATCTTCGATGGAGACGGCGTAGGACTTCTGGTACTGCGCAATGATTCCGGGGTTGGCCTCCCCGTTGACGTCGGCGAACGCCTTGTCGATGTTGTGGCCTTCGAGGGCGGTCTGCTCTCGTCCCTGCGCCCAATCGATCCCGGCGTACTCCACGAACGCGGCCTTGAACGCGTCGTACTGGCCGCGCTTGTCGAGATCCTCCTCGAAGCGCGCGACGGCCCCGTCGTTGCCAAAGTAGCCGCGGCTCTCGTCGAATACCTTGACGAAGACCTTGAGCAGCGCGTCTGACTGATCCTTGGCGATCAGCGTGGCCTTCTGGTCGATGTTGAAGAGCAGGCTCTTCGCCGGGATGGCGGCGGCCTTCTTCAGTGAGGCAATGAGCATCGCGTCATCAGTCTTGCCCAAGAAGCTCTCGCTCACCTCATCGCGCGGGAACGCCTGAACCTCAACGTCGCCG
This sequence comes from Allobranchiibius sp. GilTou73, assembly GCF_021391335.1. Classification (GTDB taxonomy): domain Bacteria; phylum Actinomycetota; class Actinomycetes; order Actinomycetales; family Dermatophilaceae; genus Allobranchiibius; species Allobranchiibius huperziae. The sequence continues at coordinate 263,880 of NZ_CP090051.1, read as the reverse complement.
AGGAGGTGGGCGAGCATCTTCAGGAGGTGCGACTTACCAGACCCGAAGAATCCCGAGACCCACACGCCATTGGCGTTCGTATAGTTGGTGTACTCCTCCAGCAGCGGGGCCACACCTTTGGCCGCGTCATTCGTGAAGACGTACTCCTCGACCTCGATGCCAAGGTGGTCGACGTCGTCGGCCTTGACAACACCCTCGATCGATCGGGTGACGTCCTTGAGGAAGATCTCGTTGAGTTTCATTGGGTCATGCTTCCTGGTCGAGGATGCGCTTAGCGCGGTAGAAGGAGTCGTCCTTGAGCTGTCCAAACAGAACAAGTGATGATCCCTGCGTCACCGACACTTCGTAACGTCCTGGGAAAAACATCAGCATCGGTTTGTCAGAGACGACGGTTTGAAGGTTGTTGAGCACGGTGTGCGAGCGAACGAACGGGAACACCTCGCCGATACCTGTGAGGAAGACGATCTGGAACGACTCCGCCTCGATGCGTGCCTTGATGGCCGGCGCCAGGTGAATCTGAGGGTCCAGCATGTTCTGGAGCATCTTGAGGAAATCGGCCTTGTCCATCGTCGGCTCCGCGGCCAACACGCGATCCCAGACGTTGCGCTCCTTGAGAAGAGCGACGCATAGGTCGTACAGGTTGATCTCTAAGACCTCGATGCCCAGATCGGTGTCGAGCTTGGTCTTGATGCGCTTCTTCGCTTGGGCGACGTCGAGCGCCCACGCCGGGTCGTAGTCGTAGATGAAGTGGGCGACCTCGTTGCCCAAGCCCTCCATCTTCAGAAAGCGCTCGCTGCTGAGCACCCTGAACAGGTGCTCCTCCTGCTGGGTCAGCGTCGTCCTTGAATGCACGGCTCTCACGCCACTCTCGTTGGGAAGAATCGGATATCGCTCGGCGTGTGCCGATTCAGGCACTCTGCGACGCAGGAAGACAGGAGAGCCGGCTCGATGCGGCCTTGCTTCGTCAAGAGCCCAGCCTCGACCATCATCTTGAACAGAACCTGCCGTAGTTTCTTGTAAGAGTGGTCGGTAACGTCGCATAGCTCGTCGTGCCACATGGCTTTGGAGCGATAAAAGGAGTCGTACTCCTCGTAGGTGAGCGTGCCCGCCAGCGTCAGAAATCGCTCCCGTAAGACCTCCTCGGCGAACTCCCCGATAAGGGAGTAGAGGTGGCATGCGGCCACCCACATCACGTGGCCGCGCTCGGTGGACGTGCCGTCGGCGACGATCTGAAGTTCGGCCTCGTTGAGGAGTTGAAGGCGTGGGATGAGTGCGCCAAGCATGCGTGTGTTCGACCTGGCAGCACGGCTCTGGAGGACGTTCTCCTCTTTGGCCTGAGCGCGAGTGGCCGTCCAGTCTCGCGTCTGCAGATAAATGGGAGCAACCACAGCTGCTTGCGCGGCGAGCAGGGTGCCACTAGTGAACGACAGCGCATACCGCGTCGGTGAGTTAGTCACCATGGGCACCTCCTTCGTTGGCAACGGCAAAGTTGGTAAGAGTATCGCCTGGGGCGGACACGTCTGGCTGGCGGCCGGCGCGAGCGGGTCAACCTGGAGGTGCCGCGTCCCTGGTGGCGGGTGATCCGCCACGCACTCGGCGACCACGTTTGTCTCCACAGCTTGGTGCTTTTCGTGACGCCCAGGTGGGCGAAACATCGTTGTCGGCGGACAGACGACGCGCCGCGAGGGCGACAGGTGCCCCGCCTGCTGACCACCTTGATCTGGCTGGCCTTCGACACACTCGGAGACCCGTCGATCACGGATGTGCACCGATTCGGAGGGGAGGGGCTCTAGTCCGCAACGAGGTGCTCATGAACCTTGTGGACATCCGCGACGGCGCTAATCCCCTCCAGTGCTGACGTTCTCGTAACCATATAGTCGCCGAAGGCGTTTTGCCCTGCCGGGCGGACCCAGACTGGCCCGTAGTTGGGATTCGCAGCGTGACAGGGCACCGGCAGCTGGCGGCGGATGCATCCAAGCGGTGCTGGTGACGACGGAGGCTCGAGTGTCGGTCGGGGTCCGTACAGTGCCGGTCAATGTCGGGGCTGAGGGGGAGTGGCGTGTCTGTAACGGACTGCAGTGCGGCATATGGACGATCGGCGCTGGGCGCGCTTCGCGAGGCTGTGGCGAGGCTCAAGGCAACGGATCCGCTGGCGCCAGTCACCGTGGTCGTCCCTAACAACGTCGCAGGCATCGTCGCGCGGAGGCACCTGGCTCACGGACTGACAGACGGCGCCAACGGTGCAGCAGGCATCTGGTTTACGACGCTGAGCCGACTGGCAGAGCTCGCGGCCGCTCCCGCTCTCACGGCGTCGGGCAGGAAGCCGGCGGTCAGCACTGTCGCCACGGCTGTCCTCAGTGAGCAACTTCGTTCGGCACCAGGTCTGTTCGCGCCGGTGGCAGGGCATCCCGCCACTACGCGTGCCCTGCTTAACGCACGACGCGCGCTGCGCGACGTCGATGCAACCACCCTTGATGAGATCGCCGAGGCCAATGCCCTCACCGCCGACGTCGTGCGCCTGCACCGAGGCGCCGTCGAGCGGCTCGGCGCAAATTGGTACGACGAGGCCGACTTGCTGCTTGAGGCGTGCTCCCAGCCGTTGCCCGAGACCGGTTCGGTCGTCTTCTATCTGCCCCAAGACCTGACTCGGGCCGAGAACGCGTTCGCCGAGCGGCTCGTTGCCGAGAGTGACGCGCACGTAATCCTGGGCGCCACGGGCGACACCCGACCGGATCGCGGGCCGACTGCGGCAGCGAGTTTCCTCAGTGGCGAGCTACCTGCGGATGCAGTCGCGCCCGCGCAGCCGAGGGCGACCAGGGTGCTGCACGCCTCGGACGCGGACGACGAGGTGCGCGCCGTCGTACGTGAGGTCGTTGCGTCCCTCTCGACAACGGCCGCCCACCGCGTCGGGATTCTCTACTCGCGGCGCGTTCCGTACGCACGCCTCCTGAACGAGCAACTTGTCTCTGCCGGCGTCAGGTTCAACGGACCGGGGGCTCGGCCCGTCGAAGAGCGCGCCGTGCCTCGCCTTCTTCTGGGTCTCATGCGGGCACGTGCCGGAGGCTACCGACGAGGTGACGTCATGGGCGCACTCGGTGAGGCGCCTGCCCGGGATCTGACGGGCGGGCGGATCAGCGTCTCCCGATGGGAGCGCATCTCGCGGGGCATCGGGATCGTGGACGACACAGATTGGGACGAGCGGCTCGATGCCTTCGTCGCTGAGCGGCGTGCAGCGTCGGCCGACGTCGCCGAGAGCGATCTCGCCTGGCGCGAGCGAGACGCCCAGGATGCCGAGCACCTGCGCGACACGGTCCGCGCCGTCAGAGAGACGTTCGACAAGGTGGATTGCTCGACGTCGTGGGCAGACGCCGCCGTTCTCCTGACGGGTCTATTGGACCGGATGGTGCCGGACGGAGAGTCCAACCGGCTCCCGCTTGAGGAGCAGTACGCCGCGGTCGCGACTCGCCGCGCCCTGGCGGGTGTCGCCGACCTCGACCTCACCGACCTGTCGCCATCGATGGTCCTCGTTGAGGAGATCGTCCAGCAGCAGCTGGAAGCCGGGAGCGAGCGGGTCGGACGGTTCGGCGATGGAGTCTTCGTCGGGCCTGTGGCCGATGCCATCGGGCTCGACCTGGATGTGGTGTTCGTGGTCGGTCTCTCCGAGGACCAGTGCCCCGGGCGGGTGATGGAGGACCCGTTGCTGCCGGAACGCGTTCGCGTGCGGACAGGCGGCCAGCTGCCCGGCATCCGGGAGACGATTGAGCGACAGCACCGCCATGTCCTTGCGGCCTTCCAGTGCGCGCCCACCGTCGTGGCCACCTTTCCCCGCGGCGATCTTCGCCGGCAGACTAATCGCATCCCGAGCCGCTGGCTCCTTCCCACGTTGCGGCAGCTGTCAGGGGATCCGACGCTCACGGCGACGGCGTTCGCGACCGCCGGCGGAATCGAGTCGATCCCCTCGTTCGCGGCGGGCCTTCTGTCGACGTCTCATCCTGCGACCGAGCAGGAATGGCGCACCCGAGCCGTCGCCGCTCACACGCCGTTCGACGACCCGACCATGACGGCCGCGCGAGAGCTCCAGCAGGGCCGATCCGGTGAGACGCCGACCAGGTTCGACGGGCTGGTGGGTACGACGCCGGCATTGCCCGCCGTCACCGGTGCGAATGCGATCGTCTCCCCGACCGCTCTGGAGTCGTTCGCAGCCTGTCCGCACGCGTATTTCGTCCAGCGGATCCTCGGGGTGCGTCCCGTCGAAGAGCCGGAGGATGTTTTCGAGGTGTCCCCCGCCGAGGTCGGCACGTTCATCCACCACTGTTTCGATTCGCTGATCACGGAGGCGGCCCGAGAGCACACCCTTCCTGGGTACGGCGAGCCGTGGACTGCTCAGCAGCGCGCACGTCTGCAGGTAGTTGCCGGGGAGGAAGGACAGCGGCTGGTCGCAAGCGGGCGCGCCGGCCACCCGATCATGTGGGAACGGCGGCTCGTCGAGATCAGGCGGCAGCTCGATGACATGTTGACCGACGACGAGCGCTGGCGGGTCGAGCAGGGCGCCCGCATCGTCGGTAGCGAGGTGAGGTTCGGGTTCGATGACGCACCTGCGGTGGAGCTCCTTCTCGGTGACGGCAGCGTCGCACGCATGCGTGGTTCTGCCGACCTGGTCATGGAGACCGAGACCGGGACACTGATCGTCGTGGACATCAAGACGGGCAGTCCGACGAAATTCAAGGACATCAGCACGACAAATCCCGTGGTGGGCGGGACCAAGTTGCAGCTACCTGCGTACGCGCACGCCGTGCGGGCGCAGTACGGCGACGCGAGCAGCAAGGTCGAGGCCCTGTACTGGTTCCACAGCCCGCGAGCTAGGAAACGCATCGAACTAGAGCTCACCGATGACGTCCGAGTGCAGTACGTCAATGCGGTCGAACGCCTCACCACCGCCATCAGCAGCGGTATTTTCCCGCCGCGAGCGCCCGAAAAGGATGACTATCTCTGGGTGCAGTGTCCCAATTGCAACCCGGACGGCCTCGGGCACAGTGACGTACGAGAACGCTGGGAGACCATCAAGACAGCACCTCAGTTACGCGAGCTGGTGACATTGATCGAGCCCGGAGCGGTCGTCTCTGGGGGGAGTCAACATGACTGACGCTCTGAACGACGCAGCTGCCCGAGACGCGATCCGCGCGCGCACGGACGCCACCCTGTTCGTCGATGCCGGCGCGGGGTCCGGCAAGACCACGGCATTGATCGGCCGGATCCTGCGGCTGCTCCTGGTCGATGAAGTGCCGATCGGCGCCATCGCCGCGGTGACCTTCACCGAGCGCGCTGCCGCTGAGCTTCGCGAACGACTGCGGACGGCGCTCGAGGGTGAGCATGCCGCAGGCGTGGAGGCGCAGGGGCTGATCGATGATGCTCTCGAAGGCCTGGACCTGGCATCCATCGGCACGCTGCACGCCTTCGCCCAGCAGCTGCTCCTGCAGCACCCGATCGAGGCCGGCATTCCGCCCCTGGTCGAGGTGCTCGATGCGGTGGGATCGTCGGTGGCGTTCGAGGCGCGGTGGGTTCAGATCCGTTCCCGGCTCATGGAAGACCCCACGATGGCGGATGCCCTGTCCGTGTTGTTGGGCACCGGGACCAAGATCGATCAGTTGCGCCCGGTCATCACGACACTCAACAACGACTGGGACCTGGTCGAGTCGCACGTGTTGGCCAACCCGACCCCGCCCATCACTGTCCCGGACCTGAACGCTCTGGTCTCACTGGCACGACGGATCGCATCCGAGGCCGATACCTGCAAGGACCCGGACGACAAGTTTGTGCCCTACCTACGCGAGCTTGCAGGGTGGGCCGAAAACGCCTGTGCCGCGGACGGTTTGGCATCCGTACTGCAGACCCTCCAGTCCGGCATCGGGCTGAAGTTCCAGCACGGCAAGGCGTCGAACTGGGAGGATCTGAAAGCCCTCAAGACGGAGTGCGGAGACTGGCAAGGCGCCGTTGCCGTCGCACTTCAGCAGATCCTTGATGCCGCGTTGCGCGTCCTGGTGCAGTGGTGCGGTCGCGAAGTCCTCACTGCAGCTCGCGCTCGCCAGGCGGATGGACAGTTGGAGTTTCACGACCTCCTAGTTCTCGCGCGCAACGTGCTGCGCGCCGATGCCGGTGTCCGACAGAGCCTGCACGAGCGATACCGGCACCTGTTGCTGGATGAATTCCAGGACACCGATCCGATACAGGTGGAAATTGCCGTCCGGATCGCCGGGGGCGCTGAAGCCGGCGAGGCCAACTGGCACGACGCCTACGCCCACGCCCCGGCCGGATCCCTCTTCGTCGTCGGCGACCCGAAGCAGTCGATCTACCGATTCCGTCGGGCCGATATCGCGGTGTACCTGGACGCCCGCGCCGTCATCGGCGAGCCGTTGTCGCTGACGACCAACTTTCGATCCAGCGACCAGATTCTCGACTGGGTCAATGGTGTCTTCGGGCAGGTCATCCAACCGGTCGCCGGCGGACAGCCCGACTACGCGCCCCTCGATGCTCACAGACCCGCGGCCACCATCGGAACTGCGGTCATGGTGCTCGGGCCAGAGCCACACGTCCTGGACGGCGGTGGTCGGCTTTACGCGGATCAGTTGCGCGCCGTGGAGGCCGAGGACGTGGCCGCTGCGATTACTCGTGCTCTGCACGAAGGGTGGACCGTCTTCGACGAGGCGTCGAGCGAATGGCGCACGATCCAGCACCGCGACATCACCGTTCTCATTCCCGCACGCACCTCGCTGCCCATGCTCGAGAACGCCCTGGACGCGGCAGCGATCGAATATCGCACTGAAGCAAGCTCGTTGGTCTATTCCGCACCCGAGGTGCGCTCGCTGATGGCCGCTGCCAGAGCCGTTGCGGACCCGACCGATTCGTTATCATTGGTGACAGCTCTGCGGAGCCCGCTGTTCGGCTGCGGCGATGACGACCTCTGGTCCTGGCGGGCGGACGATCAGTCGTTCAACATCCTGCGGCGCGTCGACGAGGACACCGAACATCCGGTTGGCAAGGCCGTCGCCTACCTAGGAAGTCTGCACCGGCGCTCACGATGGCTCACGCCCAGTGAGATGCTCGGCCAGATCGTCCACGACCGCCGAATGCTGGAGGTCGCCGCGTGGGGCCCTCGCGCTCGCGACTCGTGGCGTCGTTTGCGGTACGTCGTGGACCAAGCCCGCGCGTGGGCCGACGTGGAGCACGGTGGGCTGCGCGCGTACCTGTTGTGGGCAGCAGCACAAGGTGCCGAGAGTGCCCAGGCCGCTGAGTCTGTGCTGCCTGAGTCCGACGTGGACGCCGTCCGAGTCATGACGGTCCACGCCGCGAAGGGCCTGGAGTTTCCGATGGTCGTGATGTCCGGTCTCGGCGCACAACACCGCAACAGCTTCGGGGTGCGGATCCTCTGGAACGGCAACGGGTACGAAGCATCCATCAACAAGAACCTCACCACGGGTGAGTTCGATGCGCGGGTGCCGATCGACGAGCAGATGGGGCGTCTCGAACGCGACCGGCTGATGTATGTTGCCGCAACCCGTGCCCGTGACCATCTCGTCGTGTCGCTACACCGATCCGGAACGGCGGACACGAACGCGAGCAATCTCGCTCGCTGCGGAGCGACTGGGTTCGGTGCGGTCACGTTGGTTGCGGATCCGTCCCACACGGTCCCAGCTCCGTCGTCGCGCACGGTGACTGCGCCTCCGGACTTCGCGGAATGGTCTGCACGACTGAGCGAAGCACTCGCGCGTAGTGCCGTCCCGTCATCGGCGAGTGCTTCCGGCTTGGAGGGCAACGAACCGGATGCGCTGCGGGCATCCACCGTCGGCCTCCCCGTGACGACCGAGGATGAGACCCCTGAGGCGGAGGATCTACCGGCGGGCACGGCGAAGGGCTCCAGAGATCTGGGTGCTTCTCCATGGAACAAGGGGCGGTACGGATCAGCCGTGGGCCGCGCGGTCCACGGCGTCCTGCAACTGGTGGACCTGCAGTCCGGCGCCGGCCTCGAAAATGCGGTGAAGGCTCAGGTGCTCGCCGAGGGCGTAATCGACTTCGAGGCGCTGGTCACGCAACTGGTACGGATGGCGTTGGCTTCGGACCTTGTGCAGCGCGCAGCTGTGCGCCCGCATTGGCGTGAGTCATTCGTCGGCATGGAACAACCCGATGGGACCATCCTCGAAGGGGTCATCGACCTGATGTACCGAGAGGACGACGGGTCGATCGTCATCGTCGACTACAAGACCGATCAGATCCCTGAAGCGGCGCTCTCCGCGCGAGCAAACTTCTATACACCTCAGGTGGCGGCGTACCGATGCATTGTGCAGACCGCAACTGGAGCCGAAGTAGCAAGGTCTCACCTGTTGTTCGTCGGTGAGCGCGGAGCGTTCGATGTGCCGGTCGAGCCTTCATGAGGGTGCTCAGCCCTCTGCACTGTCCTGGCGGAGTCGTTCGCGTTCGCGGCGACGATCGTGTCGGTGGGTTCGGCGCTTCACCCTCTTGACCGCGCCGGTCGCTGCGCCCAGGCAACCACAAAGCGCCAACGGCTGTATACGTCGACTTCGTCGCCGCTGACAGGGCGCTGGTCAGTCTTCATCGCGCAATTCTGCCCGGCATTCCTCCGAGCTGGACTTCGACGGGGCCATTCGACGCTGCTGGCGGTCACTGTGTGTCTGCGCTTCTACCTCAGGCGAACGGTGCATCACCAAAGCGGTTCAAGGTTGCCATCGCTGAATGCGACGCGAAGCCAATCTCCTTGGATTGGGTCGGCTAGCGCGTCGGCAATGGTCCGGTAGGTGCTGCTACTGCGCAGCTCCTTACGGAGCGCCGCCTTGAGATCCAAATCAATCGAAAACGACATCCGAATTGTTTCATTGTAACCGTCCCGGAGCCTGTCGAGATAATTCTGCCAGTCTTTGCGTTCGGCCTGGGACAATTTATCAAGGGGGTCAAGAGGTTCTAGTGCGAGGGCTGCGGCGCCGAAGACGTACATGCACGAGTACTCGATGTAGGTGAGCCATTCACGCACGATCCGGGCGGTACTTGTCATGTCGGCCGCCGACTTAAATCCGCAAATAGGTTGATCTGCTGTGTCTCCGGCAGGGATCGTTATCAAAGTGCTTGGGAAAGTGCGAGTGAGGACCCAGCTACCAGCTCCTGAGGTCATCCCAGCCTCGCTACCCCACGAATAATCTGCGAGCAGGGTGCCCAGGGGCTCGTCACTGGAGCTGAAAAACCCTACGTATTCCCCATCGACGCGAGCGGCGAACTGTACACGTTGCCCGTTGACCCGCGAGAACCGCTGGACAAGACCTTCGCGTTCGGGAAAGTCGTAATCTTCTTCCAGGTAGTTGTTCATATCAAATGGCCACTCGACATCGCCCGGTTCGCCCTCCGGCGCATCGAGAACGAGGTGCTCTAGCAGGACGTCAGCTGCTGGAGTCTGATAGTCGGTGGTCTCGTCCATGCGAAGCGTCAGCAGTTCGCGATTGGTTTGAAGGGCTTCGTCGAATGACGACGCCGTTGTCACGGACTTCGACCAATCGCTTCCGTTTGTGAGGCCCCACTGCGTCACTGTCGTCTCACCCCGTGATTCGCGGAGGAGCCAGGTTGTCCTGGCACCGTCGCAGCGACGTCGATCTGCCGTTGTGTCGCCAACTTCGGGGGCGAAATCCAGGGGACGTTGACTCATGGTGGGCCTTTCGCTCTTCAGTACCTTTAGGCGAAGCGCCCGGCCAGAATGTACACCGAAAGAGCTGGAAAGGGGCTATGCCGGTGCCGGTTGAGTCCAGGTGAACTGGGTTCAGATGTCCAGCACCGTCCCACGCGTGCGCCAGGCGAAGTCGCCGGCGATCCGATGGGTCTCGGCGTACAGAGCAGTGATTGTGTCGATGAGGTGCTGAGGAAGGAACGGATCGGCTGACACCCGGGCCTCGGCGACGAGCCACCCACCGTTGAGGTAGTAGCGGCCGTAGACCGCGTCACGGTTGAGTAGCGCGACTTCGCGCGTCGCGACTGAGGTGTTACGGGTCTTCACGGGAGTCTGGAGCACCCACACCGCTGTGCTGTCGCCGTCGACCCGGATTGTGATCGCTCCCTCTGCGTCACCCAGCCGGAAGTAGTTGTCGTTGAGGCGACTGACTTCTGGACAAATTTCGGCCAAAGTGCGTTCTACGGCGTCGGCGAGCTCGGACGGCCCTTCCGCGGCGATCGGCTTGCGAGTGTCAAACAACGCTTGAGGCTCGTCCGGGGCGGGGATCGTCAGCGTCCCCGCATCGAGCACGACGGGAGACGAGACGTTATAGACGTCCTGCAGCAGTCCCACCATCACCCATGAAATGTGGTCGGCCAGGTGCAGCTTTCCGTTGTGCACGAGGCGCCACTCGAACGTTGCAGGATGTGTCGTAATCCCGAGCGCTTTAGTCACTCGGCGCTGCTCCTGCCCCAGGTCGAGGCTGCTGAGAGCAGGAGCTGTGAGCTCGAACTTCGACAGCTCGTCCTCCCTGGTCACCACTACCAACGGCTCGTCGTGTTGATCTAGCGAATACACCTCGTATCGCTCGGTCCTCGACAGTTGTGCCAGGTGATCACCGAGCGCCACCTCGAACGTGGCCCACTCCTTGGCCACCTCGGCGTCGAAACCGCGTGCCTGCGTTGCCTGCTCGTCCATTTGCTCTCCTCAGTCGGTCTTTATCCTCACTTGGAACATAACCGGGGGCACCGACAACGGCTGGATGAGCGCAGCGATGCACACCCGCCGCCGGTAGACGACACGTAGGTTGACCTTGCCGGCGTGAGCACGTTGGACGCTGAGCCAGCTATCAAGGATTGGTGCTTATGGCAGATCTAGGTCATCTCTTCGTCGTGCGCGGCAAGCTCGAGAGTGTCTACTGCGACGCCTTGATCGTGCCCACCGACAGCAGCGCCCAGTTGGAGCGAACGTGGGATGGCGTGCTAAGCGGGGTGCGCCGACCAGAGAGGCTCGAGAACGGCTTCGCTCGGGCACTTCGCGACGACTCCGGCGTACCTGTTTGGTACCAGGATGTCACCGAACGTGGCGAAGTGAGTATCGACGCGCTTGTGAAGCACCTGTCGTCTGTACTCGAGGATGTCGCCGCCGCGAATCTCGAGACCACGCGCGCGCGTCCGCTGGTGGCGGTGCCCGCGCTGGGGCTCGCGGGTGGCGGGCACCATGGATCCGCGGGAGCAGTTATAGGGCGAGTCATGGAGGCGCTCCAGGCAGGAGCCGATGGCATCGACATCGCCTTCGTGCTGTTCTCTGAATCGGACTACGCCGCTGCCCAATGGGTCCGCCGTCAAAGCGGTGCCTGCGACACAGATGACGCACTCCACAAAACCCAATCGCGGCTCGCAGACCTAACTCGCAAGGGCGGTCTGTCGCTACTGATCGGAGCCGGCGTGAGCATAGGCGCTGGCCTCCCCAGCTGGACCGACCTGATCGAAGACCTTCGCTCTTACCTCACGCAGAGTCAGAAAGATGCCCTCGGGAAGCTCAGCGTTCTGGATCAGGCGGAGTACCTGGCAGCCGTCAAGGGAACGAAGCTCGGGTCGGTGGTGGCCGACAAGATCAAGGTTGTGCAGCGCCCGGCCCTTGGTCACCTGCTCCTTGCATCGCTCGGATGCAGGGCAGTGGCGACGACGAACTACGACACGTTGTACGAGAACGCAGTGGCTGCCCAGGCCGGCGCGCCTATGCCCACGCTGCTGCCGTACGACGGTCCTGCGCCTGGAGGACCCTGGGTGCTCAAACTGCATGGCGACGTCGACCACCCCGAGGACGTAGTCCTTGCTCGCAGTGAGTTCATCGCGTACGACGCGAAGAATGGACCCGCTGGCGCGATCTTCCAGTCGATGCTTCTGACGACCCACCTTCTGGCGGTCGGAGTCTCGTTCAGGGACGACAACATCCTTCGGTTGACCCACGAGGTCGCCGGGTTCGTCGAAGCGGGAGGCAGCTCTCAGAAGAATGAGTTGGGGACGGTTCTCGCGTTAGGCGGGGATGAGCTCCAGGCGGCTATTTGGGGCGGCCGGTTGCATTGGGTCGCGATCGGCGAGGATTCCGACGAATCGCTGACGCAGGCCAGGGAACTCGAGATCTTTCTGGACCACGTAGCGATGCACGCGAGTGTGTCGTCCAGCTACCTGCTCGATCCGCGGTATGCCGCGCTCACTGAGGAAGACAGCGAGGTCATCGCGGCTGCCCGGGCAGTCGCGGACATCGTGCCCAAGAAACCGAGCGCTCGCGATCGGTGGAAACTCCTTCGTGACTCCCTTGCGGCGCTCGGCTACAAGCACCCCGCTTCTGAACTTCCGGAGGCACCGTGACGACAGTCGATTTCTCCGTCGAAGGGCAGGCTGACGGTGGGTCGCTCTCCTTCCACAATGAAATGTGGGGACCAGCGACCGCTCTCCTCTACCAAGCAGTTGAACTCGCGAGGTCAGGCGTTGTTGACGCGCCGACGTGGAACGTTGCCGAGGTGACCGGAACGATCCGAGGTGGTGATCTGCACTGCCTCTTGGATGCGCTCGATGACTCGGATTTCGCAGGCTACGAGGGGACGGTGAAGCGAGAGGACGTGGAGCTATTTCTAGCTGCGGCTCGGCCGGCTGAGGTATACCGCATCAGCGGTTTTGAGGTGTGACGGCGGCGTCCCGAGAACGTTGTCGGCGTCGATACGGCACTCCCGTGTGCCACGAACGTCGATGGCCTGTTCGAAACGGCTCACCTTGGCGTTGGTGAGGGCAGCGTGTACTAGTGATGGGATCAGGCGAGACTTTGCTCGGCGGGTATCGCCCCCAGGAGCTGCAGGACCTCGGTCACCACCCGCCTCGGCTCGTCGTGTCGGGTGTGCGCGTAGTACCACGCAGGCGGCGCGCCTTCGAGCTTCACGTACGACACGGGCGGAGGCAGGACCGGGCCGACGAGGGTGGGGCTGACCGCCACGACAGACCCGCGCGCCACGCTGCCTAGGACGTCGGACATGGACCGGGGTGCGACCTCGACCATGCGGGCCTCGCTCATCGGCCGCACGTCGCCCAGACACCACAGCGACATCCAGTCGGGGGAGCGGCGGCCGATCGCAGGAACGGGAGGGTCGCGAACTGCTCCACCGGCACGGTACGACGGCCGCTGAGCGGGTGTGATCTGGCCACCAGCCCGATGCGATCCAGTGGCCACAGGCGAGTGGAGCGGATCCCCGGCTGAGTGGACGCACCCGCGGTCAGCATGATGTCGACGCGCTGGCTCGTCAGTGCGAGGTCGAGGTGATCGAAGGCGATGCCGACCCAGCACACGAACGTCGCGAGCGTCTCGCGGACGGTGGGCGGCTGGGTGCGAGCCCAGTGCTCGAAGACCCGGGCACCATCGAAACCGGGCACGCCCACCACCACCGGCGCTGCTGGCTCGTGTGTTGAGGTGGCGAGGCGGCGCGCATCGTCGAGCAGCCGCTCGGCCCGGACGGCGAACAGCCGCCCGGTGCCGGTGATGGCCAGCACCCCTCCTGGTCCCCGCTCGACCAGGACCGCCCCCAGCTGGCTCTCCAGGCGTTGAATTCGCTTGGTGAGGCATGAGGTCGAAACGTGCAGCTCATCGGCGGCTCGACCGTAGTGGCCCTCGCGGGCCAGGACGGTCCAGCTCAGGACCTCGGTGAGATTGAGTTCCACGCTGTCATCGGCTCCCGGCTTCGCCTCGTCAAAGCAATCTGGTGCGAGCTACTTCCGGCTGAGCGGGCCCGCGGAAAACTGTGTCCGATCTGGAAACACCCTGCAAAGAATATCGTCCGTCGCCTCTAGTTTGAGGGCGATCAGGGAGGAAATCGGCGAGGCCACCGCCACCGTTCACGACGTTCCGTGGACGCGACAACGACACGGAGGAACGACATGGCGACACCGCAGGAGCCGGGGTCAACGTCAGAGACCGTCCACACGCCCGGCGGGCCGCGACCTGCGGATCACGTGCACACCGTCGCCCCGGGCGAGGTCGTCGCAGCCGACGAGGGCGGCCGGTACCGGGTGGCGAAGAGGCCGCCCCTGACGCTGCGGCGCACCCGCGCGCTGCTCGCGTCCGGCGACTACGCCATCACTCCCGGCGGTCTGCGGCCGAAGTCGATGATCCACCTCGTCGGACCCGACGAGATCGTGCGCCCCGACGGTGGACGGATGAAGCGCTTCAACACCCGCACCGAGACCTTCGTCGAGCCTCCCGAGACCACTGTGGAGACAGCGGAGCTGCCGGGCCTGGGCAGCGGGTGGATCACGTACGCCGCGTACACCGAGGCGTCCACGAACGTCATCAGGTCGATGACCACGACGTGGACCGTGCCGCCCGAGCCGATCGCGGAGGACGGGCAGCTGCTCTACCTGTTCAACGGGCTGCAGGACAGCCCCGTGACCCAGATCCTGCAGCCGGTGCTGCAGTGGGGCGTGTCCCCGGCCGGCGGTGGGAACAGCTGGGCGTTGGCCAGTTGGCTGGTCGTCGGCACGAACGCGTTCCGCACCCAGACCCTGGTCACGGTGCAACCGGGCGACGTGCTGACCGGCGTGATGAAGCTGGTGTCCCGGCACACGACCTTCGACTTCTGGACGTGCGAGTTCGTCGGCTTCCCTGACACGGTGCTGTCGGTGAACGTCACCGGGCAGTTGGTGATGCCGGTGCAGACGCTCGAGACGTACACGGTCGCCCAGTGTCGTGACTACCCTCCGACGCTGATGACCAGCATGCGCGACATCAGCGTCAACACCGACAGCGGTGCGTTGACAACGGCTTTCGCGGCATACGACGCCATCACGGACTGCGGTCAGCACACCGACGTGGTCAGCAACACCGCGGGGGCAGGGCAGGTCGACCTCAACTATTCGCAGCAGTTCCTGAGCCTGGCGCCCGCGCCGGTGGCGTCCATCAGTCGCACCCAGGATCAGATCGATCTCTTCGCCGTCGGGACCGACGGCAGCGTCGACTCCACCTTCTGGAACCCGGCCGGCGGCTGGCTGCGCACCTGGTTCCGGCTCGCGGACGGCCGCTTCGGGGACGACTTCACGATCGCTCCCGGCTCACCCATCGGCGTGCTCAGTCGCTACCCCACCCACCTCGATCTCTTCGCGACCGGCCGCGACGGCCACGTCTACAGCACGTACTGGGACGCCTCCAGCGGCTGGAGCGGACAGTGGTTCTGGCTGGGTGACGACAACTTCGCCGACCAGTTCAAGATCCCGGTCGGCAGCCAGATCAGCTGCGTCGACCGCGCTCCCGATCTGATCGACCTGTTCGTCGTGGGCCTCGACGGAGGCGTCTACAGCACGTTCTGGAACGCCGGAGGCGGCTGGAACAACCACTGGTTCCGACTGGCTGACGGCCGCTTCGGCGACGGGTTCACCGTCGCCCCCGGTACGCCGGTCGGCGTCCTCTCGCGCTACACCGGGCACCTGGACCTCTTCGCCACCGGCCGCGACGGCCACGTCTACAGCACGTACTGGGACGCCTCCAGTGGGTGGAGCGGGCAGTGGTTCTGGCTGGGTGACGACAACTTCGCCGACCAGTTCAAGATCCCTGTCGGTGCGCCGGTCACCGCGTTGTGCCGCTTCCGGGACCAGATCGACCTCTTCGTCAGCGGGCTCGACGGCGGCGTCTACAGCACGTACTGGAACGCCGGCACGGGCTGGAACAACCACTGGTTCCGACTTGCGGACGCCCGTTTCGGCGACGGGTTCACCGTGCCGCCGGGCTCGCCGGTGACCGCGATCTCGCGCTTCGATGGCCACATCGACCTGTGCGCCAGCGGCCGCGACGGCCACGTCTACAGCACGTACTGGGACGCGAGCAGTGGGTGGAGCGGGCAGTGGTTCTGGCTCGGCGACGACCGATTTGCCGATGAGTTCACCATCCCGCCGGGCGCACGCGTCACCGCGCAGTCGCGCGAGCAGGACGTCATCGACCTCCTCGTCACCGGCAAGGACAACCACGTTTACTCGACGTACTGGAACGCGGCGGGCGGTTGGGCCGGTCAGTGGTTCAGCCTCTGAGGCGGTCCTACTCGGCCTCGCCCATCACCAGGCCCTCGATCGTGTGCTTCTGCACGATCGGCGTGAGGTGCTCGACGACCCTGCAGTGCAGGTGCCGGCGTACGCGCTCGGGCAACTTGGCCCAGTAGCCCTCGGTGACGGCCATGTCGTGGTGCTCGGCGTTGCCGGCTCCCGGCGCGTCTATCCCGAGCACCAGCACGGGCCGGGACTTCTGGGAGTGGTTCGTGGTGCCGCGGTGGATCGTCAGGGCCGAGCGCACCGACATGTCACCCATTCGCGGGTATTTGCGCACGGCGCGTTCCTCGTAGCGCGACCAGGTCGAGCGGTCGGGGAACATCTCGTGCTCGAAGTCCTCGCCGGTCTCCCACTGGGTGCCGGGTGCGATCTCGAACGGCCCCATGTCCTCCTCGGTGTCGACCAGGGTCACGTTGAAGGCCAGGCTCGTCAGCCGCTGCTCGGTGCGCGTCGCGGCGGGGGAGGGGAAGTCGCGGTGCCAGGGCTGGTTGTGCGCCCCGGCGAACGGGATGTCGAAGCCGACCTCGACGATCTCGTAGTGCGGCCCGAGGATCGCCTCGCTCACCGCGCGCACCCACGGGTGATCGACCAGCTCGACGAAGCCGCCCAGCGCCTCGGGGTGCATCTCGGCGTACCAGCGGTTCGGGCCGCGGCCGACGGCGCCGTTCTCCCGCGACCGCGCCTCGCGGAACGCCTCCTCGACGTCGACCCGCATCCCGGTCACGAAGTCTCGCGACAGCGCGCCCTTGCGCCCGATGATGCCGTCCGTGCTCAGGGCATCGACGGCCGCATGTACGTCGGTCTCCGTCACGTCGGGGCGCTGCGTCTCGGTATCGCTCATGATCGGTTCCCTCTCGTGCGGCAGGCGGGGTTGTAGCGTTGTCGTGAATTGCAACGTTGCAAACGTACGCCGGAAAGCGCCGCGGCGGTAGGTCTCACGAGAGGATTCAACGGTGGTGGGTCTTCGAGAGGTCGCCGAACGCGCAGGGGTGTCGGTGCGCACGGCATCCAATGTGGCCAACGACTTCCCGCACGTGGCGCCCGAGACCCGACGGCGCGTGCAGGCCGCGATCGAGGAGCTGAAATACCGCCCGAACACCGCCGCCCGGCAGCTCCGTCGCGGACGCACCGAGGTGATCAGCCTCGTCGTCCCCGAGATCAGCTCGCCCTACTTCAGCGAGCTCGCCGCGATCACCGTGAGGGTCGCGGCCGAGCGCGGATGGACCGTACATATCGACCAGACCGACGGCGACGCCGACCAGGAGCGGCGGATGATCCTCGGCCCGGCCGGTCGCAGCGTGGACGGGGTGCTGTGCAGCCCATGGGCGGTGTCGCCCGCCGAGCTGGTCGAGCTCGCAGCCGGTCCGGTCGTGCTACTCGGTGAACGCGAGACCGACGGCGTCCTCGACCACGTCGCGATCGACAACGTGCGGGCGAGCCGGGAGGCCACGCAGCACCTCCTCGCCCGCGGGGACCGCGTGATCGGGGCGATCGGTGCGCAACCGCATCTGCAGAACGGCACGGCGGAGCTGCGTGTCGAGGGCTACCGGCAGGCGCTGGAGTCGGCGGGGCTGCCGTTCCGCGAGGAGCTCGTCATCCCCGTCCGGTCACTGCACCGGCCGGACGGGACCGCCGCCGTCAAACGGCTTCTGGAGGTGGAGCCGCACCTCGAAGCGGTCTTCTGCTTCAGCGACGAGCTCGCCCTCGGTGCTCTGCGCAGCCTGCTCGAGCTGGGCCGACGGGTGCCGGAGGACATCGCGGTGGTCGGCTTCGACGACATCGAGGACGGCCGCTACAGCACGCCGACGCTGACCACGATCGCGCCGGACAAGACGCAGATCGTCCGGGTCGCCCTCGATCGACTCGCGGCCCGCATCAGCGGTCCAGCAGACTCCGGTGACGACGGCCCGCTCGACCTGGTCGTGCCGCATGAGCTGCTGGTCCGGGAGAGCACCACGCCGGTCTTGAACACCTGAGGGTCCGTGCCGAGCCTTGACCGCGATGTGTCGGGTCCCGTGTGTGCGGACGCAACAGCAGTGGCTCGTCTCGCAGGGCTGGTGTAACCCAGCTACGGGGGAGGTCTCTCAGCGCTGCAGCGATGTGCGCTCGGGTGCCCCTTGTCGCACCGGCCGCTTCGCTGCTGCCCGGTCGAGGGTGCGGTTGTATCCCTTCGATGTCACGGCCACAACGAGGGCACTGCCGACTCCGATGACGACAGTCAGCAATAGTGCGCAGAGGGCGGCCACCCGCGACGCAGGCGAACCGGCGAATCTCCAGGCGATGAGCGCCAGGAAGTAGATCGCCATGCACTCCGCGGCGGCCACCTTGGCCCAGGACCGTGCCTTCCACTCGTTGCGAGCTTCGGTGCCCGCCAGCCATCTGGCGAACTCCTCGTTCGCGGATTGGCGCACGAGGGTGGCCCGGTCGATCTCGCGCGCCGACTCCAACTCATTCGCAACCGCGAGCCACGAACGCCAGCGTTTGATCTGGGCTTCGATGGGGCCAGGCCCCATGAGCCACTGCCAGCCGCGCCATCCCGCGGTGGACAGGATCGCAACGGCCGGCACACCAGCGGCAACTACGTCGATCACGTCGAGATTCATGCATCGAAGCGTGCACCCGAGGACTGACATGTGCAGAGGCCTGCAGCTGACCCGCGCAAGCCAGCGCGACGTCCAAGCAAAGCCGACGGTCCCACTCGCGGCACCTGCTGCGTCCCGAGGCCTACGGCGAGTCGGCGACCGGCTAAGGCGTACGGCAGCCGGGTTGGCATCTGGTGCCGCCACTCCGTGAGAAGCGCGGACACGTCGTACGGCGACGCCGTACTCACGGGGCGCGGTCCGTCGGGGTGCGGGTTTTGCGTCGGTGGCCAGTGCTGCAGCACTGGCCACCGACGCAAACCGTCAGGCTCGGCCGCGGTCAGCCGGTGACGTCGAGCAGCACCTTGCCGATGGCACCGTCCTGGACAGCTGAGTGGGCCTCGGCCGTGCGCTCTAACGGGTAGTGGTGCAGGGGCAGACCGTGCTCGTCGCCGATCGCGAAGCCGCCGTCGGCGACCGCGGCGCTGACGTCGTCGGCTGCGGCGCGCAGGGCGTCCTGGCCGACGGTGTAGAGCAGCACCCACTGGATCCGGGCGTTGGTCGAGAACGTCTCCCTGACGTTCAACGTCACCTCGTCGCCGCCGTTGTTGGCGTAGACAGCGATGGTGCCGCGGGGCCGGATGACCTGCAGGTCGAGCGCGAGGTTCTGCGCGGGCGCCACCTCGACCACGATGTGCACGCCCTCGGGCGCGACCTCGCGGATCGCGGCGGCGGTGTCGCCCTCCCGGTAGTTGACGACGTGCTGGGCGCCGGCCGCCGTCGCCAGCGTCGCCTTCTCGTCACTGCTGACGGTGCTGATGACAGTGGCTCCCGCCCACCGCGCGAGCTGGATCGCCGCGTTGCCGACCGCGCCGGCACCACCGGCGACGAGCACCGTCAGCCCCTCCATGGCACCGCGGTAGAGCCGGTCCGGTCCACCCTCGGAGGTGGTCAGTGCGCGGTGAGCGGTGACGGCGGGCACGCCGAGGGCGGCGCCCACGTCGTACGACGCGCCGTCCGGCAGCGTGGTGACGTTGGCCGCCGGCAGCACGACCTGCTCCTGGGCGGTGCCGCCGGGGCGCTGGTGCTGGGCGAGCATCGTCCACACCCGGTCGCCGACGTGCAGCCCGTCGACCTCGGGGCCGACCGCGTCGATGGTGCCCGCGCCGTCCTGACCCGGGACGATCTCGGGGAAGGCCAGCTCGCTGCCGGCACGGAACTTCCAGTCGGTCGGGTTGACCCCGGCGCGCTCGATGCGTACGCGCACCTCGCCGCGTCCGGGGTCGGCGGCCTCGCGTTCGACCAGGTGCAGGACGGAGGCGTCGCCGCCTTCGGTGTAGACCACGGCGCGCATGAGGATCCCTTCGTCGACAACGGTGTACGACGGGTGCAACGTCGTAAACGGCTCGAGTTATGCCGGGTCGGGGCGTCAGCCGGCCCATTGGTGCGGCATCAATCCGGGCGTCAGGTCCCAGGTGACTCCGGTGGCGGTGACCGCCGCGGTGAGCAGGTCGCGGTGCACGATGGTGTGGTGGCGCGTGCAGAGCAGGGCCGCATTGGTCAGTGTCGTCTCGCCGCCGGTCCACCACGGATCGACGTGGTGGGCATCGCAGAAGTCCGGTGGCCGATCACAGTCGGGGAACGTGCATCCTCGATCTCGGTGGATGATCGCCGTTCGTAATCCGCCGGTGAACAGGCGCTTGGCTCGTCCGGCGTCCATCGGTTCGGATGCCCCACCGAGCACCATCGGGATCAGGTCCGCGTCACATGCCAGCCGCCGTAGCGTCCCGGCGTCGAGATAGTCACCGTCGGCGGTGCGTCCGATGCCGGGCAGGTAGATCGGGTCGGTCATGGCGCCGCTCCCGCCGAGGCGACCAGAGTGCTGCAGGCCGGCCAGGAGGGTGTTGTAGTCCAGCGTGACCACCATTTTCGCGGTGCCGGTGATCTCCCCGACCGGTCGCGGAGAGTTGCCGTCCAGCACACCGGCCGCGGTTTCGATCAGCCGCAGCAGGGCGTCCGCGCGACGCTTGGCCGGGGTCCGCGGATCGCGGTCGAGCGGGCTGACCATGGTTTTCAGCGCCGGCTTTTCGGCGTTGCCGCCCCGGTCGCCGCCCTTCCCTTCAGCCGTGTCGCTGCTGTGGGCGGGGTCGTCGGGGCAGGTCTGTGGTGTCGGCGCCGAGAGGAACTACAGGGCGTGTTTCACCGTCGCTGCGTGGGCCGCGGACAGGTCTGCTTCGAACCGGACCATCCCACCGGGCAGGTCGTACCAGCGCGGCCTCGCACTGCTGCTGCGTTTCTTCATCGCGCATCAGCTGTTCGGGGGCGAACTGGCCGATGATCCGGGTACTCAATTCTTTCAACGCTCGCGGACCGAAATGGGACAGGCTCAGATACCGCAGGAACATGTCATCCCGGTCAGCGCACGGCAACTGACGGACCACTCTCGGCACCTCCCGCAACGCGACCGCGGCCGCCGGCACCGACGCGGATCCCTCCGCCAGACACTGCGCCACCACGCGGTTCTTCGGGTCCGCGCAATCGCGACCGACACCCCCGACCCGGTGCACCACCACGGGATCCACCCCGCGCGCCACCTGCGCGACCCACCCGGGCGCACCCGTCGCCGTGGAGCCGGTGACCGTCCCGCGGGTCAGAGCATCCGAGGTAGCCAACGCCGCGACGTTCTCCGCGCGACCCACGACGGTCAACATCGTGGAGACCACCTTGCCCAGATCTGCTTCGCTCAGCTGGAACAGCGCCCCCGGCCAGGCATCCATCGATGCAGCGAAAGCCGACAACAGCTCCATCAATCCGGCACCCGCCCCTGGACGCGCGGGGACGATCTCAGCCGGCAGCGACAGGGCATTCTCGTCGATGGGATTGCTCACGATCCGCCCCTTCCCCGGTACCCCGAACGTTCGAACTGATGTATTCATCGTACGCGCGTTCGAGTACATCCGCAAGGGATCCAGAGGCCGAATTGTGTTGATGGGATTGATTATTGAACAAATTCTTATCCACATCTCCGCCCCGGAGATACCCGCCCGACGGGGTTGTCCACACCCACCTCAGAGCTGGTTGAAGGTGGGCGGCTGCGGCTGATAGAGCGGGTCCGTTCATGCAACCCTCGATCCCCGGCGGGGTAAACCGCCTTCGGCGATCAGGCGGGCGACGAACAGGTCGGATCGGTTCGAGCAGCGACCTACGGATCGACCGGTTCGCGGGTCTGGCCGCCGTCGGCGCCATCGCTCATCTCGTGGAGCCAGGCGGCGTGTTCGCGGCGTGCCCACTGTCGCGTCACCCAGCCCGTGCGCATCCCCTCGCGCGCCTCGGGGTCCTTCATGGCGAAGGTGATGTGGCCGATCACGAGCAGGCCCACGGCAATCGAGAACCAGTCGTGGACGAACGTCGCGCCGGTCCGCCAGGGCAGCGGCGCCAGCGTGACGAAGTACATGATGATGCCGGTGGCGAGCAGGACCAGGATCGAGCTGGAGGTGAGCGCGCCGTTCAGCTTCTGGCCCGCGTTGAACTTGCCGACCCGGATCGTGCCGTCACGCCGCGTGCGGGATCGCAACCAGCGGCTGTCGGCGCTTGAGAACCGACCGAGCCGGTGCAGATCCGCTCGATAGGCGACCGACACCGCCCCCAGCACCATGGGGACCGGGAGGGCGAATCCGCAGTAGACGTGGATCACTTCGATGAGATGCCGATGCCCGATCGCGATCGAGAACGAGCCGTTGTAGAGGACGACGGCCGTGAGGATGCAGACGATCATCAGGACGGCCGTGACGCGGTGGATGATCCGCTCGGCGAGGCTGAATCGATGGATGCGTCCGTCGTCGCCCTCCGATCCGGAATCGAATGACGCGGACGCGCTACGCGGGGAGTCGTCCGTCGATGGCATAGCCCCTCGGTTCCCAATAGCCCGGGATCTGGTGGTCGGTCAGTTCGATGCCCGAGAGCCACTTCGTGCTCTTGTAGCCGTAGTTGGAGCCGACGTACATGCGCACCGGCCCACCGTGGTCGTGGGTCACCGGGGCGCCCAGCATCTCCAGCGCCACCAGGACGTCGTCGGCGCGCGCCTCGTCCAGCGTCAGCGACTCGGTGTAGGTGCTGTCGAAGGATCGGAAGCGCACCGCTCGCGCCTCCGTGCTGGGGCGGGCGCGTTCCAGCAGCTCGGCCAATCGCACACCGGCCCAATGAACTTCCGGCACGTGCCATCCCGTCACACACTGGAAGGTCTGCACGAACGCGGTACGCGGCAGCGCCTGCAGATCGGCGTACGAGTAGGTGTGCGGCGACTCGACCAGTCCGGTCACAGGAAGCCGGTAGGTCTGCGCCGGCTGCGTGCGCACCGCGCCGGTCACCGAGTAGTAGCGGAACGTGTCGCCGACAGGGATGAGGGAGAGAAGTCCGGTGGGGTCACGTTGTTCGACCGGCGCGAGGAGGCTGGACAGTCCGTTCGACACCTTGCTGCCCGCCACGATGCCGACGGCTCCGAGCCCCAGCACGCCGAGCATCACCCGGCGACCGACAGGCGAGCCCTCGTCAGCACTGGACCCCTCATCGTCTCGCGATGAGTGAGTGCGGCGAATCCCTAGGCGGCTCAGCGGGATCGGCCCCTCGCGCCCGCCGCGGCCACTGCGAGGCCGACGATGATGATGATCGGGCCGGCCACCGCCCAGAACATGTTGTTGCTCATCGAGGACCCTTTCATCACCCCGATGCCCTGCAGGGTGAACACCAACCCGAGCAGTGCCACCACGACACCGAGGACGACCCACGCCGGCTTCTTCAAGACATTCACTCCTGCGTCGGCGGTGTCGTTCGATAGCTGCTTGGTCGATGCTACGCGGGGGTTTGCGTAACCAGTTCGGCGATCGCGGCGGCGATGTCGTCTGGGGAGAGCTGCAGGGTGGCTCGGCCGACGTTGAGCTCGACCTTCACGACGTTCGGGTCGATCGTGCTCTGTGCGCCGCGGAAGGTCTGCAGTCCGTCGCGCTCCAGGATGCGAGCGGCGTTCGCGGTGAACGTCGGCTCGTCCACCTGCAGCAGCAGGTGCATCATCGAGGTGTGCGGCGGATCGGGGACGACCGTGACGCCGGCTACCGGGCGCAGTGCGTCGGCGATGGCGCGGGCGTGCGTCAGCCGGGCAGGCATCTCCGGCAACCGTTCCGGCAGCAGCGCGAGGGCAGACGCGGCGAGCGGCCACAGCCCGTACAGGGTGCCGCCCAGCCGCCGGCGCCATTCGCGCAGTTCGTCCGCGATGTCCGACTCGCCTGCGACGCAGCATCCGGACAGCGCGCCGATGCCCTTGTAGAACGACACGTAGACGGTGTCGAAGAGCGCCGCGATGACCGCTGGGGAGCGGTCGTACGACGCCGACGCCTCCCAGAGGCGAGCGCCGTCCAGGTGCAGATACACGTCGTGCTCGCGCGCCCACTGCACGTGCGAGGTCAGCTCATCCCAGGTCGGCAGCTGGCCACCGATTTCCCGCTGCGGGAGTTCCAGCAGCAGGACGGCGAGTTGCTCGGGGACGGCTTCCAGGTCGGACAGCTGCAGCAGGCGGGCCGGATCGCCGACCGTGCGCGTCGTGAGGCGGTGCAGACGAGTAATTGTGTCCAGTTCGTGCACCTGCGGATGCGCGGTCGGATGCCACGCGACGGTGGACGACTCGTGCCGGGCGGCGTGCACGGTGAGTGCTGCGCCCTGGCCCATGATGCCGCTGGGAAAGAAGACCGCCGCAGGCTTGCCGAGCAACTCGGCGGTGTACCGCTCGAGCCCCTCCACCGCGCCGCCGTTGCCGTACAGGTCGGTCTGCGTGTCCGCCGGGATGGTGGCCAGCAGGTCCGTGGCGGATTTGGGGCTGTCACCGTTGAGGTACCGGGTGGGGGGTGCGTCGGTCGCCGGGGGTTCGTGGGGAGTGGTCGTCACTCGCCCATCGAACACCCCGCCGGAAACAGAGACCGCTGTCGGGTCAGCGCGAGCGGCGGCTGAAGTTCGCCGCCGAGTGGTTGCCGCCCGACGCCGCACCCGCGCCGCGCGAGCCTGAACCCGCAGTGCGGGAGCCAGAGCCTCCGCCGGAGCGGCGAGGACCCGAACCCGACGTCGTACCGCCGGAACCGGAACCGGACCCGTTGCGACGAGGACCGCCGCCCGAGCCACTCGCGGGTCGTCCCGCACCGGAGCCGGCACCGCGACCGCGTCCGCGACCGCCCGCCTGGCCGGTAGCGGGCTTCTTCGGCTGACGCTGCTGCTGCGGGGCGGACGGCGGGACGTACCCCTCGACCAGGACGCGCTCGCCCGGGGCGAGTTCGCGCAGCACCGGGTGCTCGGTGTTGGTGACCTGCGTGGTCGTCGGGTGGATGCCCGCGGCCCGGGTGAGGCTGCGGACGTCGCCGCGCTGATCGGGGGTCATCAAGGTGATGACGGAGCCCGCGGCGCCGGCCCGCGCGGTACGACCCGAACGGTGCAGGTACGCCTTGTGCTCCGACGGCGGGTCGGCGTGGATGACCAACGCGACGTCGTCGACGTGGATGCCGCGCGCCGCGACGTCCGTGGCGACGAGGGTGTGCACAGCACCGGAGCTGAAGGCCTCCATGTTGCGGGTGCGCGCGTTCTGGCCGAGGTTGCCGTGCAGGTCGACCGCCGGAACGCCACGGCTGTTCAGCTGTCGCGCAAGGGCTTTCGCGCCGTGCTTGGTGCGGGTGAAGACGATGGTCCGGCCCGGTGCCGACGTCAGGTCGACCAGCACCGGCACCCGCAGGTCCTTCTCGAGCCCGAGGACGTGATGGGACATCGCGGCGACGGGGGATTGGGCCGAATCGGCCTCGTGCGTCACCGGCTTGCGCAGGAACTCACGGACCAAGACGTCGATCGCCTTGTCCAGGGTGGCCGAGAAGAGCAGCCGCTGGCCGTCCTTCGGCGTCTGGCGCAGCAGCCGGCGTACGCCGGGCAGGAAGCCCAGGTCGGCCATGTGGTCGGCCTCGTCGAGGATGGTGACCTGCACGTCGTCCAGGCGGCAGAACCCCTGAGAAATAAGGTCTTCCAGGCGACCCGGGCAGGCGATCAGGATGTCGACACCGGCCTGCAGGCCGCGTACCTGCGGGTTCTGGCCGACCCCGCCGAAGACGGTCAGGGTGTTCAGGCCCATCGTGTGGGCCAGCGGCTTGATCACGGCGTCGATCTGGGTGACCAGTTCGCGCGTCGGGGCCAGGATCAGCGCGTGCGGTTTGCGAGCCACGCGGGGGCGCTTGGACTCGGCGAGGCGCGCCACCAGGGGGAGGGAGAAGGCCAGCGTCTTGCCGGAGCCCGTGCGGCCGCGGCCGAGCACGTCGCGACCTGCGAGCGAGTCGCGCAGGGTCGCGGCCTGGATGGGAGTGGGCTCGGCGATGCCTTGGCCGGTCAGTACGTCGACCAGGAGAGCGGGCACGCCGAAGTCAGTGAAAGTTGAAGTCATCAAATCGCGATCTAGAAGAAGTCTCCCCGGACCGGCCGGTTCTCCAGGCTGGAGGGCCGCGCATGGAGCAAACTCGACATGCGGATCAATTCGTGGGTGAGACAGACGCCGAACTGATGCACCTCACGATACCGGCGCGAAGGCTGTGAGCCGAATCGGCGCGTGCATGCGGAGTGTCTGGACCCCCAGTGGCAGACATCTGCGTCGAGCGGCATATCTGCAGGAGGTGCACTGGAGGCATAGGTATGCCACTCGGGAGGAGGGTGCTGCAAGACTCGGTCGTATGGCGGGGGAGCGGGACGCGGTCGTCGTGGGAGCGGGCCCCAACGGGCTCGCCGCGGCGGTCACCTTGGCGCGCGCCGGGCTGCGGGTCGACCTCCTTGAGCAGGCCGACCGGATCGGCGGGGGAGCGGGCACGCGCGCACTGACGCTCCCGGGCTTCCATCACGACGTCGCGTCCGCGGTGCACCCGATGGCCCTGGCGTCGCCGTTCTTCCGGCAGTTCCAGATCGAACGCCGCATCGACCTGCGCGTGCCGGAGATCTCCTTCGGCCACCCGCTTCCGCACGGGCGCAGCGGCATCGCCTACCGCGATCTGGACCGCACGGCAGAGGCGCTGGGGCCTGACGGTGCGGCATACCGGCGGCTCTTCGCCCCCCTGGTCCGACGGGTGGAGCAGCTGACGCGGTTCACCGGGGAGTCCCTGCTGCAGCTCCCGACCGAACCTGCGGTGACACTCGAATACGGCCTACGAGCGCTCGAACAGGGCTCTCCTGCATGGCGACTGCGTTTCCATGAGGAGGTCGCCCCCGCGCTCCTCACCGGCGCGGCCGCGCACACCATCGGATCCCACCCACGGCTCGCGATGGCCGGCGCCGGGCTGGCGCTCGGCACCCACGCGCATGCCGCCGGGTGGCCGGTGCCGATCGGCGGCAGCCAGGCGATCGCCGACGCGCTCGCCGCGGACTTCGAGGCCCACGGCGGACGCATCGTCACCGGCACGCGGGTGCGCGACCTGAGTGCGCTGGCCGACTACGACACGGTCGTACTCGACGTGTCGACCAGGCTGCTGGCGAGCATCGGGCGAGACCGCCTGCCGGCCAGATACCTGGGCGCGCTGCGCCGCTTCCGGCACGGCAACGGCGTGGCCAAGATGGATCTCGCCCTGGACGGGCCGGTGCCGTGGACCGACGCGGAGCTGCGGCGTACACCGACGATCCACCTCGGGGGCACCCGCCAGCAGATCGCCGCGAGCGAACGGGACGTCGCGAAGGGGCGACTGCCGGACCGGCCCTATGTGCTGCTCGTGCAGCCGAGCGTCATCGATCCCACCCGCGCGCCGGAGGGCAAGGCCACGCTGTGGGCCTACACACATGTGCCCTACGACTGCCCGGTCGACCGCACCGAGGCGATGCTCGACATGGTGCAGGAGCACGCGCCCGGCATCCGCGATCTGATCCTGGCCCGATCCGCAACGCCAGCAAGCAGATTCGCCGACGTGAGCCCCAACTTCGCCGGCGGCGACTTCGCGACGGGCGCTGTCACGATGGCCCAGTTGATCAAGCGGCCCGTGGTGTCCCGCACGCCGTGGCGCACCCCGATCGACGGGCTCTACCTCGGCTCCTCGGCGACGTCACCCGGCCCGTCGGTGCACGGCCTGAGCGGCTGGTACGCCGCCCGCACGGCTCTGCGTGACCGCTACGGCCTGGGCGCACCCGAGCTGGGCATCGAATGAGGAACGCAGCACCGGCCCAATACCTGCTCGCACACCCGCGCTCCCCCTACGGCACACGGTGGGTGCTCCCCCTGGCTCGGGCCGGTGCGGCCTTCCCGGGCTCCATCTTGGAGTGCCATCACGCCCCGACCCATAGGACTGAGGCCTAGGTTTACGCCTCGGATAGTCCTAGGACCGTGGATGAGGCGACATATCGCAGCTCCGAACGCTGGCTCACGCCCACCTTCTGGAAGACGTGGGACAGATGCGTCTTGACGGTCTTCTCGCTGATGACGAGTCGGGACGCGATCTCCGAGTTGGACAGGCCCTCCTGCACGACCAGCCGCGCCACGGCCGCCTCGCGGTCGGTGAGGGGCGCGTGCGGTCCCGCGGCTGCACCCGGCTCCGTTGCCAACAGTGCCAATTCGGTATCGAAGCGTCCACACAGCAAGCTGATCGAGCGCAACTGAGCAGCTACGGATTCCACGTCCGCGGCCGATGAGCTGCCCTCCAGGGACGAGGTCGACTGATCGACCTTCGCCTGCAGCCGCCTCAGTCGATCGGAGATGGCATGCACCAGATCGGCGCTGCGGTCCAGTGCGGTCTCGGACCCCGTGGTGACCAGATCCAGATCGGTGATGTCCTCGGCGTCCCGACTGATGGCCCGGCGCAATTGCCGCGCCAGCCATTCCACGACAGCCACGCTCTCCTGCGAGAAGTGGCGGGAGGTGTAGCTGAGGGCGGCCAACATGCCGGATACCGAGCCGTCCGGCTCCAGCAACGGCGCCACGATCGCATCCTGGACGGTCCTGGGGTCGCCGTCCTCGCCGAACGACTTGCCGGAGTGCACGAGACGGCCCCTGTCCTGCGCGAACGTGTAGGTCTTGCCCCAGGTGCGCAGCCAGTGCGACAGGCCGAACTCCCCGAACGACATGACGTCGGGCGCCCCGGGCTTGCCGCGGTCGTAGAGGTAGGGGATCACCAGTCGGTTGCTGCCGCGATAGTGGCCGACGTAGCACGCGTCGACGTCGGCCACGTGGATCAGAGCGCCGCGGGCCGCCTCGTACAGGCCGTGCACGTCCCCCTGCTCGGTCTGTCGCATGAGCTGACCTGCACGCCGCAACGCCTGCGCCGTCGCCGGCGAGAAATCCACCTGTGTCCCCGTGCTCATGGCACCGATACTGACATCGAGCACCGGGTCAGGTGCCCCGCTTCCCCTGGAACGTTCGCGCGTCGCCGTGAATCGCGACGGCTCGCAGAGGGGACCCAGGACGATGCGCGACAATCGACCTCGTGGTCACCGCATCGCTCCCCGCCTACTCCGCCAAGCTCGACGAGGGCTCGGGTCATGCCATCGGCATCGGACTGGGCTTCTTCGGCCTCGCTGCGATCTTCGTGATCCTCTTCCTGCTGATCGCGTGGGTCGGGCGGATGCGCGATCGGCGGCGCGGCGGTCCGCGCCCTGGGCCGACGCTGCCGGTGCTGGGCACGCCGGGCGACGAGCACGACCCGAAGAACCGTCACCCCGGCGCGTCCCGCTAGGACCAGCCGGCTCGACGCGTCCCGCTAGGACGCGCTGCCGGCCCGCGCGAGGACGGCGTCGGCGACGACCTGCGGCTGCAGCTCAGGCACCCAGTGGTTCTCGTCCACCTCGACGAATCGGTAGTCGGCAGAGACGTAGTCGGCCGTCTTCTCCGCCGCGGCCCTCCCGAGCGCCGCATCACGGGCACCCCAGACGAACGTCGTCGGCACGGTGATCCGCCGGTCGGGTCGCGGCGCGCTCGAGGGCGCCTTCTTCTTCCCCGGCAGCATGCTCTGGCGCATCGCCTTGCTGGCCGGCATCGCGCGATACCAGCCGAGCGGGCCGGTGAGGCTCCGCGGCGTCGGGAAGCGGGCGACGTACGCCGCGGCGCGTTCCTTGGGCATCCCGAGCGCGCGGTAGATGCCGAAGAGCCGCTTGTGGGTGAGACGTTCGGCGAGCCACGGCACCTGGAAACCGAGCATGTACGCGCTCTTTCGCGCCTGGTCGCCGTGCCGGAACGCCCACGCCATCGCTTTCGGGTGCGGGGTCGAGCAGACAGTCAGGGACTCCAGCCGGTCGGGATGCCGCCCGGCCATCGCCCACGCGACCGCCCCGCCCCAGTCGTGGCCCACCAGGTGCACGCGCTGGGCGCCGCTCGCGTCGATCAGGGCGAGCGTGTCGCCGAGCAGCTTCTCCAGCGTGTACGACGAGCGGCCGTCCGGGGTCGCACGCGGGGAGTAGCCGCGCTGGTCCGGCGCCAGGGTGCGCAGGCCGGCGTCGTTCAGTAGCGGGGTCACCTCGTCCCAGGCGGTGCGGTCCTGCGGGAAGCCGTGCAGCAGCACGACCACCGGGCCGTCGGCCGGGCCGCGGTCGGTGACGTCGAAGGTCAACCCGTCATGGGTGAAGGTGTCCATGCCCCCACCCAACCGCCTCGACGGCGTCGGGGGAAAGTCGCGCTGCGAGAATCGCTCCCGTGACCGACCCGATGCTGCGCTACCCGATCGGCGGACGTCGCGCGTACGCCGTGTGGGCGGGCGGTCTCGCCATCTACGTGCTGGCCGTCTTCAACCGCAGCTCCCTCGGGGTCGCCGGGCTGATCGCCGCGCACCGCTTCCACATCAGCTCCGCGCAGCTGGCGACCTTCGTGATGGTGCAGCTCGGGGTGTACGCCGCCATGCAGGTGCCGGTCGGCGCGCTGCTGGACCGGGTCGGCTCCAAGGTGCTGCTGTCGATCGGCGTGGTGCTGATGAGCCTGGCGCAGCTGGCGTTCGCCTTCGCGCACTCCTTCGCGGTCGGGATCATCGCGCGGGTCTTCGTCGGCATGGGCGACGCCATGACCTTCGTGTCCGTGCTGCGGCTGGTCGCGCTCTGGATACCGCCGGCGCGAACACCCCTGGTAACGCAGATGACCGGCGTCATCGGTCAGCTCGGAGCGCTCGCGGCGGCGGCGCCGCTGGTGGCCGTCCTGCGCGGGTACGGCTGGGAGACGAGCTTCCTCATCGCCTCGGCCACCGGCCTCGTCCTCGGGGTGGTGATGGTCCTGGTGGTGAAGGACACGCCGTACGCCGCCGCGGAGCGCACCGAGCTGAAGCTGCGTGCGGTGGCGCGGGCCGTGCGTCTGTCGTGGCGTGAGCCGGGCACCCGTCTCGGCCTGTGGTGCCACTTCACGCTGCCGTTCTCCAGCAACCTCTTCACGATGATCTGGGGATTCCCGTTCCTCACCCGCGGCGAAGGCCTCAGCTCCGGCGCGGCGAGCCTTCTGCTGTCGCTGATGGTGATCGTGTCGCTGATCACCAGTCCGCTGCTCGGGATCTACCTCGGCCGGTTCCCCTACTCGCGCTCCACGCTGGTGCTGGGAGCGCTCGGCGCCATCGTCGCGGTGTGGACCGCGGTGCTGCTGTGGCACGGGCGAGCGCCGCTGTGGCTGCTGATCGTGCTCGTCGCGGTGACCGCCGTCGGGTCGCCCGGCTCGATGATCGGCTTCGACCTCGCGCGCAGCTTCAACCCACTGGAGCGGATCGGCAGCGCCACCGGCATCGTCAACGTCGGCGGGTTCGCAGCCTCACTGGCCGCGGTGTTCGCCGTCGGGCTGGTGTTGGACCGGATCTGCCCGGGCGGACCGTCGGCGTACACGACCGCCGGTTTCCAAGGTGCGCTGTCGGTGCAGTACGCCGGGTGGGCGTTCGGGATCGCGATGATCGTGCGCTACCGCCGCAAGACCCGCGCGATCGTGCACGGCGACGTGGACCAGTGGGCGCATCTCTTGCCCGCTCGCCACCGCTAGACCCCGACCTCCGAACAATGGGGTACGCGCGCCCCCGATCGAGCGCGCACGTACCCCCGATGTCGTGGCGGGTCAGCTCTCGGGCTGGGCCGCCTGCGAGCCGTCGCCCGCGCGGTCGATGCCGTGCGCGGTCTCGCCCGCCGCGTGGCCCGGCATCGCCCAGCGCGCGGTCGTCACGCCCTCGGCCTTCGCCTTGTCGAGCGCACCCTGGACGACCTTGTCGGCCTCCTCGACGCCGATCCAGTGCGCACCCTCCTCGACGCTCTTGCCGGGCTCGAGCGCCTTGTAGGTCTCGAAGAAGTGCTGCACCTCCTTCAGCAGGAAGTCGCTGACGTCGCCCAGGTCCTTGACGCCGTCCTGGCGCGGGTCGCCCGCGGGCACGCAGAGGATCTTGTCGTCGCCGCCGGCCTCGTCGACCATCCGGAAGACGCCGATCGCTCGGGCGCGCACCACACACCCCGGGAACGTCGGCTGGTCTAGCAGCACGAGCGCGTCGAGCGGGTCGCCGTCCTCGCCGAGGGTGTCCTCGATGTAGCCGTAGTCCGAGGGGTAACTCATCGCCGTGAACAGCAACCGGTCCAGCCGGATGCGCCCCGTCTCGTGGTCGACCTCGTACTTGTTACGGGTGCCACGGGGGATCTCGATGGTGACGTCGAACTCCATGCGACTTCCTCGAATCTTCGGGTGTGATGATGTCTGCGGCAGGCAGTCTCCCGCACCCGCGGGCCGATCGCGAAACGCCTGCGTGACGAGGGGGTGAGGATGCGCCGCTCCGGCAAGGTCGGGCTCGCCGCAGGGGGAGTCGTAGCCGCGTTGGCGGCGTACGCCACCCTCGACGTGTACGACGTGGTGCCCGGCGTCCTCACCCGTGCCGCGGCCACCCGACCGGCCGTGCCCGTGCCCGGGCACTCGACCGTCGGTCCGTCGGTCGCCCCGCCGCGCGCGCCGACCGCACCCGACGTCGCCGGCTTCGATACCGGACCCGAGCCCGGCGCCGCTTCCTTGAAGGCACGGATCCAGGCCGCACAGAAGGCCGTCGGCCTCACGTCCAAGGTCACCATGACCGTGCGCGACGCGACGACCGGCACCGACCTCTACGACCAGGGCGCGGGCACCTCGATGACGCCCGCCTCGACGACCAAGCTGCTGACCGCCTGGGCGATCTCGCACACCCTCCCTCTCGAGGGGACGTTCACCACGAAGGTCGTCTCGGCCGCTCGCGGATCCATGGTGCTGGTGGCCGGCGGCGACACCTGCCTCAACCCGAAGGCGGGCAACCCGAACGCCGTGTGCGGTCGCGCCGGGGTCGGGGATCTCGCGACCCAGATCGCCGCCGGGCTGAAGAAGCAGGGACTGAACTCCGTGCGTCTCGCGTACGACGCGTCGTACGCCCCGGGGCCGGCGACCGCACCCGGGTGGGGACAGGACCTGCTCGACATGGGTTTCACCACCCGGATCGCGATGCTCGGGCTGTCGACGCAGCACGCGGAGAGCGGGCCCGCCGTCGCGAACCCCGACGCCAGCACGACCGCCGCGCTCGCAACAGCCCTGCGGGCCAAGGGAATCGAGGCGACCGTCGGTACGCCGGCGACGGCTCCGGTCGGCGCGGCCACCGTGGCCTCGGTGCGGTCGGCGCCGCTGCTCGACCAGCTCGGTTACGCCCTGCAGGAGAGCGACAACGCGATGATCGAGTCGCTCGCCCGCCAGGCGGCGTACCGCTCGGGCACCCGGGCGGACTCCGAGGCGGCGCTGACCCGGTGGCTGCTGGCGCGCCTGGCCGCCGGCGGATTCGATCTGACCGGAGTGAAGCTCGCCGACGTCTGCGGCCTCTCCGACGGCACCACCCTGACGGCCCGCCTGCTCGGCGATCTGCTCGTCGGGGCGACCTCGGGCAAGGACCCGCAGTTCGCCCCGGTGCTCACGCGGCTGGCCGTCGGCGGCTGGAGCGGCACCCTGGGCAACCGGTACGGCACTCCCGCCACGCGGGACGGCGCCGGATGGGTGCGCGCCAAGACCGGCAGCCTGCCGTCGGTGAACTCGCTCGCCGGCACCGTGCTCGACGTGCAGGGACGGCTGCTGGTCTTCGCGATCATCAGCAACGGTCCGCAGCCTCAGGGACCCACGGGGGCCAGGGCGGCCATCGACACGGTGGTCACCGCCATCCACGAATGCGGCTGCCCGTAGGCCCGACTGCGGCGCATGTCGAGTGGTCCAGAGACGGGTGTGGACAACTCCTGGAGCATGAACCTCGACAAGGGGGATGTGGATAGAAAGTCCTTGAATCGTCATTATCCGCAACGATATCCGCCACAACAACCCTTGTGCAGTGTATCGAACAGGCGTATGATTCAGGATAGATGGCAAGGGGTGCCATCACCAGCGCAGGAGGGGCCATGGCGCAGTCGACGACCGACGTACATAGTCCCCCAGCGCCTGGCACGGGCGCCCGGTTGATGGCCCTGCTCGGTGAGTTCGCCACCGCGTTGGAGGAGTGGCCGGTTGCCCTGTGGCAGCTGGACGAAGCGGCGCTGGGTGAGGTGGTCGGGTCGATGCTGCGGATGGGCAGCCGGATGGAGAACGTCGCTGCGTTGGCGACCGCGGATGCGCTGGGTCGCGGGACGGTCGCGAACTTCACCGCGACAGGGGCACCGGCGTGGGTGGACAGGCAGGCGGCCGGCGTGGAACCGGCCGTGGCCCGTAGGGTCGGGAGGGTGGGGGTGGACTGCGCCGATCCCCGCAACCACGTCGTAGTTGACGCGTTGGCAACCGGGGCGGCGAGTGTGTCGGTCGCCGACGTGGCACTGCGGGAAGTGCCCCGGATCCTGCCCCAGTTGCCGACCGCCGACCGTGATGACCTGCTCGGCCGCTACCTGAGCCTGTCGGATCACGGGTGTCGGACGCTGCGGCAGCTCAGCAACCGGATCCTGGGTGAGTACGCCCCCGAACGGCTGGTACGGGACGAGGAACGTCAGCAGGACTGCGAGTCGGTCTTCTGGGCCGACCTACCGTCCGGGCTGACCCGGTTCGTGGCCGAACTGTCCGGCGCACACGCCGCGGTGGTCAAACACGCCCTGCGCGCGCTGTCCGCGCCCGCACCGCAGCCTTGTGCCACCGGCACGGGCGACCCTGACGGCGTGCCGAATACCGGGACGCTGCTGGAAACCGCGACCAGTGCGCCCGAGCGCGACACCCGGACCCCGGCCAAGCGGCGCGCGGATGCCTTGGTGCGCCTGATCGACACCGCGGCCGGCGTGTTGGACGGCACCAGCCCGCGGCCCGTCGGGGAGTTCGGCGGGACCGCCAAGATCCTGGTCACCCTGGATTACAACACCCTCTACGAGGGACTCCGAGACGCGGGTCGACTGGCCCAACACGGTTCAGACAGCGGCAGATTCACACCGACGCACGTGCCGGGGATCGGACGCACCACCGACGGTGAGCATCTCGACGCCGGCACCCTTCGGCGGATGGCGTGCGACGCCGACCTGATCCCCGCAGTCCTGGGTGGGGAGTCGGAACCGTTGGACGTCGGACGTGCCAAACGCCTCTTCACCGGCGGCCTGCGGACCGCGATCATCCACCGCGACCAGCACTGCACCTTCCCCGGTTGCGACCGACCACCCGACTGGTGCGATGCCCATCATGTGAGGCCCTGGTGGGCCGGCGGACAGACAACACTGACCAACGCAGCCTTGTTGTGCGCCCGGCACCACACCATCGTGCACCGCGACCTGCTGACCGCCACCGTCACGAAGACCGGCGTCACCTGGGACCTCACCCCAGGGCTCATGCCCACCCGACCCGGCCAACGACCCGCCGCATGACGCGACGGCGTTCACATCCGTCGACGGACGTGAACACCGTCAGCGTGCAGTGCGACCGTTCAGCCGATCAGTAGTGCGTGACCTTGTCCCAGAAGCCGCACTGGTGCAGGGATGCGATCGACGCGGCCGGGCTCACCGAGCTGGACCCGGCGGGCCGCAGCTCCATCACCGGCTTCGAGTACGTCCGGTAGAGCGGCCACGCCGGGGTGTAGTCGGCCATCGGGTTGCCGGTGTGGGCGAAGTAGGTCCACTCCAGCAGCAGCTGGGTCTGCAGGGCCTTCTGGTTGGGATCCAGCTTGGAGGTGTCGAAGTGCACCAGTCCGTTGGTCTCGCTGTGCTGGGCGCCGAGGATCTCGGTCAGTCCCTCGCCTGCCGGGTTGTCGGCGTCGTCGTCGATGTCGGCGTACGTCGGGATGTAGCGCGACACCTGTGCGTCCGACTGCAGCATCGGGCACACCGACGCCGAGTCGGCCATGATCGTGCGGTAGGCCACGAACGGCGAGGTGTAGCGGATCAGCGGGTAGAGCCGCTCCACCGTCGCAGCGAGCCCGCCGAACTGCTCACGGACAAGCAGCCGGTACTGGGCCGGCGTCTCGGCCACGACCGGGTGCAGTCCGGGGGTGTTGGTGTAGACGCCGCCGTTGAACTCGTCGCGCCCGATGTCGGTGATGAGATCGACCTTGTTGACGTGACCGGTGGCGAACGCCTTGGCCGGGGACATGGTCAGCGTGGTGCCGTTGACGATCGGGCCGATCGTGCCGCCGGCGGTGGGCTCGACGAACTGCCCGCCCGCGGAGACCAGCTTGTCGACCGGAACCTTGCGCAGGCACGCGGCGACGTCCGCCACATCGCCGCAGCCGACCTTCTTCGCGTACTGCGCGCCGGTCCTCTGGGCCTGCGCCTCGGTGTAATACGTCGACTTGCAGTCGGCCTTCGACCACACGATGTTGTTCTGGTAGTTGTAGTAGCCGCTGACGCTGATCGCGTGCTGGAAGAGGCCCTTCGCGATCGGTGAGGCGACCTGATCGCAGGTGCTGGCACCGCCGGCCGACTCCCCGAACACGGTGACGTTGCCCGGGTCGCCGCCGAAGCGGGAGATGTTCTGCTTCACCCAGCGCAGCCCCGCCTGCTGATCCTGGATCCCGTAGTCGCCGGAGTGCGCGCCCAGCGCCTTGTCGGCGAGGAACCCCAGGATGCCGAGTCGGTAGTTCACGAAGACGTAGACGACCTTGCCGGTGCGCACCAGGTTGGAGCCGTCGTCCGTGCGGGCCTCGCCGAGGAAACCGCCACCGTGGATCTCGTACATCACCGGCAGCCGCTCGCCCGGCTTGGCGCCAGCCGGGATCTGCACCTTGACGTTGAGGCAGTCCTCGGTGGTGTTCGTCGTGGGAGGCGACCCGGGCGGGAACCCCGGGCTCGGACACTCCTGCACGGGAGTCGTCGATCGGATGGTCGTGGTCCACGCCTTGTGCGGCACCGGAGCCTTCCAGCGCAGGTTCCCCACCGGCGCCGCGGCGTAGGGGATGCCCTCGTACGTCGTCACCCCGTCGGCCGTCGTACCGCAGACGGCCCCCTTGGTCGTGTGGACCAGGGTGCCCGAGCTGCACGCGGGCGAACTGGTCGCTGCCGTGGCCGCTGGCGTCAGCGAACCCGGAGCTGCTGCCGTGAGTGCCACGGCGGCCGCGATCGCAGCCGTACCGGCCAGGGTGGCGTGTACCGACCGTGCTGGAGTGTTCATGGGGTGACTCCTTCGAGGTCAAGGTGTCGGCTCGGGGCGGGTCGGCACCGAAAAAGGGGACGGCCCGATGGCCACCCCCGGCGAAAGATCGGTGAGCGATCTTTCAACCCGCCACTCTGCGCCGGTCGCCACGATGTGGTCAAGATCACACGCGGAGCGGAGCGGAGCGGTCGGTGGTGTGGCCGAGGAGCGGATCGCGGCGTCGCGACGGTGACGGCGCTCGGCACGGTCGACGGCGTTCGAGGACCGTCGGCCGACGCGAACACCGGCAGGGTGGCCGCGCGCCGCGCAGCCGCGGCATACGGTTGAGGGCATGGCCACTTCGGGACGCTCGTACGTCGACTGGGATCTCGCGCGCACGACCGGTCGACGGCTGGTGAGCGACGGCCCCGAGACCACCGCGAAGGATGCCGCGGCCGTCGTCGCGGATCTGCGCCAGGCCGCGGCGAACGCCTCGCAGCCGGTCGCCGACACCGCGCGGATGGACACCGGCGGGGCGGCCCAGTCCGACGTCCACGTGGTCGACCGCGGCGGGTGGATCGACGTGAACGTCGACTCGACCGCCGCGCTGCTCTCCCCGGTGCTGGAGAAGGCCACGGCCAAGAAGGCCGCCGGGCCCGTCGCGATCGCGGTCGGCGCCAAGATCACCGGCGCCCAGATCGGGGCGCTGCTCGGCTTCGTGGCACCCAAGATCCTGGGCCAGTTCGACCTCGCGCCGGGCGGCCGCCCGAGCCTGCTGCTCGTCGCGCCCAACATCGTCTCCGTCGAGCGCGAGCTGGACGTCGACCCGACCGACTTCCGCAGCTGGGTGTGCCTGCACGAGGAGACCCACCGGGTGCAGTTCACCGCGGTGCCCTGGTTGCGCGGGCACGTCATCGACAGCTCCCGCGGGTTGATGATCGATCTGATGCCCGATCCGGATGACCTGCAGGAGCGGCTGCAGCACGCATTGAAGGCGCTGCCCGACGCCGTACGAGGTGGCGGCAACGGCCTGATGGACCTGTTCACCACGGCCGAGCAGCGCGAACAGTTGGCCTCGCTCACCGCCGTGATGTCGCTGCTCGAGGGGCACGCCGACGTGGTGATGGACGACGTCGGCCCGAAGGTCGTGCCGAGCGTGGCCGAGATCCGCCGCAAGTTCGACCAGCGACGTAAGGGTGCCGGCGGCGTGGACCGGCTGCTGCGCCGTCTGCTCGGCCTGGAGGCCAAGATGCGCCAGTACCGCGACGGCGCGGTCTTCTGTCGCGCGGTCATCGACAAGGTCGGCGTCGACGGGTTCAACGCGGTGTGGTCCTCGCCGGACACCCTGCCCAGCGCGCGCGAGATCGAGGCACCCGCCGACTGGGTCGCCCGCGTGCACGGCTGAGCACGTCCCCCGCACGAGATGCCCGGCCCGCACCCCGCCGTCGCCGCGACCCGCCTCGCCGTACGACGAGCCGTCGCCGACGCACCCGCCGGGAGCCTGGTGCTGGTCGCCTGCTCCGGTGGGGCCGATTCCCTGTCGCTGGCGGCAGCGGCGGCGTTCGAGCTGCCCAAGCAGGGTCTGCGAGCCGGCGTCGTGGTGGTCGACCACGGGCTGCAGGCCGACTCGGCCCAGGTGGCGCGGAGCGCTGCCGACCACTGCCATGCGCTCGGCCTCGACCCGGTCGAGGTGATCCGCGTCGAGGTCGCGACCGCCGACGGTGACGGCCCCGAGGCGGCGGCCCGCGCGGCCCGGCACGCGGCGTTCAGGGCCGCGCTCCTGCGCCACGACGCCACCCGGCTGCTGCTCGGCCACACGCGCGACGACCAGGCCGAGACCGTGCTGCTGCGGCTGGCACGCGGGTCGGGCACCCGCGCCCTCGCCGGGATGGCGGCCGACGGGCCGGGGCCGCTCCGGCGGCCGTTCCTCCTGAGCGTGGGAAGGGCGCAGACGCGCGCTGCCTGTGCCGCCCTGGACCTGCCGTGGTGGGACGACCCGCACAATGAGGACCCCCGCTTCACCCGCGTCCGGGCCCGCCGCGCGCTGCAGCTCCTGCAGGACGACCTCGGACCGGGCCTGACCGACAACCTGGTCCGCACCGCGATCCTGGCCCGGCAGGACGCTGACCACCTCGACGCGCTCGCGGCGGTCGAAGCGCAGGGCCTCGGTGAGTCCCCCTGGCACGTAAAGGATCTGGAGTCCCTCTCGGACGCGTTGCGCACGCGCGTCTGGCGGCTGCTGATGGCCCGCGCCGGCGCGACCGCCGCGGATGTGGCCGCCGTGCACGTGGAGTCGCTCGATGAGTTGGTGACGCGGTGGCGCGGACAGGGAGCGGTCGACATACCAGGTGGCCTGCGGGTGGCTCGACGTGAGCGGCTGATCGAGGTCGCGCCCCGTCCGGTTGAATAGCGCCATGGATGCATCCGACGCCGGCACCGACCTGGACCACGTGCTCTTCACGGAGGCTCAGATCCACGACAGGCTGCAGGAGCTGGGCGACCGCATCTGGGCCGACTACAAGGACAAGGACCTGCTGCTCGTCGGGGTCCTCAAGGGCGCGGTCCTGGTGATGGCCGACCTGATGCGCACGCTGCCCGGCTCAGCGCCGATGGACTGGATGGCGGTGTCGTCGTACGGATCGGGCACCAAGTCCTCCGGCGTCGTACGGATCCTGAAGGATCTGGACACCGACATCTCCGGCAAGCACGTGCTGATCGTCGAGGACATCATCGACTCCGGCCTCACCCTCAACTGGATCCGCAGCAACCTGCTCTCGCGCGATCCGGCGTCCCTGGAGATCTGCACGCTGCTGCGCAAACCGGACGCCGCCAAGGTCGCGATCGACTGTCGCTACGTCGGATTCGACATTCCCAACGAGTTCGTCGTGGGCTACGGGCTCGACTACGACGAGCGCTACCGCAACCTGCGCGACATCGGCACCCTCGCGCCGCACGTGTACTCCTGAGGCGAAATTCCCTGCATACTCCGCGGAACGTATGACGCACAGCGTGCGTTGGACGTATCGATGCCGTGTCAAGTCTTCGGGCTGGCGCGGTTTAGGATCGTTCGGTCCTCGGTTGTCGGGCTCCTTGCCCGCCGAGCGCCCATGAGCAGGAGGTACGGGGACCACCCCGGCACATGTTGACTATGAAGCGCCTCGTCAAGAACCCCGGCATCTGGATCGTCCTGGTCGTGGTCGTCGGATTCATGATCTACACGTTCGGCAAGGTCGGCGGGTATCAGCAGATCGACACCTCCCGCGCCGAGACACTGATCTCCACCGGCAAGGTGGAATCGGCCAAGCTCACGCCCGACGCGATCAACCTCACCCTGAAGAAGGGTGACGAATTCAGCGGCGACGGCGTCAGGGACGCGTCCCGCGTGCAGTCCAACTACGTCAGCGCGCGCGGCAGCCACCTCGTCCAGCTGCTGGAGAAGACCCCGCCGAGCCAGGGCTTCACCGACGACCCCGGCAAGCAGAACGTCTTCGTCAGCCTGTTGCTGTCGATCCTGCCGTTCATCCTGGTCCTCGGACTCTTCTGGTTGATCCTCAGCCAGATGCAGGGCGGCGGATCGCGGGTCATGCAGTTCGGCAAGTCCCGCGCCAAGCTCGCGACCAAGGACATGCCCAAGGTCACCTTCCACGACGTGGCCGGTGCCGACGAGGCCGTCGAAGAGCTGGAGGAGATCAAGGACTTCCTGCAGGCTCCGAAGAAGTTCCTCGACGTCGGGGCGAAGATCCCCAAGGGCGTGCTGCTCTACGGCCCGCCCGGCACCGGTAAGACGCTGCTGGCGCGCGCCGTCGCGGGTGAGGCCGGCGTGCCGTTCTACTCGATCTCCGGTTCGGACTTCGTGGAGATGTTCGTCGGTGTGGGTGCGTCCCGTGTCCGCGACCTGTTCGAGCAGGCCAAGGCGAACTCCCCGGCGATCATCTTCGTCGACGAGATCGACGCCGTCGGCCGGCACCGCGGTGCGGGTCTCGGCGGTGGCCACGACGAGCGTGAGCAGACCCTCAACCAGCTGCTGGTCGAGATGGACGGCTTCGACGTCAAGACCAACGTCATCCTGATCGCCGCGACCAACCGCCCGGACATCCTCGACCCGGCGCTGCTGCGCCCGGGCCGCTTCGACCGGCAGATCGCGGTGGAGGCCCCCGACATGGCGGGCCGTCACCACATCCTGCAGGTGCACGCCAAGGGCAAGCCGATGGTCGACGACATCGACCTGCTGACCGTCGCGCGTCGTACGCCGGGCTTCTCCGGTGCCGACCTGGCCAACGTCCTCAACGAGGCGGCGCTGCTGACCGCCCGCAGCAACGCGCAGATCATCGACAACCGCGCGCTGGACGAGGCGATCGACCGCGTGATGGCAGGTCCGCAGAAGCGGACCCGGGTGATGAGCGCCAAGGAGCGCAAGATCACCGCCTACCACGAGGGTGGTCACGCCCTGGTCGCGTCGGCGCTCAACTACACCGACCCGGTCAGCAAGATCACGATCCTGCCGCGTGGTCGCGCCCTCGGTTACACGATGGTGCTGCCGGCCGACGACAAGTACTCCACCACCCGCAACGAGCTGCTCGATCAGCTGGCGTACGCGCTCGGTGGCCGGGTCGCGGAGGAGATCGTCTTCCACGACCCCAGCACCGGTGCCTCCAACGACATCGAGAAGGCGACAGGGCTGGCCCGCAAGATGGTCACCCAGTTCGGGATGAGCGAGCGGATCGGGGCGATCAAGCTCGGGTCCGGTGGCGGTGAGGTCTTCCTCGGCCGCGACATGGGCCACGAGCGCGACTACTCCGAGGACCTCGCCGGTGTGGTCGACGAGGAGGTGCGCCGTCTCATCGAGGCCGCGCACGACGAGGCCTGGCACGCGCTGAACGACAACCGCGACCTGCTGGACCAGTTGGTGCTGGAGCTGCTGGAGAAGGAGACGCTCAACGCCGAGGCGCTGGCGGAGCTCTTCTCCACGGTGCACAAGCGACCGCGCCGTCAGGTGTGGCTGTCCAGCGACGCCCGCAACGTCAGCGACCGACCCCCGGTCCTGACTCCGGCCGAGCGCGAGGCGGTCGCCCGCGGCGTCGACCTCGACAAGCAGGATCGCCAGCAGGTCGATGCCCACCCGCCGGAGGCGGTCATCGAGGTGCCGGACGGTGGGTATGTCGACCCCACCGAGGGTTGATCTTCAGCGCGCCGCCGCAGCGGTTCGTGAGCTGCTCTTCGCGGTCGGGGAGGATCCCGACCGCGAAGGGCTGCTCGACACACCGGACCGGGTGGCCCGTGCGTACGCCG
The DNA here is from genome assembly GCF_021391335.1 of Allobranchiibius sp. GilTou73. Classification (GTDB taxonomy): domain Bacteria; phylum Actinomycetota; class Actinomycetes; order Actinomycetales; family Dermatophilaceae; genus Allobranchiibius; species Allobranchiibius huperziae. The sequence continues at coordinate 221,445 of NZ_CP090051.1, read as the reverse complement.
AGATCTTCGCCGGCCTGGGTAAGGATCCCGCCGAGGTCCTGAGCCGCACCTTCGACGTGGCTCACGACGAGATGGTCCTGATCCGCGACATCGAGGTCTACAGCACCTGCGAGCACCACCTGCTGCCCTTCCACGGTGTCGCGCACGTCGGGTACCTCCCGCCGAAGGACGGCCGGGTGCCCGGTCTGTCGAAGATCGCCCGGCTCGTGGATCTTTACGCGCGTCGCCCGCAGGTGCAGGAGCGGCTCACCAGCCAGATCGCGGACGCACTGGTCACCCATCTGCACGCGCAGGGTGTGATCGTCGTGGTCTCCTGCGAGCATCTGTGCATGTCGATGCGCGGTGTGCGAAAACCCGGTGCCCTCACTACGACCTCCGCCGTGCGGGGGCAGCTGCGCGACGCCACGACGCGTGCCGAGGCGATCAGCCTGATGGCGCCGGATCACCGACGGTGACGGCGCTCCCAGCGCGCCCCGCGACCCGCCCCCTCGTGATGGGGGTCGTCAACGTCACCCCCGACTCCTTCTCCGACGGCGGCCGCTGGTTCGCCGCCGACGAGGCCGTGCGCCACGGCCGCGACCTGCACGCGCAGGGCGCCGATCTGGTCGACGTGGGCGGTGAGTCCACCCGGCCGGGTGCACGCCGCCCGGACGAGCGGGAGGAGCTGCGGCGAGTCGTGCCGGTCGTCCGCCAGCTCACGGCCGACGGCGTGCGCGTCTCCGTCGACACCATGCGGTCGAGGGTGGCGGCGCGGGCCGTCGAGGCCGGAGCGAGCATCGTCAACGACGTCAGCGGCGGTCTGGCCGATCCCGAGATGGCCGCGACCGTCGCGAGTCTCGGTGTCGGGATGGTGGCCATGCACTGGCGCGGTCACAGTCACGAGATGGTCGACCGGGCGGTCTACGACGACGTGGTCGCCGACGTACGCCGCGAGCTCGCCGCCCGGGTGGAGGCGCTGCTGACCGCCGGGATCGCGCGTGACGCCCTGGTCGTCGACCCCGGCCTGGGCTTCGCCAAGACGGCGGAGCAGAACTGGACGATCCTGCGCGACATCGCCGCGTTCGAACAGCTCGGCCTGCCGGTCCTCGTGGGAGCGTCGCGCAAGGGGTTCCTGGCCCGGGTGGGATCCGACGCCCCGCTGCCGCCGGACCGTCGTGAAGGGGCGACGACCGCTCTGACGGTGCTGCTGGCGCAGGCCGGTGTGTGGGGCGTGCGGGTGCACGACGTGGCGGCGGCGCGGGCGGCGCTCGCGGTGCTGGAGACGATGGGGGCGAGCGAATGAGCGACCGGATCGGGCTGACCGGGATCGTGGCCGAGGCGTGTCACGGGGTGCTGGAGCACGAGAAGCGCGCACCGCAGCGGTTCGTCGCCGACATCGTGCTCGAGTGCGATCTGCGCAGGGCGGGTGCCGACGACGAGTTGGCCTCCACCGTGAGCTACGCCGACATCGCCCAGGGCGCGTACGCCGTCCTCACCGGTGACAGCGTCGACCTGATCGAGACGCTGGCCGAGCGGATCGCGGCCGTCGCGCTCGCACCGGTCGCTGTCGAGGCGGTCGAGGTGACCATCCGCAAGCCGCAGGCACCGGCCGGCGTGCCGTTCGTGGACGAGGTGACCGGCGGCCCGTTCGTGACGGTGCGCAGGGAGCACGACCGGGAGGTCGTGATCGCGCTCGGCGCCAACATGGGCGACCGCGCGGGCACGATGGCGGACGCCGTACGCGCTCTCACGGCAGTCGACGGGCTGGAGGTCGTGGCGTGCTCACCGCTGCTCGAGACCGGCGCGGTCGGCGGCCCGGAGCAGCCGGACTACCTGAACGCGGTCGTCGTCGCGCGCAGCCGCCTCGCGCCGTGGACCCTGCTCGACGAGCTGCACAGGATCGAGCGCAACCACGGCCGGGTGCGCGAGGTGCGCTGGGGTGCCCGGACGTTGGACCTCGACCTGATCCAGGTCGGTGACTCCACGGATGACTCCGACCTGCGGTTCGAGACCGAGGAGCTGACCCTGCCGCACCCGCGCGCGCACGAGCGGGCATTCGTCCTCGTGCCGTGGTCCCGGGTCGACGGCACCGCACAACTGCGGACCGCCGCCGGCTCCGAGGACATCCGCGAGCTGATCGACGGGCTGCCGGCCGCTGCGCTCGACGGCATCCGTCCCGGGCCCGCGTGGGATCCGCTGTGAACGCCGGACAGCTGACCTGGAAGCACGCACTCGGTGTCGCCGCCGTGGTCTTCGTGGTCGCGTACGCCGCCCTCGCCGTGTGGAACGCGCACGGCCACGCGATGCCGCAGAACTCCTGGATCGCCGTGGGAGTCGTGGTCGTCATGGCGGCCATGGTGCTCTTCGCCGGCAACGAGATCCGGATCTACCTCAAGGGCGAGTCCACCCGACCTCCGTCACCGCAGCGGTCGCGTAGCACCCTGGTGGCCGCGCAGGCGTGCATCCTCGCCGGTGCCGCTTTCGCCGGCTGGTACGCCGGGACCGCCGCGGTCGATGCCGGGCGGATGCAGACCACGACGGGCCCGAGCTCGTTCCTGCTGGCCGTCGTGCTGACCGTGGTGTGCGTCGCTCTGGTGGTGAGCGGCCTGGTCGTGCAGTGGTGGTGCAAGCTGCCCGAGGACGACGAGGACAAGAAGCGGCGCACCCCGAAGGGGCCTCCCGGCGAAGTCGTCTGAACGCGCGCGCACGACAGCGCGCGTTCGTTTCCGCCCACGTCGACGCGGGCGGCCCCCTACTTGTCGATGTCGCCGACGACGAAGAACATCGAGCCGAGGATCGCGACCATGTCGGCCAGCAGATTGCCCGGCAGCAGCTCGGCCAGGACCGCGACGTTGTTGAACGACGCCGACCGCAGCGCCAGCCGCCACGGCGTCTTGTCGCCCCGGGAGACCAGGTAGTAGCCGTTGAAACCGAGCGGGTTCTCCGTGGCGACGTAGTCGCTGCCCTCGGGCACCTTCAGCACCTTCGGCAGCTTCAGGTTGACCGGACCACCCGGCATGGCGAGCAGTCGTTCGACGCAGGCCTGAGCGAGGTCGAGGCTGACGTGGGTCTGCTCCAGCAGCACCTCCAGCCGCGCGAGGCAGTCGCCGGCCTGCCGGGTGACGACCCGGCCCGGGCCGCCGGGGGCGAAGAGCTCGTCGTACGCCAGGTAGGGATGGTCGCGGCGCAGGTCGACGTCGAAGCCGCTGGCGCGCGCGATCGGTCCCGAGACGCCGTATGACGCGACGGCCTCGCTGGTGAGCACGCCGACGCCGCGGGTGCGGGCCTGCAGGATCTCGTTGCCGACCAGGAGGCTCTCCAGCTCCGGCATCCGGGCGCGCACGCCGTCGATCGCGGCCTGGACGCGCTGCAGCCACCCGGCCGGGATGTCCTCGCGCAGGCCGCCGACCCGGTTGAACATGTAGTGCATCCGGCCGCCGGAGATCTCCTCCATCACCGTCTGCAACTCCTCGCGCTCGCGGAAGGAGTAGAAGATCGGGGTGATCGCGCCGAGCTCCAGGGGATAGGAGCCGAGGAACATCAGGTGGTTGAGCACCCGGTTCAGCTCGGACAGCAGGGTCCGCGTCCAGGTCGCACGGACCGGCACCTCCATGCCGAGCATCCGCTCGACGGTGAGCGCGAGACCCACTTCGCTGCTGAACGCCGACAGCCAGTCGTGCCGGTTGGCCAGCACCATGATCTGGCGGTAGTCGCGCACCTCGAAGAGCTTCTCGGCGCCGCGGTGCATGTAGCCGACGATGGGCTCGGCGCGGGAGATGCGCTCGCCGTCGAGGGTCACCCGCAGCCGGAGCACGCCGTGCGTGGCGGGGTGCTGCGGACCGATGTTGAGGACCATGTCCGCGGTCGCGAGCTCACCCGCGCCGACACCGACGGTCAGTTCACGGGTGGCCATGGCATCAGTCTGCCAGGGAGCCTCTACCGTCCGCGGCGCGCACGAGCACCACGCCGAGCACGATCAGCGCGCCGCCGGCCAACTGGACCGGCAGCGGCAGCTCACCTAGCAGGAGCCACGCGAAGAAGACCGCGAAGAGCACCTCGGCAAGGGCAACGAACGACGCGACCCGGGTGCCGAGCATCCGCGCGGCGACCACGCCCGAGACGTAGGCGAACGCCGCCGCGACCAGTGAGATGCCGAGCACCGGCACCAGCACGCTGACCTGCCACCCGCCGAGCGGCACCGAGTGCATCGAGGCGTGCATCGGCAGCGCGCCGACCATCCCGAGCAGGAGCAGCGGCACGAGGCCGACCGCCATACCCGCGCCCGAGAGCGCGAGGGGCGACAGGCCGTCCTGCGGCTCGTCGGACGCCACGATGAAGTACGTCGCCGAGCAGACCGCCGCTGCCAGCCCGAAGAGCACGCCGACCGCGTCGACACTCACCGATCCGAAGACGTCGAGCACCAGCACCAGTCCGAGGAGCGCGACCGCGGCGCCGGCCAGCGTCAGACGCGAGGGCGCCCGCCGGGTCCGGGCCCACGCGAGCAGCACCAGCAGCGTGGGGGACAGGTACTCCAGCAGCAGCGCGACTCCGACCGAGAGGTGCTGCACCGCGACGAAGTAGAACAACTGACACCCGGCCACCCCGAAGAGGCCGTAGAGCAGCACGGCACGCGCGTTGGTGCGCAACAGGTGCCAGCGACCCCGCAGCTCATGCGCCGTGGGGATCGCGAGCACCAGGGCGGCGATCCCGATCCGCATGGTCACCGCGGCCGCGGGGGACCAGCCGGCGGTGAAGAGCTCCTTGGCGAACGGTCCGGACGTACCGAACGCCGCGGCGGACGCGAGCGCGACGATCAGGGCGCGCGACGTGGAGCCCTCGGGCGACCCGGTCGTCGTGAGGGTGTGACTGGTCTCGACGTCGACCGACATGGAAGCCCCTTCCGTTACTGATCGCATGTTCGCGTGTAATGAGTCAAGATGATTTAGACTCGTGACTGGATCCGAGCGTACGATGCCTACAGATCAGGAGTCAACATGCCGTTCACCAATGACACGGAGGATGCGTTGACCTCTGCGGTCGCGCTGGTGAACTCCGTGGCGTCCACGGGTCCGGCCGGGCGGACCGACCCCGAACACGACGTGCTGCTCGACCCGCAGGGTTTCGAGGAGTTCGTCGACCAGTGGGAGTGGACCGGTGCGCGCGACCACGACGAGGCCGAACGACGCGCCGTCCGCGCGTTGCGACCGAGACTGCGCGCGCTGTGGGAGGCCGACGGGGAGGACGAGCTGGTGGTCCTGGTCAACGAGCTGCTGCGCGCGGGCAGGGCGCTCCCACAGCTCGTGCGGCACGACGAATGGGACTATCACCTGCACGCCACGTCGAGGGACGCGCCGTTCGCCACGCGCTGGATGGTCGAGGCGGCCATGGCGATGGTGGACGTGCTGCGGGCCGGGGAGATCTGGCGACTGAAGATCTGCGCGGCCGACGACTGCGACGACGTGTTGATCGACCTGTCCAAGAACCGGTCGCGCCGGTTCTGCGACGCGGGGTGCGGCAACCGCGCGAATGTCGCGGCGTACCGGGCCCGCCGCAAGTCCGGCGACGACGCGGCGCGCGGGTAATCTGCGGCAGGTGTCAGACCATCAGGAGCCCTCGTCGCAGGACCGCTACTACCAGCGGTACGAGCAGGCCGGCGGCGGGTTCGGCGGACCCGGCGGCCGGCGTCGGCGCACCGGGGCCTGGATCCTCGGCGGAGCCGCGGCTCTCGTGGTGATCCTGGTCGCGGTCGTGGCCTTCGTCCTCGTCGGTCGCGGCGGCACGAACGACGCGGGCGCGTCATCCCCGAGCTCCACGTCGTCCAGCAATGTCGTCACCGCCTCCGCCAGCCCCACCACGGGAGCGCAGGGCGCGCTGTTCGCCCGGCCCGTCGTGCCGGGCTGGCAGGCTGTCGGCGGCGTGGTCAACGACGAGGTCCAGATCTACGGCGCGTACGACGCTCCGCCGAACTGGCAGGTCAAGCAGGACAACGCCATCTACTACGACACCGCCCAGGGCACCAAGATGTTCGGTCAGCACACCAGTTGGGGTCTCTCAGAGCTCAACTACGGCAAGTGCGCCGCCCACCCCAACAACTCGCAGGCCAACGCCAGCTTCGTCGACATCGGCAAGCGTGATCCGGTCGATGCCGTGCAGGGTGTGCTGCAAGACTTCGCCTCCGCCGCCAGCCTCAACAAGGACAAGTCCACCCACGCGGCGCAGGGCACCGTGTCGGTGCAGAACACGACGGTGGCCGGGGGATCGATACCGGCCGTGCGCGGCACCATCACGGCGACGGGGGCACGCTGAACGCGGACTGCGGCACCGGCCGGACCACCACCTTCCAGGCCGTGGCCTTCACCACCAACGGCAGGTCGGTCATGGTGCTCGTCGCCATCGCGACCTGGCCGGGATACCCGGCGCCGGCCGCCGGCACCATCGACAAGATCCTGAGCTCCGTGCGCCCCGCGGGCGGCTGACCCGGACCTCACCCGATCCTCTCCCGCGGGGCGGCTGCGCGGATACGATCCGCAGGTGAGCGACAACGGGCGTTACGGGCCGCCGCCGCCGGGTGGCGAGCCGCCCACCGGCCCGCCCGGGTCGCCCCAGGATCGCTATTACCAGCGGTACTCGCAGTCGTCGGGCCCGCTCGACCGGCAACCGCGCCGTGGCCCCGGTCGGTGGCTGGCGCTGGGCGCGGGCGCACTGGTCGTCGTCCTGGTCGCCGTGCTGGGTTTCATCCTGTTCGGCGCGAACGGCAAGGGCGACGCCGTGACGTCGTCGTCCTCGACGGCGCCGTCACCGCGATCCGCGTCGAGCGGCACCCCGTCGTCCGGGACCACGTCGACCGCGGCGGACGGTGCCCTGTCGGTGCGTCCGGTCGTCCCGGGATGGCAGGCCGTCGGCGGCATCGTCACCTCCGATTTTCAGATCTACGGCGCGTACGACGCTCCTCCCGGGTGGCAGGTCAAGCAGTCCAACAACATCTATTTCGACGATGCCGACGGCACCGGCATCGAAGGCGAACACACCGACTGGGGGCTCGCGGCGTACAACCTCGGCAAGTGCTCGGGATATTCGAACAGCCCTCAGGCCAGTGCGAGCTTCATCGACATCGGCAAACGCGACCCGGCCGAGGCCGTCGGGTCCCTGCTGGTCGACTTCGGATCCGCGGCGAGCATCAACAAGGACAAGACCACCCACGCCGCGCAGGGCAGTCCGGTCACGACGAACTTCACCGTGGCGAACGGGTCGATCCCCGCCGTCCGCGGTCAGCTCACGGTGACCGAGGGCACGCTGAACGCGGACTGCGGGGTGGGGAAGGCCATCACGTTCTACGCCGCGGCGTTCACGTCCAACGGGCGTTCGGTGATGCTGCTCGTCACCGTCGGCACCTGGCCCGGTGTCCCGGGCCCGTCCTCCTCGACGATCACCACGATGCTGCAGTCGCTGCGTCCTGCCGGCGGCTGACCGGATCGACCGACCACCAGAAGTCGCCCAGCCCTCCCGAGGCCGTCAATGCGGTGTAGGCACTTCGCAGCGCGAGCGATCGCAGGTATGCGGGCGGATCCGTACGCGCGAGCGCGTCATCGGCAGCTTCCGGGCGAATGCCCAACTTGGTGAACAGGTCCCGCTGTCGCACGAGCCGAGGTGCACCGAGCGTGTCCATCGCGACGTGCGCGGTGACGTCGGTGCTGCCGTCCGGACGTGGCGCGCAGGCCTGGCCGTCGCGGTAGCCCATGAGCGTGCCGCCGTCCGGGCGAGCGTCTCGCAGATGGCCGTAGTCGATCGTGACCACGACGCCGCTGTCCACCGATCCGCGCAGCTCGGCGTACGCCGCGTCGCGGGTCCGGCCGACCTCGATCCGGGAGTGCTCGCGATCCCAGTCGGGCCAGTTGTCCTCGCACCAGCGCTGATCGGCGGCCGATGCCGGCGCTCCGAGTCGTTCGACGCCGTGCTGGTCGATCTCGACCACCCGCAGCCGCCGCCCGTCGTGCTGCAGCACAGGACACGGCACCACGTCGAGCCACTCGTGGGCCAGGACCAGCACGTCGGACAGTCCGTGCAGACCCGGCGGCACCTGCGCCCCGCCGGGCCCGGCGACCCACGCGGCGTCCTGCGGTAGGTCTGCAGGACGGTCGACGACGTCAACTCCCGTCAGGGTGAGATCCGGCGCCAGCGCGCTCAACTGTGTGAGCAGTTCGCCTCTGCCGCAGGCGAAGTCGAGGATGTGCCGTGCCCGGTGCACGCGGGCGAGCGCCACGACGGCCCGCGCCAGCACCGCGCCGCCTCCGGGGATGCCCTGCGCGGAGGTCGCGAAGTGCGCGGCGGGACCGTGCGTCGAGCGGTAGAAGCCGCGTTCGCCGTACAACGCGTCCTGCCACGCCCGCTCCCACGGCGTCCAGCTCATCGGGCCACCGTAGGCGCAGGTCGGCGCGCAGGTAGCGTCACTGCCTGTGAGTACGACGGGTCGGCCACCGAGCTTGCGCGTCGCGGTCGTCGGATGCGGCCGCGTCGGCGCGGTGCTCGGTGCCGCGTTCCGCGCGGCAGGTCATGAGGTCACGGCCACCAGCGCGGTGAGCGACGCCTCCCTGCAGCGGGCGGCCGAGATGCTGCCCGGCGTGCCGGTGCTCCCTCCGCCGGAGGTCGCCCGGTCGGCCGAGGTCGTGCTCCTCACCGTGCCGGACGACGAACTCGGCGATCTGACCCGTTCGCTCGGCGCCCAGGGGGCCTGGGACGGCGGCCGTCTCGTCATCCACACCAGCGGTTTCCACGGCTGCGACGTGCTCGCTCCGGTCGTCGAGGCCGGCGGCGACGCCATCGCGATGCATCCCGCGATGACCTTCACCGGCACAGCTCGCGACCTGCCCCGACTCCTCGGCATCCCGATGGCCGTCACTGCGTCGATGGGCGCGGACCTGATCGCCGAGGCGCTCGTGCTCGACCTCGGCGGTGAACCGTTGCCGCTGTCGGAGGAGCAGCGCCCGCGCTACCACGCCGCCCTCACCCACGGCGCCAACCATCTGGTCACCCTCGTCGCGCAGAGTCAGCAGATCCTGCGGCGCGCCGGGATCGAGGCGCCGCAGCAGGTGCTCGACGGCCTGCTCACGGCCGCGTTGACCAACGCGCTCGAGCACGGTGACCGGGCGCTCACCGGGCCGGTGGCACGCGGTGACGTGGAGACGGTGCGTGCCCATCTGCAGGTGCTGTCCGACGAGTCACCCGACGTGCCCGACTCCTACCGCGCGATGGCGCTGGCCACCGCCCTGCGCGCCGCGGAGCGCCACGCGACCCCGGCGCGCACCACCCGACCGATGCTGGATCTGCTCGACCCGAACGGACAAGAGGGATGACGCACGAGACACCGACGATCGCCTACAGCCGCGACGAACTGCAGACCGCGCGTGCGGCGCTCGGTGACGACGTGGGCGTGGTGATGACGATGGGAGCGCTGCACGAAGGCCACGCGCGGCTCATCCGCCAGGCGCGCCAGGAGATGGAGCACGTCGTCGTGACGATCTTCCTCAATCCGCTGCAGTTCGCGGCCGGCGAGGATCTGTCGCGGTATCCGCGCACGTTCGAGGAGGACCTGACGATCTGCGCACGCGAGGGCGTGGATCTGGTCTTCGCGCCCTCACCCGACGTCGTGTATCCGGACGGCGAACCCGGTGTGCGCATCTCGGCGGGTGCGCTGGGCAACGTGCTGGAGGGCGCCGCCCGGCCCGGGCACTTCGACGGGGTGCTCACCGTCGTGGCCAAGATGCTGCACCTGGTCCGGCCCTCACGGGCGTACTACGGGCAGAAGGACGCTCAGCAGCTGCTGCTCATCAAGCGGATGGCCCGCGATCTCGATTTCCCCACCGAGGTGGTGGCCGTCGAGACCGCCCGCGAGAAGGACGGGCTGGCGCTGAGCAGTCGCAACCGCTATCTGACCGAGACGGACCGCGAGGTTGCGGGCTGCCTGTCACAGGCGCTGCGCGCAGGCGCCGACATGGCGCGGATCGGACCGGCCGCCGTACGACGTGCCGCCCGCGACGTGCTGGTCCGCGAGCCGCTCGCCCTGATCGACTACCTCGTGCTCGTGCACCCGACCGAGCTCACCGAAGTGGCCGAGTGGTACCGCGGACCGGCCCTGCTGGCGGTCGCGGGACGGGTCGGCACGACCCGGCTCATCGACAACCTGCCCATCGAGCTCGGCCCGGACGGCGGGGCGCGACCGATCTCCTGACAGGGCGATGACACGCGAGAAACCGACATGTCGTTTTTCCGCTAGCTTCCTACCGGCGACCGGCGCAGACTGGTCGCATGCACACCGATACCGACGCTTGCCTGCGGGCCGTCCGATCCCGTGACGCACGGTTCGACGGCTGGTTCGTGACCGGCGTGCGCAGCACCGGCATCTACTGCCGACCCAGTTGCCCGGCGACCCCGCCCAAGGCGCGCAACATCACCTTCCTCCCGACCGCCGCCGCGGCGCAATCGGCCGGCTTCCGCGCCTGCAAGCGCTGCCGGCCGGACGCCAGCCCCGGCTCGCCGGAGTGGAACGTGCGCGCCGACCTGGTGGGGCGCGCCATGCGCCTGATCGGCGACGGCGTCGTGGACCGCGACGGCGTCACGGGGCTCGCACAGAGACTCCGCTACTCGGTGCGGCAGATCGAGCGGGCCGTCCAGGCCGAGCTCGGCGCCGGCCCGCTCGCGATCGCCCGGGCCGGGCGCGCACAGTCCGCGCGGATCCTCATCGAGACCACGACCCTGCCGCTCGCACAGGTGGCGCACGCCTCCGGGTTCGGCAGCATCCGGGCGTTCAACGAGGCGGTGCAGGAGGTCTTCGCGATGACGCCGTCGCAGCTGCGCGCCGCGAAGACAGCGCGCGGTCGGAGCGGCACCTCGCCCGAGCGCGACCCTTCGCCGTGGCAGCGGCTGTCCCTGCGGTTGCCGTTCCGCGCGCCGTTCCACCCGGACAACGTCTTCGGCCATCTCGCCGCGACCGGTGTGCCGGGGGTGGAGGAGTGGCGCGACGGCCGCTATCGGCGCACGTTGGACCTGCCCGGCGGACCGTGCATCGTCGAGCTGTCGCCCACGCCGGACCACGTCCGCGCGGACCTGGCACTCACCGATCTGTCCGACCTCACCGTGGCGGTGAGCAGATGCCGGTGGCTGCTGGACCTCGACTGCGATCCGGAGGCCGTCGACGCCGCGCTGGCCGAGGATCCCCAGCTGGCGCCGCTCGTCCGTCGTACGCCGGGCCGGCGCGTGCCCCGGACCGTCGACTCCCGAGAGATGGCGATCCGCCTCGTGCTCGGCCAGCAGGTCTCCACGAAGGCGGCGCGCACCCACGCGGGGCGTCTCGCGGCGACGTTCGGGGCGCACGTCGACGACCCTGGCGGAGGTCTGACGCGGCTCTTCCCCGGGCCGGAGGCGCTGCTGACGGCCGGCGACGAGTCGTTCGCGATGCCCGTGACCCGGCGGGAGACGATCCGGTCGCTGTGTCGGGTGCTGTCGCAGGGGTCCCTGGACACCAGCGCCGGTGCCGACCGCGAGGAGGCCAGGCGGGTGCTCGGCGACGTGCCCGGCATCGGACCGTGGACCGTGGAGAGCTACGCCATGCGGGCGCTGGGCGATCCCGACGCCTTTCCCGGTACCGACCTCGGCGTGCGGATCGCGGCCCGCGCCCTCGGCATCGAGGACAAGCCCCGCGTCATCGAGAGCGCATCGGCCCGCTGGCGGCCCTGGCGTTCCTACGCCGTGCAGCATCTGTGGGCCACCGGCGACCACGAGGCCAACAAACTCCCGGAAGAGGACATCTCATGAATCAGATCTCGCATTTCCAGATGACCGGCACTCCGATCGGCGACCTCACGCTCGTACGTCGCGGATCGGCCCTCTCGGCGCTCTACATGCAGGAGCACCGCCACCAACCCGATGAATCCACCTTCGGCCCGCGCGAGGAATCCGCCACGGGCGTGCTGGGCGAGGCGGTGCGCCAATTGCGGGAGTACTTCCACGGCGAACGCCGCACCTTCGACCTGCCGCTGGACCCGACTGGGACCGACTTCCAACAGCGCGTGTGGGCGCAGTTGCGGGCGATCCCCTATGGGCGCACCCGCAGCTACGGCGACCTGGCACGCGCGTTGGGTTCGGCCGGCGCGAGCCGTGCCGTCGGCCTCGCCAACGGGCGCAACCCGATCTCCATCGTGGTCCCGTGCCACCGCGTGATCGGGGCGAACGGCGCCATGACCGGCTTCGGCGGGGGCATCGAGCGCAAGGTGTGGCTGCTGGACCACGAGCGCGAGACACTCGCTGACGAGGGTGACGTGGGCTCCGGCAGGGGCGGGACGCAGCAGATGCTGGACCTGCCGCGCTGAGCGACGGGAGGGGCGGCCTACCCTGGAACCATGTGGGCCGCCCTGGAAACACTCGTCCCGTCGATCGGGCTGCTGTTTCTGTTGTATCTCGTGCTGCGCCACATGATGGAGGGCGACCGGCGCGAACGAATAGCGCAAGCGCAGTGGGAAGAAGAACACAAAAGCGATAGGGCGGACGCTCCGGCGCAGCCTCCGACAACGCCCGGCGCATCTCAAGACTCCTGAATTAGTATGTTAGGTTTGTAACTCCTTCAAATGGTGCCCAGGTGTGCGTCGTTGAAGGGTCCATCAAACGATGCATAACCCACATCGGGTACACAGGAGATAGATATGGCTCAGCGCGTACAGATTCTGCTCGAGGACGACCTCGACCACTCCGAAGCTGCGGAGACCGTGACTTTCGCCCTCGACGGTGTCAACTATGAGATCGACCTGTCGGCGGCCAATGCCGCGCGGTTGCGAGATGACCTGGCCACCTGGACCGGTCACGCCCGCAAGGTCCGCGGTGCCCGCAAAGCGACTACTGCCAGGGCCAGCAGCGGCAGCACCGCAGGTCGCGACGACCTGAACAAGATCCGCGAATGGGGTCGCGCCAACGGTTTCACCGTGAGCGACCGCGGTCGTGTTTCCGGTGAGTTGCAGACGGCGTACGCCGAGGCGAATTCCTGAATTCAGTCGCCCAGCGCCGCGCCGAATAGATCCCCGTCGGAATCGAGTCGGTCCAGCACTTCTTCGAAATCGAGTTGAGTGAGTCGGCCGGGCTCCTGCACTTCTTCCCAGCTGCGCGGGGCGGCCACCATGGGCCGTTCCCTGCCGCGCAGTGAATACGGGGCGATGGTGGTCTTAGCAGCGGTGTTCTGCGACCAGTCCAGCAGGACTTTCCCGCCGCGGATGGATTTGGTCATCTTCCACACGACCAGGTCCGGATTGCGTCGCGTCAGCGACTGAGCCAAGTCCTTGGCCCAGTCGCGGATCTCCTCGCTCGTGCGCGAGCCGTCCAGCGCGGCGTACACCTGCATGCCTTTGCTGCCGGAGGTCACCGGCACGGCACGTTCCATCCCCGCGTCCACCAGCTCCTCCCGGACCTGCAGCGCGAGATCCGCGCACTCGGCCAGGCCGGCGGGGGATCCCGGATCCAGGTCGATCACGAGCCGATCGGGGTTGGCCGCGGCGTCCTCGACCCAACGCCACTGCGGCACGTGCAGCTCGATCGCCGCGAGGTTGGCCAGATAGGTCAGCGCGGCGAGGTCCTCCACGAACGGATAGGTGACGCGGTCGCCGCCACCACGCGAGCCGCTCGACGCCACCGTCATCCGCGGCAGCCAGGACGGCGCGCCCTGTGGCACGTTCTTCTCGAAGAACGACGTGTCACCGACACCGTGCGGCCAGCGCACGCGCGTGACGGGCCGTCCCGCCAGGATCGGAAGCAGCACCGGCGCCACCCGCGCGTAGTAGTGCAGCACCTCGCCCTTGGTCGTCTCGGTCGCCGGATAGAGCACCTTGTCCAGGTTGCTCAGGGCCAGGCGGCGTCCCTCGACCTCGACGCTCACCTGCTGCGCCTCAGCCATCGGCGGCATCCTGTACGGCCGTGTCCATGAGCTCGGCAGGACTGAGGTCCGGGCGCAGTCCTCGCCACGTCGGTTGCCGCAGCCGGCCCCCCTCGGAGACCCCGTGGTACTCCAGGTCGGCCACCAGGTCCGGCTCGACCCATGTGCAGCCCTTCGCATCGATCGCCGGCACCCGTTCCAGGAACGGGGAGTCCGGTCGGCTGCGAGAGCGCAGCTGTGCCAGCAGCCGGTCACCCGCGGCGCCGGCCAGCCCCGAACCGATGCGACCCCGGAAGACCAGTCCGTCCGGGGTCGGCGTCCCCACGAGGAGAGCCCCTAGTCGCGCGGAATCGGTCTCCGGTCGCCAGCCGCCGATCACGTACGAGCCCGTGGTGCGGTGCACGATCTTGCGCCACTGCGGGCTGCGCGATCCCGGCAGATACGCCGAGTCGGTGCGCTTGGACACGATCCCCTCCAGGCCCTGGTCGGCGGTCGCCCGCAACAGGTCGTCGCCCTCGGTGAACACCGGCGGCACCTGCACCCGCGGGGTGGCGATGCCGATGCCCTCCAGCAACTCCCGGCGCTGCGACAGTGGCCGCGCCAGTGTCGACGTGCCGGCCATCCGCAGCACGTCGAAGGCCATCAGCGTCACGGGCGCCTGCACCGCGAGGGTCGCAGCGGTGCGGGCGTCGCCGACGTTGAACCGCTCGGCCAACGCACCGAACGACGGTCGGCCCTCGCGCAGGCTCACGATCTCCCCGTCGAGGAGCAGATCGTCGTACGCACTCAGGCCAGCGGTGACGGTCAGCAGCTCGGGAAAGGCCACCGACACCTCGCGTTCGGTGCGGGAGGTGAGCCGCACCCGGCCGTCGTGCACGTCGGCCAGCACCCGCATGCCGTCCCATTTGACCTCGTGCTGCCACCGGTCGCCGCTCGGCACCCGTGCGGAAGGGGTGGCGAGCATGGGGCGCATGGGGCAATCTTGCCTGGTGCGAGCCATTTGGAGAGGTGCTGTGTCGTTCGGCCTGGTCAACGTGCCGGTGCGGCTCTACTCGGCGACCGAGAACCACGACGTGCAGTTCCGCCAGGTGCACCGTGACGACGGGGGCCGGATCCGCTATCAGCGGGTGTGCTCGATCGACGGCGAGCAGGTCGCCTAC
The DNA here is from genome assembly GCF_021391335.1 of Allobranchiibius sp. GilTou73. Classification (GTDB taxonomy): domain Bacteria; phylum Actinomycetota; class Actinomycetes; order Actinomycetales; family Dermatophilaceae; genus Allobranchiibius; species Allobranchiibius huperziae. The sequence continues at coordinate 206,397 of NZ_CP090051.1, read as the reverse complement.
GACGACATCGCCAAGGGGTATGAGACCGAGGACGGCCAGATGGTCGTGCTGACCGACGACGACCTGTCGTCGCTGCCGACGAGCAGCAGCCGCGAGATCGCCGTGGACAAGTTCGTCCCGAGCGACCAGATCGACCCGATGTACCTGGACAAGTGCTACTACCTCGAGCCGGACAAGGCAGCGGTCAAGCCGTACGAGCTGCTGAGGGCGGCTCTGGAGGAGACCGACCGGGTCGCCATCGTGACAATCTCGATCCGCACCCGGATGACGATCGCGGTGCTGCGGGTGCGCGGCGGGGTGATCGCGTTGCAGACCCTGCTGTGGCCGGACGAGGTGCGCGAGGCCGACTTCGGCGTGCTCGACGGCGCCGACGATTCGCCCGCCAAGCCCGCGGAACTCGCGATGGCTCAGATGCTGGTCGAGTCGCTGGCCGGCGACTACGAGCCGGATGACTACGTCGACGACTACGAGCGGGCCGTCAAGGAGGTCGTGCGCGCCAAGCTCGACGGCGGCGAGGTGCAGGCGCCCGAGGAGGAGGACGACGGAGATTCCGCCCAGGTGGTCGACCTGCTGGCGGCGCTGCAGCAGAGCGTGGACCGGGCGAAGGCGTCGCGGGGTGAAGCGCCGGCGAAGAAGAGCGCCGGCGCCGGCAACAGCAGAGCGAAGGCGCCTGCAGCCGAGAAGACCGGCGCCGACAAGGGCGCGGCCAAGAAGGCGACGGCCAAGAAGGCGACCGCGAAGAAGACGGCCGCGAAGAAGACGACCGCGAAGAGCGCCGCGAAGAAGACGACTGCGAAGACGAGCAAGAAGAGCACGGCCAAGAAGGCCAGCTGAGTCGGGCTGGTGCGTTCGGGGCCGAGCGGGCCGTAACCGGACCTGGGCCGGGCGGCGGGGCGTGTTTTGGGGGCCGAGCGGGCCCTAACGAGGGCTGGTCCGGGCGGCGGGGCGTGTTTTGGGGGCCGAACGGGCCCTAAAGAGGGCTGGGGCGAGCGGCGGGGCGTTTTTGGGGGCTGAGCGGGCCGAAACGGGGGGTGGTCCGGCGGGGGGTCAGCTCTGCGCCAACACTCCGTACGCGCACAGTTGCTCGACGGCGGCGTGGACCAGGGCGTCGGCGTCAGGGTGGTCGCCGTGCAGTTCGACGCAGATGGAGACCAGCTCCTCGAGGGTGCGCGGCTCGCGGGCCGCATCCCAGACGGTGGCGCCCAACCCGCTGCAGCGGATCGGCAGGTCCTCGATGAGCAGCAGGATCTCCTCGTCGATGCGCACCGCGTCCGCGTACGCGCCACGGCGGACCGATCCGATCGCCCCGGGAGCGGGCTCGTCGGTGGGCGGCGAGAGGTGTTCGACCCGCGCGACCTCCGCCGGGTCGTCGGCGGCCAGCGCCCGCAGCGTGTCGACGCACTCCTCGATCTCGCTGTAGTGAAGCCGGTGGATGCCACCGCAGGACTGCACGTGCCGGGTGAGGGTCAGCAGGGGCTCGGGCATCTTCGTCAGATAGGACAGCTGCGGGATGAGGGCGAGGATGCCGTCGAGCAGGGGCAGTTGCTCCACCCTGGGCGCTGCACCCGGGGCGCCGTCCCGCTGCAGGAGGACGATGCGCCGCAGCTGCAGTGTCGGTGGCTCTGCCACCGGCAGCAGGCCGAGTTCGTCCGGTCCGTGCTGGTGCTTGTGCTCCTCGCCCTCGATGATCACCGAGAGCGGCTGGGGAACGGCAGGACCCGGCTGTCGCCGCGTACGGCGACCGTCTCGTCGGTCACGTACGCGAATGCGGCCGCGCACAACCGCTGGGCCGCGGTCGTCTTGCCCGTGCCGGACTCCGCCACGAGGGCGATCACCGCACCGGTCTCGGGGTCGGCCACCCCGGAGGCGTGCAGCATGGTGAGTTGCCCGGCACACAGCTGGATGAAGCGCAGGGTGACGCCGGAGACCACCGAGTACTCGGCGAAATCGGAGTCGAGATCGGCGACGTACTCCACCGAACGCAGCGCGGGGCCGGCGCCGGGGTCGGCCAGGCACCGTGACCACTGGTCGCGGACGCGCCCCGCGGACACCTGATCGGGCACCTCGATGTCGACGGTGTGTCCGAAGGCCCCGACCTTGACCACCGTCGCATCCGTCACGGTATGGATCGTAAACGTGCCGCTTCGGCTTTCTGCTGACGGCGAACGTCTTTCGTCGAAGGCCCCTGTGCGGAACACACTGTGAGTGGGTCGCGTTGAGGTCATCAGACACCAGCAGCAGGGCAGGTCGCCCAGCCGCTGCGGATAGCATCGAACGACGCAGGCAGCAGCCTCAAGGGAGTTGACATGTTCGAACGGTTCACCGACCGCGCACGGCGTGTGGTGGTGCTCGCCCAAGAAGAGGCGCGCATGCTCAACCACAACTACATCGGCACCGAGCACATCCTGCTCGGCCTCATCCACGAGGGTGAGGGCGTCGCGGCCAAGGCCCTGGAGAGCCTCGGCATCTCCCTGGAGGCCGTGCGCGAGCAGGTGCAGGAGATCATCGGCCCCAGCCAGCAGACCCAGCCGGGCCACATCCCCTTCACCCCGCGGGCCAAGAAGGTGCTGGAGCTCTCGCTGCGCGAGGGTCTGCAGCTCGGCCACAGCTACATCGGCACCGAGCACATCCTGCTCGGGCTGATCCGCGAGGGCGAGGGCGTCGCCGCCCAGGTCCTCGTGAAGATGGGTGCCGACCTGGCGCGAGTGCGCCAGCAGGTCATCCAGCTCGTCTCCGGCTACCAGGGCAAGGAGACCGCGGGCGCAGGCGTCGGCGGTCAGGGCCAGCAGGAGGGCACCCCGGCGGGTTCGCTGGTGCTCGACCAGTTCGGTCGCAACCTGACCCAGGCCGCGAGAGACGGCAAACTCGATCCGGTCATCGGGCGCGAGTCCGAGATCGAACGCGTCATGCAGGTGCTGTCGCGGCGTACCAAGAACAACCCGGTGCTCATCGGTGAGCCCGGCGTCGGCAAGACCGCCGTCGTCGAGGGCCTCGCCGCGGACATCGTGCGCGGCGACGTGCCCGAGACGCTGAAGGACAAGCAGCTCTACACCCTCGACCTCGGGTCGCTAGTGGCAGGTTCGCGCTACCGCGGTGACTTCGAGGAGCGCCTGAAGAAGGTGCTGAAGGAGATCCGCACCCGCGGCGACATCATCCTGTTCATCGATGAGATCCACACCCTCGTCGGGGCGGGCGCGGCCGAGGGCGCGATCGACGCGGCCTCGATCCTGAAGCCGATGCTGGCGCGCGGTGAGCTGCAGACGATCGGCGCGACGACGCTCGACGAGTACCGCAAGCACATCGAGAAGGACGCCGCGCTGGAGCGCCGCTTCCAGCCCATCCAGGTGATGGAGCCCTCGATCCCGCACGCCATCGAGATCCTCAAGGGTCTGCGCGACCGCTACGAGGCCCACCACCGGGTCACGATCACCGATGCCGCGCTGGTCGGTGCGGTCAACATGGCCGACCGCTACATCAACGACCGGCACCTGCCGGACAAGGCGATCGACCTGATCGACGAGGCAGGTGCGCGACTGCGCATCCGCCGGATGACGGCGCCGACCGACCTGCGCGAGTACGACGAGAAGATCCAGCACGTGCGCCGCGAGAAGGAATCGGCGATCGACGGGCAGGACTTCGAGAAGGCCGCGTCGCTGCGCGACGATGAGAAGAACCTCATCAACGCCAAGGCGCAGCGCGAGAAGGAGTGGAAGGCCGGCGACCAGGACGTCGTGGCCGAGGTCGACGAGGAGCTGATCGCCGAGGTGCTCGCCGCCTCGACCGGCATCCCCGTCTTCAAGCTGACCGAGGAGGAGTCCTCGCGACTGCTGCGGATGGAGGACGAGCTGCACAAGCGGGTCGTCGGCAACGACGACGCGATCAAGGCGCTGTCCCAGGCCATCCGTCGTACCCGCGCGGGCCTGAAGGACCCCCGTCGTCCCGGCGGCTCGTTCATCTTCGCCGGTCCGACCGGCGTCGGTAAGACCGAGCTGGCCAAGGCGCTCGCGGAGTTCCTCTTCGGCGACGAGGACGCGTTGATCACCCTCGACATGTCCGAGTTCGCCGAGAAGCACACCGTCTCGCGGCTGTTCGGTTCGCCTCCCGGCTACGTCGGCTACGAGGAGGGCGGCCAGCTGACCGAGAAGGTGCGGCGCAAGCCGTTCTCGGTGGTGCTCTTCGACGAGGTCGAGAAGGCCCACCCCGACATCTTCAACAGCTTGTTGCAGATCCTGGAGGACGGTCGCCTGACCGACTCCCAGGGCCGGGTCGTGGACTTCAAGAACACGGTGATCATCATGACCACCAACCTCGGCACCAGGGACATCTCCAAGGGTGTCTCGCTGGGCTTCGCCTCCGGCAACGACGCCGCGACCGATTACGACCGGATGCGCGCGAAGGTGCAGGACGAGCTCAAGCAGCACTTCCGCCCCGAGTTCCTCAACCGCGTGGACGACACCATCGTCTTCCCGCAGCTGACCGAGGAGCAGATCGTCGAGATCGTCGACCTGATGGTCGAGAAGCTCGACGTGCGGCTGAAGGACAAGGACATGGCGATCGAGCTGACCACGCCCGCGAAGGCGCTGTTGGCCAAGCGCGGGTACGACCCCGCGCTCGGTGCCCGGCCGCTGCGTCGCACGATCCAGCGGGAGATCGAGGACATGATGTCCGAGAAGATCCTCTACGGCGAGCTCGGTGCCGGCGAGATCGTCCTGGTCGATGTCGACGGCGAGGGCAAGACCGCGAAGTTCACCTTCGCCGGCTCGCCGAAGCCGAAGGCGCCCGACGCGCTGCCCGAGCCGGCCGGTGTCGGCGACAGCGGCGGCGAACACGGCGTCGACCTCGGCAAGGACTGACCCAGAACGCAGCACCCATCGGCCCCGGATCCGGCTCGGATCCGGGGCCGATGCGCGTCCGGGAACGCTCTCGTTAGGGTCGTGACGTGGACCACGCGTCGGTGAGCACGACCCTGCGCCCTGCCCGCACCGCCGACGTTCCCGCCATCCGTGCGCTGATCGAGCCGTACGTCGAGACCCGTGCCATCGTCGCCAAGCCGCCGGTCGCCTACTTCGAGGGGCTGCAGGAGTTCATCGTGGCCGAGCGCGACGCAGAGCTCGTCGGGTGCGGTGCCCTGCACGTGATGTGGGAGGACGTCGCCGAGGTGCGCACCATCGCCGTGCACCCGCAGATGCGCGGCCACGGGACCGGCCACCAGATGCTCGGCCACCTGCTGCAGCACGCCCGCGACCTCGGGGTGGCGCGTGTCTTCTGTCTCACTTTCGAGGTCGACTTCTTCGCCCGTCACGGGTTCCGGGAGATCGAGGGCGACCCCGTGGAGCCGGACGTCTACCTGGAGCTGCTGCAGTCCTACGACGAAGGTGTCGCGGAGTTCCTCGACCTGGACCGGGTCAAACCCAACACCCTCGGCAACACCCGGATGCTGCTCACCCTGTGAAGGAGTCGTCGTCCGCGAGCCCCGGCAGCGGTCCGAGGACAGCCTCCGCGGCGTCGGCCAGGTCGGCGAGATCGGCCCGGTAGCGCCGGATCGCCACTCCCAGTCCGTTCGGTTTCAGCACCAGTCCCTCGTCGTCCCAGTGGTCGAGGGCATGTACCCGTACATGGGCCGGCAGGTCGCCGTACGAGCTGACCACCCGCCACCACGGCACGTCCTCCTCCTCGCACAACGCCATGAAACGGCCGACCATCCGCGGTGACATGGCGAGCATCCCGGCGATGTCGCCGTAGCTGACGACGGTGCCGGGCGGGACCAGCCGGACGATGGCGTAGACGCTGCTGCGTAGATCCATCAGCGGCTCCCGGCGTAGATGCGGCGTACGACGTCCTCGATGTCGGGCTCCTCGATGGACAGATCGCGCACCTCGGCCCGTGCGGCGACGGCGGCGAGCACCGTCGCGGCGGTGGCGACCTCGGGATCGAACGCCAGGCGCTGCCGGATGCCGCCCGCCTCGCTCCCCAGGTGGGTGGTGGCGTCGATGCCCAGCAGGTCCGGCCCGGGCGCCGCGAGGTCGACGACGAGCACCCGCCTCGCCCCCACCCGCTGGGAGAGCCCGGGCAGGGTGCCGTCGTACGCCAGTCGGCCGTGGTCGACGACGAGGACCCGGTCGCACAGTCGCTCGATGTCGCCCATGTCGTGGGTCGTGAGCAGGAGGGTGGTGCCGTGCTCGGCGCGCTCGCGGATGAGGAACTCGCGCAGCCGTTGCTTGGACAGCACGTCCAGGCCGATCGTCGGCTCGTCCAGGATGACCAGCTCAGGGGAGTGCAGCAGCGCTGCTGCGACCTCGGCGCGCATCCGCTGCCCGAGCGAGAGCTGGCGCACCGCGGTGTCGAGGAAGTCACCCATCTCCAACTGCTCGATCAACTCCTCGGTGCGCGCGCGTCGGACCTGCGCGGGCAGGGCGTGGATCGAGGCCAGGATCGCGAAGGACTCCCTGACCGGAAGGTCCCACCACAACTGGGAACGCTGGCCGAAGACCACCCCGATCTGTCGGGCGAGATGGCGTCGCTCGCGCAACGGATCGCGTCCGCAGGTGCGCACCGAGCCGCCCGTCGGCACGAGGATGCCCACGAGCATTTTGATGGTGGTCGACTTCCCGGCGCCGTTCGCGCCGATGTAGCCGACGGACTCGCCGGCTTCGATCCGCAGGGTCAGCTGATCGACCGCGGTCAGTTCGGTGCGCACCAGACCACGGCGACGCTTGAAAACTCTTGTCAGAGCATCAGTCTCGATGATCATTGCGGTCATCCTCCTGCTCCTTGATAGTGCCGTACGCCGATCCGCCAGAGCCACAGCCCACCGGCCCACGCCCAGATCGCCGCGAGCGGAGTGCACCAGCCGAGCCACGCCGGCAGCAGGGACGGCCCGGGTTTGCCGAGCAGGAGCAGCGCGGGCAGGAACGCGGTGAAGGCCATCGGGAAGAAGAATCCGAACGCGGCCTTGACCGGGCGGGTCCACACGGAGGCGACCTGAGTGGCGGCGTAGCGGCCGCCGTACACGAAGGAGTTGGTGAGCTCGCCGCCGCTGATGACGAAGAACTGGATGCCCGCGGCCCAGACGAACATCGCCGAGAAGATCGCGATCCCGGCGATCAGGGTCATCGCGAGCAGTCCGACGTGGGCCGGGCTCCACCGGATGTCGTTGATGGACAGGGCGATCACGATGGAGGCCAGGCCGACCGCCGCTCGCGCGAGGCGGCGCAACTCGATGTTGCTGGTAATCAGCTGCAGCAGCAGCGGCTGGGGACGCAGATAGAACACGTCGAGGGTGCCGTCGCGGACGTACCTGTCCAGGTCGTCGCAGTGACCGACCACCATGTCAGCCATCGAGAAGCAGAAGTCGGCGATGCCGAAGACGAGCAGGATCTGCCGGAAGTCGAATCCGCCGAGCGACTGCACGGCGTGGAAGAGCACCCATACCTCGGCGAGCTCGATGAAACTCACCAGGAACGACGCGGCGAGGTCGACGCCGAAACTGAGCCGGTAGGAGCGCTGCGCGCGGATGCGGGAGGCGAGCACGGCCCGGTACGGCGCCGTGCGGGCGGTGACGGTGTCAGCCACCCTGCACCTCCAAGCGCCGCCGACCGGCGTTCGTCAACACGTGTCCGACCGTCCCCACGAGGGCGAGCCACCCCACCTGCGCGGTGATCAGGCCCACCCCGCCGCGGCCGGTGAACACGTCGATCGGGTACTGCAGCATCGACGGGAACGGAGTGCTCGAGGCGAGCACGAGCAGCCAGTGCGGGAAGAGCGAGATCGGGACCAGGAGTCCCGCGAAGAAACCGGACACCATCATGTAGAACACCTGCAGCCCGCGGATCTCCACGAGCCAGTAGGCGGCCGACGCGACGAGGTAGACGCTCGCCCACGACACGGTGATGCCGAGCAGCAGGCTCACGGCACCCAGCACCCAGGGGAGCGGCCGGTGCGGGATCGTCATACCGACGAACAGGTAGCCGATCAGCATGCTCGGCGCGCCACGCGGCAGCAGGGCGCACACGGCCTTGCCGACATCGGTGGCGACGGTGCCCCACTGCAGGGAGATCGGCCGCAGGAAGTCGGTGACCACGGCACCGGACTTGATCCGGTCCGCCAGGTCGGTGCGCCCGGTGAGGTTGAGCGATCCGAGCAGCCCCTGCGACAGCCACACGTAGGTCGCCATGGTCCCGACCGCGTATCCGTGCAGATTCCCGCCACCCGCGCGGACCGCGGCGAGCAAAATGACCGACTTCAGCAGCCCGAACGTCGTGTTCGCGACCAGCCCGCCGAGCATCGCCAGGCGGTAGGTCGTCTGCTGCCGGATGCCCGCGGCGAAGAGGCGCCCGTAGGGCGCGAGAGCGACAGGCACAAACGCAGGAACCTACCAGCTTCTGCTCCGACCGGGGATCGGGATGTCGCGGCCGCCTCGTTAGAGTCGTGCTCCATGAGCGGTGTACCCGACCCGGACCGGCCGAACGACGAGCGCCCGCAGTTCGTCATCGTGATGGGAGTCTCGGGGTCCGGCAAGACCACGATCGCCACGGCTCTGGCGACCAGGCTGGGGTGGGATTTCGCCGAGGGCGACGACTTCCACCCGGAGGCGAACGTCGAGAAGATGGCGCACGGCGTGCCGCTCACCGATGAGGACCGCTGGCCGTGGCTGCGGGCCATCGGGGCGTGGATGGACGAGCACGCGCGCGAGGGCCGCAGCGCGGTCGTCACGTGTTCAGCGCTGAAGCGGGCCTACCGCGATCTGTTGCGAGAAGGCCGTGACCGGGTGCGCTTCTGCTGCATCGACGTACCCGTCGAGGAGCTCGAACGACGGCTCGCGGTGCGCACCGGTCACTACATGCCCGCGTCCCTGCTCCCGTCGCAGCTGGCCACGTTGGAGGCGTTGCAGCCCGATGAGCCCGGAGTCGTGGTGCACGCGCACGGCGACCCGCAGCACGTGGTCGCCGAGGCCTTCGAGAAGCTGGGCCTGATCGATCAGGCCGGCAGCGCGTAGGTCCGATCCGGCAGCGGGTCGACCAGGCCGTCCTCGATGAGGCCGGCCAGGCACCGGCCGCGCTGCGCCGCGTCGGACCAGACGAGGTCCAGGGCGGCCTGCTGCACGGGACCGTCCGCGTCGCGCAGCGCCTGCAGCAGCAGCCCCCGCACCTGTCGGTCGGTGCCCGCCCACCGCTGCGCCCGTTTCACCGGACCGTCGTACGCCGGTCGGCCGGCGGCCAGCCAGGCGCACCGGTCGGAGATCGGGCACAGCTCGCAGGTGGGGGAGCCGGCGGTGCACACCAGTGCGCCCAGCTCCATGACCGCGACGTTCCAGGTGGCGGCGTCCGCATCGTCGCGGGGGAGAAGCTCCTCGGCCAGGCGCGATTCCGCGGCTGTGAGCGCCGGGGCGGCCTGGGCCGACCCGGTGACCGCGCGGGCGTGCACCCGGCGCACGTTGGTGTCGACGACGGCGCAGCGGATCCCGAACGCGAACGCCCCCACGGCCGCCGCGGTGTAGGCGCCCACTCCCGGCAGCGCGCGCAACTGCTCCAGATCGTCCGGGACGGCTCCGTCGTGCGAAGCGACCATCGCCATGGCAGCGGCGTGCAGCCGCAGGGCCCGGCGCGGATACCCCAGGCGACCCCAGTGCCGTACCGCGTCGCCGGGTGCGGCGGCGGCCAGGTCGGCAGGTGCGGGCCAGCGCGTCATCCAGTCCGCCCACACCGGCAGCACGCGCACGACCGGGGTCTGCTGCAGCATGATCTCGGAGACGAAGACACCCCACGGCGTGGCGTCGAGGGCCCGCCAGGGCAGATCGCGTCGGTGGTCGGCGTACCAGTCCAGGACCGGCTGGTGCAGTCCGGCGTGCGCAGCCGCGGTCACCGGTCGCCGCTCAGACGTACCGCTCGAGGATGCTGTTCTCGGCGAGACGCGACAGGCCCTCGCGCACCGAGCGGGCGCGCAGCTCGCCGACGCCCTCGACGGCCATCAACTGATCGAAGTCGGCCGCGAGCAGCTTCTGCAGGCTGCCGAAGTGCTCCACCAGGCGGTCGTTGATGAGCGGCGGAAGCCGCGGGATCTTGCTGAGCAGCCGGTAGCCGCGCGGCGAGACCGGCGCGTCGAGCGATTCCGCGGCACCGGCCGAGCCCAGGGCGCCGGCACCGGCGTGCAGGTCGAGCAGGTCGGTGGAGCTGATCGCCGCCAGCCGGTCCAGCGCCTGCTGGGTGGTCATGCCGTCACGGGCGACGTCGACGTAGTCACGCACGACCAGCTCGCGGTCGTCCGACAGGGTGCCGACCAGCTCGTCCAGCTGCAGGGACATCAGCCGACCGTCGACGCCGAGCTCCACGACGTACTCGGCGATCTCCTCGCTGATCCGTCGCACCATCTCCAGCCGCTGCAGCACCGTGGCCACGTCGCGGACCGTGACCAGGTCCTCGATCTCCAGGGCGGACAGGGTGCGGGTGACCTCGTCGAGGCGCGACTTGTAACGCTCCAGGGTCTGCAGCGCCTGGTTGGCGCGGGACAGGATCGCGTTGGAACCCTCCATCACGTGCCGCAGCGACCCGACGTAGAGGGCGATGGTCTGCATCGACTGGCTCACCGAGATGACGGGAAGGCCGGTCTGCTTGGCGACCCGCTCCGCCGTGCGGTGCCGGGTGCCGGACTCCCGGGTGCGGATGTTGGGGTCCGGGACGAGCTGTACGGCGGCGCTGATGATCCTCGTGACGCCCTTGTCCAGGACGATCGCGCCGTCCATCTTGGCCAGTTCGCGCACCCGCGTGGAGGAGAAGTCGATGTCGATGGGGAAACCGCCGGTGCTGATGCTCTGCACCACGGTGTCGTAGCCCAGCACGATCAGCGCTCCGGTGCGGCCCCGCAGGATGCGCTCGAGGGCGTCGCGCAACTGGGTGCCCGGAGCGGCCGCGGCGAGCGTGTCGCGCAGCAACTGTTCCTCGGTGGGTGGCACGCGCTGGATTCTATGTGAGGCGCGGGCCGCCCCCGTCGATCAACCGCACGGCGTCGCGTACGTCGTCCACCTCGACGACCTGCATGCCCTCCGGCGCCGCTTCCCCGGCCAGCGACCCCGAGGGGATGACAGCCCTCCTGAAGCCGATGCGGAAGGCCTCGGCCAGGCGTCGCGCGACACCGGACACCGCGCGTACCTCTCCGGCCAGTCCCACCTCGCCGACGGCCACGGTGCCCGCGCCCATCGGACGGTCCTGCACCCCGCTCGCGATGGCCAGCGCGATCGCCAGGTCGGCCGCCGGCTCGCTGAGCCGCACACCCCCGACGGTCGAGAGGTAGCAGTCGCTGCGCGAGACCGGCAGGCCGGCGCGGCGGTCGAGCACGGCGAGGATCATGGCCGTCCGCGAGGAGTCGATGCCGCTGGTGGTGCGCCTGGGGTTGCCCTGCACGCCGTCGACCATCAGGGCCTGCACCTCCGTGACCAGTGGACGGCGCCCTTCGAGGGTGACCGTGACGCAGGTGCCGGGCACCGGCTGCTCCCGGCGGGTGAGGAAGAGCCCGCTCGGATCCGGCAGGCCGACGATGCCGACGTCGGACAGGTCGAAGCAGCCCACCTCGTCGGTCGGGCCGTATCTGTTCTTCGCGGCGCGCACCAGGCGCAGCCGCGAGTGCCGCTCGCCCTCGAACTGCACGACGACGTCGACCAGGTGCTCCAGCACGCGGGGACCGGCGATGGAGCCGTCCTTGGTGACGTGGCCGACCAGCAGCACGCTGATGTCGCGCTGCTTGGCGACCTGGATGATCGCCGCCGCGACCTCACGCACCTGGCTGACGTTGCCGGGAGAGCCGGGGATCTCGGTGGAGGCGATGGTCTGCACCGAGTCGATCACCAGCAGCTCCGGGCGGACCTGGTCGATCTGCGCCAGCACCGTGCCGAGATCGGTCTCGCTGGCCAGGAAGAGGGTGCGCGCCAGCGCCTCGATCCGCTCGGCCCGCACCCGCACCTGCGCGGCCGACTCCTCACCGCTGACGTAGAGCACCCGGCGCGGCCCGCGTGCCGCGCGCGCGGCCACGTCGAGCAGCAGCGTGGACTTGCCGATGCCCGGCTCGCCGGCGACGAGGATGACCGCCCCGGGCACCAGGCCGCCGCCGAGCACCCGGTCGAACTCGCTGACACCGGTCGGCCGGGCGGAGGCCTGCGACCCGTCCACCTCGCCGATCGGCACGGCGGGCCGCTCGAGCACGGTCGCGGCGGCGGTATGCACGCCGACCTGGCCGACCTCTTCCAAGGTGCCCCACGCCTGGCATTCGCTGCAGCGTCCGACCCACTTGATTGCGGTCCAGCCGCACTCGGCGCAGCGGTAGGACGGCGCTGGGGGTTTCTTGCGGGCGCTCGCGGTCGGCATACGCAGAAGGTATGCGCCGCCGCCGACAGACGTGCGGTCGGTCAGACGCGCTTGCGGTTCTGCTTCTGCGCGTCGAGCGTGGCGGGGTGGATCAGCAGCGGCAGCAGGGTGCGGTTGCCCGGGCGGCGCGCTGCCTTCGCGAGCGCCAGGTGGGCCTCGCAGTGCGTGACCAGCACGTCGTACGCCGCGTCGCCCATCAGGTGCCGCAGCTCGCCGGCGTTGGAGAGATAGAGCGGCTCCTTGCCGACGTGCGCCTCGGGGTTGGAGCTGCAGTACCAGTCCAGGTCGTGTCCGCCCGGGCCCCAGCCGCTGCGCTGGTACTCGCCGATCGAGATCTCCAGGTACGACGTGTCGTCGCCGCGCTCGACCGTGCGGAAGGTGCGCCGCAACGGCAACTGCCAGCAGACGTCCGGCTTGACGGTGTGCGGTTCGACGCCGGTGAGCAGCGCGTGCTGGTGCAGCGAGCAGCCGTCGCCCGCGGGGAAGCCGGGCCGGTTGAGGAAGATGCAGGCGCCGTCGACGACGCGCGTCTTGGTCGCGCCGTCCTCTTTCTCGCGCCAGCCGATGTCGGAGTGGCCCTCCTCGTAGTACTGCCACTCGTCGGGGCCGAGTTCCTTGACCACCCGGCGGACGTTCTTCAGGTCGTCCTTGTCGGCGAAGTGCGCGCCGAGCGTGCAGCATCCGTCGTCGGGGCGGTCGGCGTAGATGCCCTGGCAGCCGCGCCCGTAGATGCAGGTCCAGTTCGAGGTCAGCCACGTCAGGTCGCAGCGGAACCGCTCGGCACCGTCGTCCGGGTTGTCGAACTCGACCCAGCTTCGTGCGACGTTCGGATCGGTCTCGGCCACGGGCGTGATCGTAGCCCCGGCAGACTGCACCCAGCAGACGCAGAAGGCTGTCGCGGGAGATCCTCGACGGCCGGCGGTGGATGGTGCTCACCGACCGAAGGTGCGCCGACTAGTTTGGCCGCATGCGCCTCGGAGTGATCGACGTCGGTTCGAACACGGTCCACCTGCTCGTCGTCGACGCGCACCGCGGCGCCCAGCCGATCCCGGCGTTCTCCCACAAGCGCGAGCTGCGGCTGTCCGAGCACACGACCGCCAGCGGTGACATCGCGCGGGAGGGCATCGCGGCGCTCGTCGGCTTCGTCGAGGAGTGCAAGACCATCGCGGAGGACCAGGGCGCCGAGCAGCTGCTGGCCTTCGCGACCAGCGCCATCCGCGAGGCCCCCAACGGCGAGGGCGTGCTGAAGACCGTCCACGACAAGACCGGGATCCACCTGCAGGTGCTCTCCGGCGAGCAGGAGTCGTCGCTGACCTTCCTCGCCGTACGCCGCTGGTTCGGATGGTCCTCCGGGCGGCTGATCGTCATCGACATCGGCGGCGGCTCGCTGGAGCTCGCGAACGGGCAGGACGAGGTGCCGGACGCGGCGATCAGCCTGCCGCTCGGCGCAGGCCGCCTGACGCGCACGCTGCAGGGCGACCCGCCGGCGGCGGAGGACCTGCGCGCCATGCGCAAGCAGGTGCGCACCGAGATCGCCCGCAGCATGCGCGACCTGACCCGGTTCGGCCGCCCCGACCACGTCGTCGGCACCAGCAAGACGATCCGGTCGCTCGCGCGGCTCTGCGGAGCGGCGCCCAAGGACGAGGGTCCGTACGTCGAACGCACCTTGGAGCGCGCCGACCTGACCAAGCTGGTGCCGCGCCTGGCGAAGATGACGGCCGCCGAGCGCGCGGGCCTTCCAGGGGTGTCGGCCAGCCGGTCGGCGCAGATGCTGGCCGGCGCGGTGGTCATCGAGGGCACGATGGAGCTGCTCGACGTACCCGCCCTGACGCTGTGCCCGTGGGCGCTGCGCGAGGGCGTCATCCTGCGCCGCCTGGACGCCATGGACGGATGGGACGCGGCCGAGTGAGCATCAGCCGCATCCCGGACGCCAAGGTCGTCCTCTCCAGCGCCTCGGTCTACCCCCACGGCGTCGCGGCCACCTTCGACCTCGCCGACCGGCTCGGCTACGACGGGGTCGAGGTGATGGTGTGGAACGACCCGGTCAGCCAGGAGGCCGGTGCGCTGCAACGGCTCATCGACCACTATCAGCTGCCGGTGGTCTCGATCCACGCGCCGACTCTGCTACTCACCCAACGCATCTGGGGCACCGAGCCCTGGGACAAGGTCGACAACTCGGTCCGGGTCGCACGCGAGGTCGGCGCCGACACGGTGGTGCTGCATCCGCCGTTCCGCTGGCAGCGCGACTACGCCGCCGAGTTCGTCGCGGGGGTGGCGCAGCGCGAGGAGGAGACCGGCATACAGCTCGCGGTGGAGAACATGTTCCCGTGGCGTGCCCGGCAGCGCGAGATGCAGGCCTATCTGCCCGGCTGGGACCCGGTCGACATCGACTACGCGCACGTGACGCTCGACCTGTCGCACACCGCCACCGCCGGATCGGACGCGATGGCCATGCAGGCCGCGCTCGGCGAGCGACTGGCCCACGTGCACCTCGCCGACGGCTCGGGGTCCTTCAAGGACGAGCACCTGGTGCCGGGACGCGGTGGGCAGCCGTGCGCGCAGTTCCTGGAGGCGCTGGCGGCGGGCGGGTACGACGGGTCGATCGTCCTGGAGGTCGGCACCCGCAAGCTCGACGACGAGGAACGCGAGCTGGACCTCGCGGAGGCGCTCGCGTTCGCGCGGCTTCACTTCGCGGCGCCGGCCCTTCCCTGACAGAGCTGGGTCCGGCCCAGTGCCGGGCGCCAGGTGCGGGTTTTGCGTCTGCGGCCAGTGCTGCAGTCCTGGCCGCGAACGCAGAACCCACACCTCGTCTCGCGGCGGACGCGTCGTCGCGCGCCCCGGCGTCCTCTAGTGCAGCTGGTTCTGCCAGTCGGCCGGGATCCTGTCCGCCGGACCGGGGACGCTCTGGTCCCTGGGGTGACTGGTCGGGGGTGCGAGCGCGGGCCCGTAGGCGAATCCGCCGGTGCGGTAGTCGAAGCACCAGTCCTCGCCGGGTTCGAAGCTCTGGATGACCGGGTGGCCGGTCGCATCGTGGTGGGCGGTCGCGTGCTGGCCCAGGGAGGTGTCGCAGCATCCGATGTGCCCGCACTGGGCGCAGCGCCGCAGGTGCACCCACCAGCCGGGGCTCGCGCCGTCCAGGCAGTCCGCGCATCCCTCACCGCTCGGCGGTACGGAGGTGTCGAAACCCTCGGTGTCGCTCATCCCGCCAGGCTAGGCCCGTGGGGCTGCGGCATACGGCGCATGACGACACTGCGCGCACGACATACTTCCGCTCGTACGCTGCTGGCGACGCGGGCTAGCGCGACGTCGCTATTCGAGCTCGTCGTCGTCCTCGACGACGCCGACTCCCACGACGTCGTCGACGCCGCTCAGGACCTTCACCAAACGCTCGGGTTCGGCCTGACCCGATGCGGTGATGACCACGGCGACGACGCCCTCGGGCAGTCGCGAGGAGTCCTGCATCCCGGTGAGGCCGTCGACACGCCAGCCGAGCGCGGTGAGCCGGTTGATCAGTGATCGCAGCACCCCGCGACCATCGCTGTAGATGATCTGCAGCCGCGTGGCATTGGTGCGGCTCCCCGGCAGGTGGTGGGCGAGCTCGGTGTAACCGAAGACCGTCACGAAGTGCAGGGCGGTGACCACCAGCGCGATCAACCACAGACCGGCTCCGGCGGCCATCCCGATCGCTGCGGTCTCCCAGACGGCGGCGGCCGTGGTGAGACCGCGTACGACGCCGCCGCGGGACAGGATGAGGCCGGCGCCGAGGAATCCGATGCCCGAGACGACCTGCGCCGCGACGCGTGAGGGGTCGAGCACGACCGAGCCGCTGTGCAGCACGTCGGTGAAGCCGTACTTGGAGACCAGCAGGATCGCCGCCGCGGTGGTGCCGACGATCGACTGGGTGCGCAGGCCCGCGCTCTTGCCGCGCAGCGTGCGCTCCAGCCCGATGCCGGAGGAGAGGACGAATGCGAGCAGGAGCTCGGCGATCTGCACCACGCCCTGTCCGGCGAACACTCCATGGGCCATCAGCCCAAGCTATCCAGAGTCGCTCGCGGCGCGTGCCGACCCCCGGTCGGTCCGGCGAGCACGAGGCGCTCGTGCGACGAGCCCAGTCGTCCACCGGAGTCCTGTGCTGATCGTCGAACGGGAGGGCCGACGTCAGCGGCGGTAGGTCCGGCCGTCGATCGCCTCGCGCAACAGGTCGGCGTGGCCGGCGTGGCGGGCCATCTCCTCCACCAGGTGCAGCAGCACCCAGCGCACGTTGTTCGACGCGCCGCCCTGGTAGTCCGGCACCTCCTGATCGAGGTCGATCCCGGACCGCACCACCTCCTCGGTGTGCGCCGACTCGAGCTCCCACGCGGCCAGCCACTGAGCGACGGTCTCGTCCGCGCCCAGGGTGAACTCGTCCGTGCGGGGCTCCTCCTCGCCGCGTTCGACGTCGGTGCGGATCCACGACCTCTCCGTGGCCACGACGTGCTTCAGCAGCCCGCCGAGGGCATGGCCGTCACTGTAGGACCGGCGTCCGACGCGGTGGACGGTTTGCGTCGGCGGCCAGTGCTGCAGCCCTGGCCACGAACGCAAACCCGCAGCACGAACGCAAACCGGCGGCTCGGACACACCCCGCGACCTGGACCGCGGACCGCGACCCGTGCTGTCGGCGACCGATCGGGTGGGGGCGCCTCGGCCTTTCCACAGCCCGCCCGTCTTTACTGGAGGCATGAAGCTGCCGCGGACCAGGATCCCGCGGTCGCGCGCCGTACGCGGATTGCTGGCGGCGTTCGTGGTCCTGGCTCTCGCCGTCGGCGGGGTCGCGCTCTTCAGACCCGGCAGCCCGCACATCGCCACGCGGTCGCAGTTCGTCACCGGCACGCCCGAGGGCGGCACCCCGGTGCGACTCGACACCACGGTCTACCTCCCTGCGAAGACCCCGGCCCCGGCGATCCTGTTGGCACACGGCTTCGGCGGCAGCAAGACCGACCTGGCCGGTGAGGCGCGTTCTCTCGCCGCGGACGGTTACGTCGTACTCGCCTACACGGCAAGGGGATTCGGACGGTCCGGCGGTCTGATCCATCTCGACGCACCTAGCTACGAGGTCGCCGACGCGCGACTCCTCGTCTCCTACCTCGCCGCCATGCCACAGGTCATCAAGGACCACCCGGGCGACCCGAGGATCGGTGTCGCCGGGTCGTCGTACGGCGGGGGACTGGCGCTGCTGCTGGCCGGCACCGACCGCCGCATCGACGCCGTCGGCGCCGACATCACCTGGAACGACCTGTCGACGGCGCTCTTCCCCAACGCCGCGCAGGGCCACGCGCCCGGGGTCTTCAAGAAGCTGTGGGCGGGCCAGCTGTTCGGTGCCGCGGCGGGCAGGACGCCGAGCAGCAACGGCTGCGGACGGTTCGCGGCCGATGTCTGCGCGGCGTACCAACAGGCAGCTGCCACCGGCCGGCCCGATGCGACGATCCTCAGCCTGCTGCAGGCCTCGAGTCCTGCGCGGGTCCTGAGCCGGATCACGGCGCCCACGCTGCTGAGCCAGGGCGAGCAGGACTCGCTCTTCGACCTGTCCCAGGCCGACGCCAACGCCCGCGGCATCGCCGCCGCGGGGACCCCCACCAAGGTGATCTGGCGCAGCGGAGGTCACGACGGCGGCACCTCGACGTCCCAGCTCGTGGGCTTCCTGCGCAGCTGGTTCGACCCGATCCTGAAGCATGGGCGGGTGCCCGACCGGTCGTTCACCGCGTCCCTCACCGGCGCGGCGCTGTCGTCGCAGGACGGCTCGAGCATCGACCAGACCGTCCGCATCGAGGGCGGGTACGGCGCCGGCCGGCAGGTGCCGGTCGCCCTGTCCGGTGCTTCGAGGACGATCTTCGCCCCGGCGGGCGGAAACCCCGCCGCGGTCACGGCGGTCCCGGGCCTCGGTGGTCTGCTCGGCCAGGCAGCCGGTCTCGCCGGAGTGACCGGGGCTACCCAACTGGCTTCGATACCAGGCCAGTTCGCATCCTTCTCCTCCGCGCCGCTGACCAAGACGGAGCTGGTCGCGGGCTCCTCGACCGTCCAGCTGCGCATCACGGCGCGGACCACCACCGACGCGACCCTCTTCGCGTCGCTGCACGACGTCGCACCTGACGGCAGCGACACCCTGCCCTCCGGTCTCGTCGCCCCGATCCGGTTGACGGGCCTGCGTCCGGGAGTGCCGACCACGGTCACGGTGCGGCTGCCGGGCATCGTGCAGTCGGTGCCGGCAGGGCACCGGGTCGTCGTCCGGGTCGCGACGACCGACCTCGCCTACCAGCTGCCGACCGACGCCCGCAGCTACGACGTCGCGCTCGCCTCTCCCCAGCTTGGGCTCTCCACCGCCGTAGGCCGCACCGAGGCGACCGGCCACCCGTGGCCCTGGTTGATCGTCGGTCTCGTCGCGATGGCGCTCTTCCTGCTCGGCGTCGCGTTCGCCGCCGTACGCCGTCGCCGACGTCACTCGTTCGAGCCCGCGCTTCAGCACGTGCCGGTGAGCATCGAGCACCTGAGCAAGGTGTACGCCGACGGCTACCGGGCCGTCGACGACGTCACCTTCTCGGTCCAGCAGGGACAGGTCGTCGGGCTGCTCGGACCCAACGGTGCGGGTAAGACCACCCTGCTGCGCACCCTGATGGGGCTGATCGCGCCCACCACCGGCTCCATCCGGCTCTTCGGCGAGCTCATCGGACCGGGCGCCGCAGTGCTGTCGCGCACCGGCGCGTTCATCGAGGGCCCTGGGCTGCTGCCGCATCTGTCCGGCCGCGACAACCTGCGGCTCTTCTGGGCCGCGACCGGCCGTCCGGAGGAGGACGCCGACTTCGAGACCGCGCTGGAGATCGCCGGGCTCGGACCCTCCATCGAACGCCGCGTGAAGACCTACAGCCAGGGGATGCGCCAGCGCCTGGCGATCGCACAGGCCATGCTCGGGCTTCCCGAGGTCCTCATCCTCGACGAGCCCGCCAACGGTCTGGACCCGCCGCAGATCATCGAGATGCGCGAGGTGCTGCGCCGGTACGCCGAGACGGGGCGCACCGTGGTCCTGTCCAGTCACCTGCTCGACGAGGTCGAGCAGACCTGCACGCACGTCGTGGTGATGCACAACGGGCGTCTGATCACAGCCGGGTCGGTCGAGGAGATCGTCGGCGCGGTCGCCGGACCCGACCGGCTGCGGGTGGCCGATCCCGAACGCGCTGTGCGGGTGCTCGCGGACGCCGGCATCGAGGCCCAGCAGGTCGCTACCAGACACTCGCTGGAAGAGGTCTTCATGCAACTGGTCGGAGCGGACGAATGAACGAGATCGCCGCCACCCGCCGCGGTGTCCACGACCGGCTGGCCGAGCTCCCGCCGGGCGAGCGCGCGGCGTTCCGGCCCGGCCGCACCCTGTCGCTGCGGGTGGAGTTCGTGCGCCAGCTGCGCCGCCGTCGTACCCAGCTCGCGGCCCTGCTCCTGATCGTCCTGCCGGTGATCGTGGCGATCGCGCTGAAGGTCAACAACCCCGGCGGAGGTCGCGGCGGTGGCGGGGGTGGGGCCGGCGCGTCCGGCTCGGCCCTGATCACTCTGGGCAGCGCGGGCGCCGCCAACTTCGCCTTCTATACCGAGTTCGCCTCTGCTGCCTTCCTGCTCGTGGTCATCGTCGCCCTCTTCTGCGGCGACACGGTGGCGAGCGAGGCCAGCTGGTCCTCCCTGCGGTATCTGCTCGCGATCCCGGTGCCCCGCTCGCGGCTGCTGCGCCAGAAGCTGACCGTCGCGCTCAGCCTCAGCCTCGGCGCCAACCTGCTGGTGCCCGTGTGGTCGTTCCTGATCGGTGGGGTGTTCTTCGGCTGGGCGCCCGCACAGTCGCCCCTGGGCGGCTCGTTCGGCACCGGTGTCGGACTGCAGCGGCTGCTGATCGTGGTCGCGTACGCGAGCCTGCAGTCGCTGCTGGTCGCCGCCCTGGCCTTCCTGCTGAGCGTGCTGACCGATGCTCCGCTCGGCGCGGTCGGCGGCGCGGTGCTGCTGGTGGTGGTCTCCAACATCCTGGACGCCATCACCGCCCTCGGTTCCTACCGCAACGTCCTGCCCACCCACTTCCAGTACTCCTGGCTCGACGCCCTCGGCCCGAGCGTCAACTGGGACGGGATGATCCGCGGCACCGGAGTCGCCCTTACCTATTCGGCGGTCTTCCTGGCCCTGGCCTGGTGGCGTTTCGAGCGCAAGGACATCGTGAGTTGACGCGTCCGGCACGGACCTCCGTGCGGATCGATGCGGCCGATCGAAACAGGGACGCAACACGGTGCCGATAACGTGACGGCGTGACGCAGAGCCAGAGCCAGACGCAGGGCGGCACCTCGGGTCAGGTTTTCGGCGGATACCGGTCGGGGCCGGACACGTTCGACGAGATGTACGACGGCGCCGGCTGCCGGCCCGACTACATGGGCATCCAGCGTCAGATGCAGCGTCTGTCGATGCAGGAGGTGCAGGCGCGCGCCGACTATCTCGGCCATTCCTACCTCGACCAGGGCGTCACCTTCGACATCGGCGGCCAGGAGCGGCCGTTCCCGATCGACATCGTGCCCCGGCTGATCGAGGCGCAGACCTGGTCACACGTGGAAGCCGGTGTCGCCCAACGAGTCCGGGCTCTGGAGGCGTTCCTCGCCGACATCTACGACGAGGGGCAGGTCTTCCGGGACGGGGTCATCCCGCGCCGTGTCGTGACGAGCAGCCCGCACTTCCTGCGCGTCGCCAAGGGCATCAACTACCCGCACGGCGTCCGGGTGCACGTCTCGGGCATCGACCTGGTGCGCGACGGCAACGGCGACTTCCGGGTACTGGAGGACAACGTCCGGATCCCTTCGGGGGTCTCCTACGTCATCTCCAACCGGCGCGCGATGTCCACGGCGCTGCCCGAGGTCTTCGCGCACCACCGCATCCGGCCGGTCTCGCAGTATCCCGCGAAGCTGCTCGCCAGCCTGCGGGCCTGCGCGCCGAGCGGTGTCACCGACCCCACGGTCGTCGTGCTGACACCCGGGGCCTTCAACGCCGCGTACTTCGAGCACGCCCTGCTGGCCCGCCTGATGGGCACTCGCCTGGTGGAGGGCCGCGACCTGGTCGCCCAGGGCGGCCGGGTGCTGGTGCGGACCACGAACGGCCTGCGACCGGTCGACGTGATCTACCGACGCGTCGACGACGACTTCCTGGATCCCGTGCATTTCCGCAGGGATTCGATGCTCGGCGTGCCCGGTCTGCTGAACGCCGCTCGGGCCGGCAACGTCACGATCGCCAACGGCGTCGGCAACGGGGTCGCCGACGACAAGCTGACCTACACCTACGTGCCCGATCTCATCCGCTACTACCTGGGCCAGGAGCCGATCCTGCCGAACGTCGACACCTGGCGGATGGAGGATGCGGAGCACCGCGCCGAGGTGCTCGACCGACTCGCGGAGCTGGTGGTCAAGCCCGTCGACGGCGCCGGCGGCAAGGGCATCATCATCGGTCCGCGCGCCACCGCGGCCCAGTTGGACGAGATGCGCAAGCGACTGATCGCCGACCCGCGCGGCTGGATCGCGCAGCCGGTGATCCAGCTGTCCACGGTGCCGACCCTGATCGGCGACACGATGGCGCCGCGGCACGTGGACCTGCGGCCGTTCGCGATCAACGACGGCGAGAAGGTCTGGGTGCTGCCCGGCGGCCTCACCCGGGTGGCCCTGCCGGAGGGTGAGCTCATCGTCAACTCCAGTCAAGGCGGCGGGTCCAAGGACACCTGGGTGCTGGCCGCCGATCGCGGTGCCGTCCCCGAGGCGTCACCGGCCCCCGCGGCCGACGACGCCGTCGTGCACCCGAGCCTGCGGGCCGGGCGGGCCGCAGAGCGCGCATCGGGCGCCGACGACGCCGCACCGCCCCCGAGCGGCCACGGTGGCGAGCAGAGCCAGAGCCAGAGCCAGAGCCAGACCGCGGTGCGGACGTCGTTCGGCGGTGAGCGTTAGATGTTGAGCCGGATCGCCGAGGCGCTCTTCTGGATCGGCCGCTACGTCGAGCGCGCCGAGTGCACGGCGCGCATCCTCGACACCTACCTGCAGCTGCTCATCGAGGACCCGGTCATCGACGAGGAGGCCACCTGCCGTTCGGTGATGGCTGCCATGGGCATCGCGTACGGCGAGGGCACCCCGGACGCCGGGACGCTGCTGCAGACCCTGTTGCTCGACCGCACGGCCGCCCCCTCCATCGCATACGCGATCGAGACCGCCCGGGAGAACGCGCGGCGCTCGCGGGAGGTCGTCTCGACCGAGGTGTGGGAGGCCATCAACAGCACCTACAACGCGGTGCTCGCGGGGCAACTGCAGCAGCGGCGGCCCGCTGACGCGTTCCGTTTCGTGCGCGAGCGGGCCAGCATGATCTCCGCGCTCGCGGACAGCACCCAGAGCCACGACGACGGCTGGCAGTTCATCGTCCTCGGGCGCAGCATCGAGCGGATCGACATGACCGCGCGGCTGATCACGATGGGCAACTACGTGTCCGGGCCGAACGGCGCCTGGGCGCTCACGCTGCGCTCGTGCGGCGCCGCCCACGCCTTCACCCGCGTCTACCGGGTGACCGAATCCCCGCGCGCCGCAGCGGAGTTCCTACTGCTCGACCGGCTCTTCCCGCGCTCGATCTCCCACCTGCTCGAGCAGGCCGGGCATTGCCTGGAGGAGCTGGACCCGAGGTCGAGGCGGGTGGGTTTCGGCGGCGACGCGGCACGGGTCATCGGGCAGGCGCACGCGAGACTGTCCTACCTGTCCCTGACCGACCTGGTCACCGACCTGCCCCGGGAGATGGAGGAGCTGCAGCGCGTCTGCGCCGATGCGACCGAGGCGATCGCGAAGCGGTATTTCGAGGGCGTCGTGGCGCCCGAGTGGCTGACGGAGGCCCTGTGAGCGTGACCATGCGGCTGGTGCACCGCACCGGCTACACCTACACCGGCCCGGCGACGCAGTCCTACAACGAGGCGCGTCTGACGCCGCTGTCGAGCGCCCGCCAGACGGTGCTGCACTCCCGCGTCGACGTCACGCCGACGCCGTGGATGGAGCAGTGGACCGACTACTGGGGCACGACCGTCACGTCGTTCGAGCTTCATGAACCGCACGACGAGCTGAAGGTCGTCGCGATCAGCACCGTGACGGTCGACCGCCACCCCGCCGAGACGGCGGGCATGACCTGGGAGCAGTACGCGGACCCCTCGGTGCGCGACGAGTTCGAGGAGGTGCTGCGCATCGTCCCGCGGACGGCGCTCGGCCCCGCCTTCGAGGAGGTCGTCGCGCGGGTGCGCGAGAACGCTCCGACTCCTGCGGTCTTCGTCACCGACGTCATCGCCGCCATCCGCGAACGGCTGGACTACATCGCGGGACGGCGCACGGTCTACGCACGCTGCGCCGGTGCCTGGGACGACGCCCAGGGCGCCTGCCAGGACTTCGCCCACCTCGCCCTGGGCGCCCTGCGTTCGCAGGGCATCCCGGCCAGGTTCGTCACCGGCTACGTCTTCCCCGACCGGGACGCTCCGGTCGGTGCGAACGTCACCGGTGTGTCACACGCATGGATCCAGTGGTGGGACGGCGCATGGACCGCGGTCGACCCGAGTGCAGGAGTGGTCCCCGACGACTTCTACATTGAAGTGGCGCAAGGTCGCGACCATTCAGATGTCGTGCCCCTGCGGGGCATCTTCACCGGCACCCCGGGCAGCAAGATGTTCGTGACCGTGGAGATCAGCCGGCTCGCGTAATTCGAGGAGATCAATCGTGTTGGACCCCAGCGCAGCACTGCGCGCAGGCCTGCTTGGCCTGTCCCGTAACGACAAGGTGCGGCGGGTCGTGCAGAACGCGCCCGTCAGCCGGGACGTCGTACGCCGCTACGTCGCCGGCGAGGGCACCTCAGACGCCGTCGAGGCGACGACCGGACTGCACGGGCAGGGACTGCTCGGCACCCTGGACTTCCTCGGCGAGGACTGCACGGATCTCGAGGGAGCACGGCACACCCGCGACGCCTACCTCGACGTCCTGCGGGCGCTGAGCGACGCCGGGCTCACCGAGCGCGGCGGCGTGGAGGTCAGCGTCAAGCTGAGCGCCATCGGGCAGGCGCTGCCGCACGACGGCCACAAGATCGCGGTGGACCACGCGCGGGAGATCTGCGCGGCCGCGGCCGCCGCGGGCACGACGGTCACCATCGACATGGAGGACCACACCACCACCGACGACACCCTCGAGGGCGTGCGCGAGCTACGCGCCGACTTCCCCTGGGTGGGCGCGGTCCTGCAGGCCTACCTGCGGCGTACCGAGGCCGACTGCCGCGACCTCGCGACCGCCGGCAGCCGGATCCGGCTGTGCAAGGGCGCCTACGACGAGCCGGGCAGCGTCGCCTACCTCGACAAGGCGCACGTCGACCTGTCCTACGTGCGGTGCCTCAAGGTGCTCATGCACGGCGACGGCTACCCGATGGTCGCCAGCCACGACCCCCGGCTCATCCAGATCGCCGGGTCGCTGGCCGACCGTTGCCTGCGTGCCTCGGACTCCTTCGAGTACCAGATGCTCTACGGCATCCGCCCCGACGAGCAGCAGCGACTGTCCGACGCCGGCCACCAGATGCGCATCTACGTGCCGTACGGCGACCAGTGGTACGGCTACCTCGTCCGCCGGATGGCCGAACGGCCGGCGAACGCGATGTTCTTCGCCCGCTCCCTCATCAGCAGGGGATGACCGTGTCGCGCGCCGACACCGTTGCCATCCTGGGCGCCGGGGTGATGGGCGAGGCGCTGCTCTCGGGCTGGCTGCGCGGCGGACGCGATGCCGCCACGGTCCTGATCAGCGACCGCAGCCCCGAGCGGCTCGCGCACCTGAAGGACAAGTACGCCGTGCGGGCGCTTCCCGCCGCGGAGGCCGCAGCCCAGGCGGCGACCATCGTGCTCGCGGTCAAGCCGCAGGACATGCGCGCGCTGGTGCAGGAGATCTCCGGCGCGGTCGGCGACAGCACGCTCGTGGTCTCCCTCGCGGCCGGGATCACCACGGCGTTCCTGGAGGCGCAGCTGCCCGAGGGCACCTCGGTGGCCCGGGTGATGCCCAACACCCCGGCCCTGGTCGATCAGGGCATGTCTGCGGTGAGCCCCGGCGCGCACTGCGATGCCGACCAGCTGGCCACCGCGACCGGGCTGCTGCAGGCCTGCGGCAGGGTCGTCGCGCTGCCGGAGCACCACCTCGACGCGGTGACCGCGATCAGCGGTAGCGGGCCGGCGTACATCTTCTACGTCGTCGAGGCCATGATCGAGGCCGGCGTGCTGCTGGGGATGCCGCGCGCCACCTCCACCGAGCTGGTCGTGCAGACCCTCTACGGCGCCGCGACCATGCTGAAGGAGACCGGCGAGCACCCCACGGTGCTGCGCGAGCAGGTCTCCAGCCCGGGTGGCACCACGATGGCCGCACTGCGCGAACTGGACGACCACAAGGTCCGCGCGGCGTTCCTCACCGCGATCGAGGCGGCGGCACGGCGCTCGGCCCAGCTGGCCGCAGGGGAGTGAGTCGCGAGGGGTGGACGCAGCTACCCCCGGGCGCGACGGCCGTGCGAGAGTACCCGCATGACTGACATCACGGTTCGTGCTCTCGGGGAGCAGGACTGGCAGATCTACCGTGACGTACGGCTGGCTGCACTGTCCGACAGCCCCGATGCCTTCGCGGCCAGCGTCGCGCAGGAACGACAGTTCGACGACGCCTTCTGGCGACGTCGTCTGGTCCGCTCCCGCCGGTTGATCGCCGAGCGCGGCGACGACGTCGTGGGCGTCGTGTCCGTCGGGCGGTCGCCCGCGGAGGACCCCCGCAGCTGCGAGCTCTTCGGCCTCTGGGTGAAGCCCGACCTGCGTGGTCAGGGCGTTGCCTGGCGACTCGTGCAGGCGGGCGTCGAGCAGGCCGGCACCGACTCCTTCCAGTTCGTCGTCTACTGGGTGGGCACCGACAACGGCCGGGGTGTCGCGTTCGCGAGCAGCTTCGGCTTCCGTCCCACCGACGCGCGGCGACCGATGAAGGTCACCGGCGTGCCCGAGGGCACACCCTCCACCCAGGAGGAGCCGGACGTCCCCGAGGACGAGATGGCGATGGTCTACTCCCTCGGCGAGGACCCCGGCTCGGTGCCGAGCTCGGTGCTGTGACCCCGGACCGTCGATGACGAGCCGATGACCGCCTCGACCCGGATCGTCTGGGACGAACGGCTGACCCGGTACGACTTCGGCGATCACCACCCGATGGACCCGCGGCGGCTCGCGTTGACCGCCGTACTGGCGCGTGAGTACGGCGTCTTCGATGCCCCCGGTGTCCAGGTCACGGGGCCCTCGGACCCGACCGAGGACCTGGTCCGCACGGTGCACGACGCGGCGTACGTCGAGGCCGTGCGCGTCGCGTCCGCCGACCCCGAGCTGGCCGACACGACGTACGGGCTCGGCACGACCGACGACCCGGCGTTCCTCGGGATGCACGAGGCGTCCGCGCTCATCGCGGCCGGCACCCGCGACATCTGCGACGCGGTGTGGTCCGGTGAGGTGTCGCACGGCGTCAACTTCGCCGGCGGCATGCACCACGCGATGCCCGGAAACGCGTCCGGATTCTGCGTCTACAACGATGTGGCCATCGGGATCGAGTCGATGCTGCGGGCCGGCGCGCAGCGGGTCGCGTACGTCGACCTCGACGTGCACCACGGCGACGGCGTCGAGAAGGTCTTCTGGGACGACCCGCGGGTGCTCACCATCTCCATCCACGAGGGCCCGCGCACTCTCTTCCCGGGCACCGGTGATCCGGCCGACATCGGCGGCCCGGGCGCGCTCGGCGGCGCCGCCAACATCGCGCTGCCGCCCGGGGTGGGCGACGCGGCCTGGCTGCGGGCGCTGCACGCCGTCGTACCCGCTCTGCTGCGCGCGTTCGCCCCGCAGGTGCTGGTCACCCAGCACGGCTGCGACTCCCACTATCTGGACCCGCTGGCGCACCTGCGCCTGTCGGTGGACGCGCAGCGGACCGCGGCCGAGTCGATGCACGACCTGGCCCATGAGGTGGCCGACGGTCGCTGGGTGGCACTCGGTGGCGGCGGATACGAGATCGTCGACGTCGTCCCGCGCACGTGGACCCACCTGCTCGGGATCGCCGCGCACGCACCCATCCCGCTGGACACGGCCATCCCGGCGGCCTGGCACGACTACGCACGGATGACCTGTGGGCGGCCCGGTCCGCCGCGGATGGGCGACGGGGTGGCCGAGCACGACCGGGTGTGGTGGAAGTCCTGGGCCACCGGCGCCGACCCGAACGATCGGGTCGACCAGTGCGTGCTCGCCACCCGTGAGGCGGTCTTCCCCGAGCACGGGCTCAACGTCTGGTTCGACTGAGCTCGCGGGAGGGCGCCGCGTGGTCCGTTGTGGGTGCTTATCCGGTGGGGTCGTCGCTGCAAGGGCGCCGCGTGGTCCATTGTGGGCGCTGATTCGGTGGGGTCGTCGCTGCAAGGGCGCCGCGTGGTCTGTTGTGGGCGTCGGCGCATGCGTAATCGGGCAGGAAGAAACACGCTCGTACGGCGTGTCGAGTGGACATTTTAGTCTCAAACTTCACACAGGATGCGTTCTACCTCTAGGGTGCATTTCAGCACCAGCCGACCCGCACTCCTGGCCTGCTGAAAAGACCATCCGTTGCGGACCGCACAGAAAATAGAGGCCCCACCATGCCGCACGAGACGCACGTGGGCGAGGTCACCTTCATGACCGTCGCCGAGGTGGCCACCATCATGCGGGTGTCGAAGATGACGGTCTACCGACTGGTGCACAGCGGCGAGCTCGAGGCCGTTCGGGTGGGACGCTCGTTCCGGGTGCCCGAGACCGCCGTGACCGAATACCTCAGCCAGTCCTACATGGGCACTGCCTGAATCCGCCCGGCCGGTGCGGAGAGACGGTTGATTCGGCCGCATCCCCGGCATGCCGTAGCCTGACTGGCAGCCTTTCTGAAATTTTCCGATCATCGAAGGACAGCGTTCACGCATGGGTTCAGTAGTCAAGAAGCGCCGCAAGCGGATGGCGAAGAAGAAGCACCGCAAGCTGCTGCGCAAGACGCGACACCAGCGTCGTAACAAGAAGTAGCAGTAAGACCTACGAAGGCCCCTGTCGCCTGGCGTGAGCCGTGGCGGGCGGGGGCTTCGTCGTACGATCTGCGCACAGCGATCATCCGCACCCGCGAGAGGGAACCCGATGGCTACGACCGTGCTCGTCACCGGGGTCTCGCGTTTCGTCGGCGGACTCGCCGCGCGGGCCCTGTCGACCGACCCGCGGATCGAGCGGGTGCTGGCCGTCGACGTCGTACGCCCTGCCCATGACATCGGCCGGGCGGAGTTCGTCCGTGCCGACATCCGCAACCCGATCATCGGCAAGATCATCAAGCAGGAGAACGTCGACACCGTCGTGCACCTGGGCGTGATCACCACGCCGCGGCAGGCGGGCGGGCGCACGACGCAGAAGGAGATCAACGTCATCGGCACGATGCAGCTGCTCGCTGCGTGCCAGAAGGCGCCCTCGCTGCGACGGCTCGTCGTCAAGTCGTCCTCCGCGGTCTACGGCAGCTCGCCGCGCGACCCCGCGATGTTCACCGAGGACATGACGGCGCGGCGCACCCCGCCGCGCGGTTTCGGCAAGGACTCCGTCGAGGTCGAGACCTACGTACGCGGCTTCGGCCGTCGCCGGCCCGACGTCGACGTGTGCATGCTGCGGATGGCCAACGTCGTCGGCCCCGGGCTGCGCACCACCTTCTCCGACCTCTTCCACCTGCCGGTGATCCCGGTGCCGTTGGGATTCGACGGCAGGTTCCAGGTGCTGCACCTGGACGACGCGATCGGCTCCATCCATGCCGCCACCTTGCGCGAGGACTGCACGGGCGTCATCAACGTCGCCGGCGACGGGGTGCTCACCGTGCACCAGGCCGCGCGGATCGCCGGTCGCCCGACACTTCCGGTGCTGGCGCAGGCCGGGCCGCTCGTTCAGCAGTTCACCTCGCGCGCCCGGGTCGGCAACTTCTCCGCGGAGCAGATGGACCTGCTCTGCTTCGGGCGGGGGATGGACACCACAGCACTACGTACGTCGCTCGGTTACACCCCCGAGCGCACCACACGCGAAGCATTCACCGACGTCTTCGGCGGCGACAACCGAGTGTCGGCGCTGCTGCGAGCAGGGGGAGCCCATGCCTGACAAGACCACCGGATCCGACGCGACGGGCGCGCGCAAGCGTCCGCCCCGCGCCGCGTTCGCCGGCGCGCGTGCCGACCGACCGCTGCGCGTCGTGCCCGACCCCGCACCGGCACCCGAGCCGAGCGGGTCGCCGTACGACATCGAGTCGATCGTCAAGCTGCTGGTGCGCACCCTGCGGATCGCCGGCTCGGCGGCAGGGCTCTCCGGTGACGACCTGGACCGGCGGATCACCAAGGCGCTGGCCTTC
Organism: Allobranchiibius sp. GilTou73; assembly: GCF_021391335.1. GTDB lineage: Bacteria > Actinomycetota > Actinomycetes > Actinomycetales > Dermatophilaceae > Allobranchiibius > Allobranchiibius huperziae. The sequence continues at coordinate 176,582 of NZ_CP090051.1, read as the reverse complement.
CTGCGGCGTCGCATCACCGGGGAGTACGAGGTCGACGACTTCGGCTTCGACCAGGAGTTCACCGACGAGGTGTGGCTGCCGCTGCTGCGGCCCCTCTACAAGCGCTGGTTCCGCGTCGAGGTGCGCGGCATCGAGAACCTTCCGCTCGTGGGCGGCGCGCTGGTGGTGTCCAACCACTCCGGCACGGTGCCGGTCGACGGGCTGATGGTCCAGGTCGCCATCCACGACGAGACGCCCGGCCACCGGTACGCGCGTGCGCTCGGCGCGGACCTGGTCTTCCAGTCCCCGGTGCTCGGCGATCTGGCGCGCAAGTCCGGATCCACGCTGGCGGCGAACGCCGACGCCGAGCGGCTGCTGCGCGCCGGCGAGCTGGTCTTCGTCTGCCCCGAGGGCTTCAAGGGCGTCGGCAAGCCGTTCGGCGAGCGCTACCGGCTGCAGCGCTTCGGTCGCGGCGGGTTCGTCAGCGCGGCGCTGCGCACCGGTGTGCCGATCATCCCGTGCTCGATCGTGGGCGCCGAGGAGATCTTCCCGCTGCTGGGTAACGCCAAGAGCCTGGCCCGGCTCTTCGGCTTCCCCTACTTCCCGCTGACGCCGACCTTCCCCTGGCTCGGCCCGCTCGGTCTGCTCCCGTTGCCCAGCAAGTGGATCATCGAATTCGGCGCGCCCATCCCGACCGACAGCTTCGAGCCGACGGCCGCCGACGACCCCATGCTGGTCTTCGATCTGACCGACCAGGTGCGCGAGACCATCCAGCAGACGCTCTACTCGCTGCTGCTGCAACGACGTTCGGTCTTCTGGTGAGCGACGAGCCGCGCATCACCCTCATCAGCAAGCCGGGGTGCCACCTCTGTGACGATGCCCGCACGGTCATCGCCGCGGTCGCGGCCGACACCGGCGTCGGGTGGGTGGAGATCTCCATCCTCGATGATCCGGCGTTGCGCGAGCAGTACGCCGAACAGATCCCCGTCACGCTCGTGGACGGCGCCCAGCACGACTACTGGCGGGTCGACGAGAAGCGGCTGCGCGCCACCCTGGCCTGAGCCCCCGACTCTTCGCCCGAACGTTCGCGAGATGCAGCAGGTGTAGTACCGCCTAGCACTTTCAGCGCTTCAGAGCGATTTTGTGCATGCCTTCACAAAGTCTTATGGTCAGGGGGTATTACTTCCTCTGCGCAGGCGTTTGATATAGGGCCTGCCGACCTCGGGAGGAGTCGAGCGCCCTTGACGACCGACCCCATGACGCGGCGGGACATCCCGGACGCGACGGTAGCTCGACTTCCGGGCTATCTGCGTGCTCTGCACCCCCTCGTATCCGCCGGTGTGGAGGTCGTGTCCTCCGAGGAGCTCGCGACCATCGCGGGCGTCCGCTCGGCCGGCCTGCGCAAGGACCTGTCCTACCTCGGCTCCTACGGCGTGCGCGGCGTCGGCTACGACGTGGAGCGGCTGGCCAGCGAGATCACCCGCCAGCTCGGCCTGCAGCACCCCTGGTCGGTCGCGATCATCGGGATGGGCAACCTCGGGCACGCGCTCGCGGCGTACAGCGGTTTCGCCACCCGCGGCTTCGAGGTGCAGTGGCTCGTCGACCGCGACCCCGCCGTGGTGGGCACCACGATCGCCGGCATGCAGGTCGTGGACTTCGAGCAGTTCGCAGCTAGCGTGACCGAGCAGGTCATCGCCGTCATCTCTACGCCGCCGGTCGCCGCCCAGGAGGTCGCCGACGCCGTCGTGGCCCTCGGCGTGCGCTCCATCCTCAACTTCGCGCCCGGCGTGCTGAACGTCCCGGCCCACACCCAGGTGCGCAAGGTCGACCTCGCCACCGAGCTGCAGATCCTGGCCTTCCACGAGCAGCGCGGCAAGGACGACGCCCGCCTCGGCGCCGACGGGATCGAGGCCAGCGGATGAGCGTCATCGTCATCGGCATCTCCCACCGCACCGCCGACATCGCCACGCTGGAGCGCGTCGTCCTCAACGACGTGCAGCAGGACCGGATCGGGGAGTCCCTGGTCGGCAACGAGCACGTCAGCGAGCTGCTCGTGCTGTCGACCTGCAACCGCACCGAGCTGTACGCCGAGGTCGGCACCTTCCACGGTGCGGTCACCTCGATCAGCGAGACGCTCGCCGCGGTGACCGGCATGCCGCTGCCCGCGCTGCGCGACCACCTCTACGTGCACTTCGAGGACCGGGCCGTCGCCCACCTCTTCTCCGTCGCCGCGGGGCTGGACTCGATGGCCATCGGCGAGAGCCAGATCCTGGGTCAGTTGCGCGCCTCGATGCGGGCCGCCCAAGACGCCGGGCGACTCGGCTCGTCGCTGTCCGAGCTGGTGCAGCACGCCCTGCGGGTGGGCAAGCGGGTGCACGCCGAGACCGATCTCGACACCGTCAGCCGATCGCTGGTGGAGCAGTCGCTGGGCATCGCGCAGGAGCACCTCGGCGCACTGTCCGCGCAGTCCGCGGTCGTCATCGGCGCCGGTTCGATGAGCGCCCTCGCCGCCCACACCCTCACCCGCGCCGGCGTCGGCGGCCTCACGATCGTCAACCGCACGCCCGAGCACGGGCAGCGACTGGCCGCCGCGACCGGAGCGACCGCGCGACCCTGGGCGCAGCTGACCGACGCCCTCGCCGGGGCCGACATCGTGATCTCCTGCACCGGTGCCGTGGGCCACATCCTGGTGCCGCACCTGCTGACCGCCGACAGCCCGCCCGCCCGGCACATGGTGCTGATCGACCTTGCGCTGCCGCGCGACATCGACCCCGCGTGCGGCGAGCTCGACGGCGTCACGCTCGTGACGCTCGAGGAGCTCGGCGCCCGGACCACCGCCGACGGCCCGCAGCGCGACTCGCTGCGCGTCGTACAGGACCTGGTCACCGCCGAGGTCGCGGAGTTCCTGGTGCTGCGCCGCTCGGCCGCGGTCGTGCCGACCGTCTCCGCGCTGCGGGTGCGCGCCGCGGACGTCGTCGACGCGGAGATGGACCGGCTGGTCGGTCGCCTGCAGCTGACCGATGCGCAGGCGGCGCAGGTGCGCCAGACCCTGCACCGGGTGACGGAGAAGATCCTGCACACGCCCACGGTCCGGATGAAGCAGCTCGCCGGTGAGGAGCACGGACAGGACTACGCCGCACTGCTGCGCACCCTCTTCGACCTCGACCCGCACGAGGCCCGCGTCTCGCGGGTCCCGCGGCTGTCGGACGGTGATCGCCGATGATGGTGCGACTCGGCACCCGGCGCAGTGCGCTCGCGACCACCCAGAGCGAGAGCGTGGCGCAGTTGCTGCGCGACCGCGGCCACGAGGTGGAGCTGGTGATGATCACCACCGAGGGCGACACCAATCGCGGACCTCTGGAGACCATGGGCGGCACAGGCGTGTTCGCCGCCGCGATCCGCCACGCGCTGCTCGCCGGCGAGGTCGACCTCGCGGTCCACTCGCTGAAGGATCTGCCGGTGCAGCCGGAACCGGGCCTGGTGCTCGCCGCCATCCCGTCCCGTGAGGATCCCCGCGACGCCATCGTCGCCCGTGACGGACTCACGCTCGCCGAGCTGCCCCAGGACGCTGTCGTCGGCACCGGTTCGCCTCGGCGGGCCGCCCAGCTGAACGCCCTCGGGCTCGGGCTCGCCGTGCGCGGGATCCGCGGCAATATCGACACGCGCATGTCGCTGGTGACCAGCGGCACGGTCGACGCCGTCGTCCTCGCGCGCGCCGGGCTAGCACGGATCGGTCGCACCGCGGCGATCACCGAGGTCCTCGACCCGTTGCAGATGCTGCCGGCTCCCGGTCAGGGCGCGCTGGCGCTCGAGGTCCGCGAGGACGCCACGGAGCTGCGCGCGGCGCTCGCGCCCTTGGACGACCCCGACACCCGTGCCGCGGTCACTGCCGAACGCGCGCTGCTCGGTGCGCTGGAAGCGGGCTGCTCGTCGCCGATCGGGGCGCTGGCCGAGGTCGTCGAGGAGCTCGACGGTTCTCTGATGATCTCGTTGCGCGCGTTCGTCGGCAGCAAGGACGGCGGTTTCGAACTGCGCCGATCCGTCACCGGCCCGATTGAGGCCGCCCCCCGGCTGGGTATCGAACTGGCACAGCTGTTGCTCCAGGACGGTGCCGCCGACGTCATACCTCCAGGGGCGCCTCCGAAACCGGATGCGTTCCCCACCCACCCCGAAGACCTCGTCCCAACAAACGCTGCGGAGCGTGAATCGTGAGCACCACCACTGCATCGAATCGCAAGAGCGGCACGGCGAAGGGCGCCAGGGCCGTGAAGGCCCTGCCCACCGTCGCCTTCGTCGGCTCGGGCCCCGGCGACCACGGACTGTTGACCACGCGGGCCGTCAGCCTGCTGCGTCGCGCCGACGTCATCGTGATCGACCGGATCGCGCGCGAGGACTTCGTCGCGCCCTACGCCCGCGCCGACGTGGAGATCGTCGACGCCGGACACGGCGAGGCCGGCCAGCCGCTGACGCACGCCTCCCGCGCGAAGCTCGTCGTGCGCGCCGCGAAACAGGCGTCGCCGAGCGACCCGTCCTCCGAGGAGACCCTGGTGGTCCGCCTGATGGACGGCGACCCCGCGATGTTCAACGGTCTGGCCGAAGAGGCGGTCGCCCTGCGCAAGGCCGGCATCCCCTTCGAGATCGTGCCCGGCGTCAGCGCGGTGTCCGCGGTGCCGTCATACGCCGGAATCCCGTTGACCAACAACGCGACTCGTGCTGTGCACGTCATCAGTGCCGGCGACGGCAAGGTCGTGTGGGAGCGCTCCGCCGGCGACGACACGACTGTCGTGCTGCTCGGTGCCACCGAGAACATCGCCGACGCGCTGGGCCGGTTGCTCGCGGCCGGGCGGGACGGCGACACCAGTGTCGCGCTCACCTCGCAGGGCACCCTGATCGAGCAGGCCACCCAGGTCACCACCCTCGCCGAAGCGGCCGATGCGATCCGCGCCGACAAGGTGCACGCGCCGACCGTCGCGGTCGTGGGCGGCACCGTGGCGCTGCGCGACCAGCTGTCCTGGTGGGAGAACAAGCCGCTCTTCGGCTGGAACGTCCTCGTGCCGCGCACGAAGGAGCAGGCCGGCACGATGACCGAGCGGCTGGCGTCGTTCGGTGCGGCCAGCGATGTGGTGCCGACCATCAGCGTCGAGCCGCCGCGCACCCCGCAGCAGATGGAGCGGGCCATCAAGGGCCTGGTCACCGGCCGCTACGAGTGGATCGGCTTCACCTCGGCGAACGCGGTGCGTGCGGTCAAGGAGAAGTTCGCCGAGTTCGGTCTGGACGCCCGCGCGTTCGCCGGGCTGAAGATCGCCGCGGTCGGGGGAGTCACGGCCGATGCCCTGCGCGAGTGGGGACTGGAGCCGGACCTGGTGCCGGACGGTGAGCAGTCGGCCAAGGGCCTGCTCGCGGGCTGGCCGGAGTACGACGACCTGCTCGACCCGATCAACCGGGTCTTCCTGCCGCGCGCCGACATCGCCACCGACACGCTGGTGGCCGGCCTGCAGGAGATGGGCTGGGAGGTCGACGACGTGACGGCCTACCGCACGGTGCGCGCCGCTCCGCCGGCCCCGCAGGTGCGCGAGGCGATCAAGTCCGGTCGCTTCGACGCGGTGCTCTTCACCTCCAGCTCCACCGTGCGCAACCTGGTGGGCATCGCGGGCAAGCCGCACACGTCCACCGTGGTGGCGTGTATCGGCCCGGCGACCGCGAAGACCGCCGAGGAGCACGGCCTGCGGGTCGACGTCCTGGCCGCCGAGCCGTCCGCCGCGTCACTGGTCGACGCCCTGGCCGACTACGGCCGCGGCCTCGCGCTGTCCGCCGCCGAGGCGGGCGACGACGTACGCCGTCCGAGCGAGCGGCGTACGGCGGCGCGGCGCAAGGCCAAGGCCTGATGGAGCACCGCCCGCGCAGGCTCCGCCAGACCCCCGCGGTCCGGCGGCTGGTGGCACAGACGCGGCTGCACCCGGCCGATCTGGTGCTGCCGATGTTCGTCAAGGAGGGCCTGACCGATGCGGTCCCGCTCGCCTCGATGCCGGGCGTGCTGCAGCACAGTCTCGACTCCCTCGTGGTCGCGGCACGGGACGCGGTCGCGGCCGGCGTCGGCGGGTTGATGATCTACGGCGTGCCCGAGCACCGCGACGAGATCGGTTCGGGCGCAACGGATCCGGACGGCATCCTCAACGTCGCGCTGCGCCGCCTGCGGGACGAGCTGGGTGACAGCACGGTCCTGATGTCCGATCTGTGCCTCGATGAGTTCACCTCCCACGGGCACTGCGGAGTGCTCGACGACCGCGGTCGCGTCGACAACGACGCCACCCTGGAGCTCTACGCGCAGATGGCGCTGGCACAGGCCCGCGCGGGCGCCCACGTGCTGGGGCTGTCCGGGATGATGGACGGCCAGGTCGCCGCGTGCCGCGCGGCCCTGGAGGAGGCGGGCTTCACCGACACGATCATCCTGGCGTACGCCGCCAAGTACGCCTCAGCGGCGTACGGGCCGTTCCGCGAGGCCGTCGACTCGGCCCTGCAGGGTGACCGCGCGACCTACCAGCAGGACCCGGCGAACTTCACCGAGTCGCTGCGCGAGGTCTCTCTCGACCTGGCGCAGGACGCCGACATCGTGATGATCAAACCGGCGCTGCCCTATCTCGATGTGCTGCACGCCGTCGCCGGTGAGGTCGACGTCCCCGTCGCCGCCTACCAGGTGAGCGGTGAGCTCGCGATGATCGAGGCGGCCGGCGCCAACGGCTGGATCGACCGGGACCGGATGATGCTGGAGACGCTCACGTCCATCAAACGCGCGGGTGCGTCGATCATCCTCACCTACTACGCCGTCGAGGTCGCCACGATCCTGCGAGCCACCATCTGAGAAGGTCGGTCGGCGGTAGGCTCGGCTGCCATGAGCGGGCGTCCGTGACAGCCACCGACCAGGTCTGGCTGACCAAGGAACAGCAGCACGCCTGGCGCGCCTATCTACGCGCCAGCCGCGCCCTCGAAGTGCGCCTGGACACCGAGTTGCAGGGCGCCGGGCTCTCGTTCGCGGAGTACGAGCTGCTGTCGATGCTCTCGGAGGCCCCCGAGGGATCGATGCGGATGAGCCAGCTCGCCGACCTGATCATCCAGTCCCGCAGCCGGGTCACCCACACCGCCAACCGTCTGGAACGTCGCGGGTGGGTCGTGCGCAGTGACGCGCCCGAGGACCGTCGCGGTGTGGTCCTCTCCCCTCACGGTGCCCGGATGGGACACCGTGCGCCGCGCCGCACGCCTGCACGTGCAGGGGGTGCGCGAGCACTTCATCGAGCAGATCGGCGCTCACGACCTGGAGGTGCTGGGCGAGGCGATGGACGCCGTACGCCGGCATCTGACCGGCAAGGACACCGAGGTCGCCTGACCGTCACCCGTCCGACCGCGGCAACGCGTCGCTGCGTGTCGGGGTGTGCAGTTTGCGTTCTCGGCCAGTGCTGCAGCACTGGCCGCGGACGCAAAGCGACCACCTGGACACAGGTGACCACCTGCCACCCGCTGACCGGCCCTGGTGGGGGCCGAACCGGGCGGCGCAGGGCCTGCGAGGATGGCGCCATGCCTTCTGCACAGCCCACCACCCGGTCCGACGAGTTGATGCGCACCGCGCGCACGGTGATCCCCGGCGGGGTGAACTCGCCGGTGCGAGCCTTCCGATCCGTAGGCGGCACACCGCGTTTCATGGCGTCCGGCACGGGTCCCTGGCTCACGGACGTCGACGGCAACCGCTACGTCGACCTCATCTGCTCGTGGGGGCCGATGATCCTCGGGCACGCCCACCCGGACGTCGAGCAGGCCGTGCGGGAGGCGGCGGCCAAGGGGTTCTCCTTCGGCACGCCGAGTGAGAACGAGGTCCTGCTCGCCGCCGAGATCGTCGACCGGGTCGCGCCGCTGGAGCAGGTGCGCTTAGTGAGCTCCGGCACGGAGGCGACGATGAGCGCGCTGCGCCTCGCGCGCGGCGCGACCGGCCGCAGCAAGGTCGTGAAGTTCGCCGGCTGCTACCACGGTCACGTCGACGCGCTGCTGGCCGCGGCCGGTAGCGGGCTGGCGACGTTCGCGCTGCCGGACTCGGCCGGAGTGCCCGTCTCCAGCGCGCACGAGACCATCGTGCTGCCCTACAACGACGTGTCCACCGTCGAGGCGGCGTTCGCGGAGCACGGCGACGAGATCGCCTGTGTCATCACCGAGGCGGCCGCCGGCAACATGGGCGTGGTGCCGCCCGAGCCCGGGTTCACTGCTGCGCTGCGGCGGATCACCCGGGAGCATGGGGCGCTGCTCATCAGCGACGAGGTGATGACCGGCTTCCGCTGCTCGGCCGCCGGCTGGTACGGCCTGGAGGGCGAGCCCGAGGGCGGCGCACCGGACCTGTTCACCTTCGGCAAGGTGATGGGCGGCGGCTTCCCGGCGGCGGCGTTCGGCGGGTCGGCCGAGCTGATGAGCCGGCTCGCACCGGACGGGCCGGTCTACCAGGCGGGCACGCTGTCGGGGAACCCCGTCGCGACGGCCGCAGGGCTCGCGACGCTGCGCGGGTGCAACCCGGCTGTCTACGACCGCCTCATGGAGGTCAGCGACGCGCTGATCGCGGGCGCCGCCGAGGCGCTCAGCGCCGCCGGAGTGCCGCACGTGATCGGCCGCGCCGGCTCGATGTTCAACGTGTTCTTCCGCGACGAGCCGGTGCGTGACTACGACGATGCGCGCGATCAGGACACGGCGGCGTTCGGGCGGTTCTTCCACTCGATGCTGCAGCAGGGCGTGCATCTGCCGCCCAGCGCGTTCGAGTCGTGGTTCGTCAGCGCCTCGCACGACGACGAGGCCGTCGACGCCGTACTCGCGGCGCTGCCGACGGCTGCCGCTGCCGCAGCGGCGGCCTGAATCGCCGCCCCTGCGCGCCGTCTTCGCGGCGGTGCCCCGGCGGTCACGAACCACACAGACACGGATGAGAAACTGGGGGACATGACGGGAGGGGACCGCACGATCGTGCACCTGGTGCGCCACGGGGAGGTCTACAACCCGGGCAAGGTGCTCTACGGCAGGATGCCGGGTTTCAAGCTGTCGGAGCTCGGCGTGCGGATGGCGCACATGACCGCGGCCTACCTCGCCGACAACGACATCGCCCACCTCGTGTCCTCGCCTCTGGAACGCGCTCAGCAGACGATCGAGCCGCTCGCCGAGGTGGCCCGGCTGCCGGTGACGCTGGACGATCGGGTCATCGAGGCCGACAACGACTTCGAGGGGCTGACAGTGGGCGCCTCGCCCCGTCAGCTGCTCCAACCGCGCTTCTGGCCGAAGCTGGTCAACCCGGTCAAGCCGTCCTGGGGCGAGCCGTACGCGCAGATCGCCGCCCGCATGCGCGCGGCGATCGCCGATGCACGGGTGAAGGCCGAAGGTCGTGAGGCAGTGATCGTGAGCCACCAGTTGCCTGTATGGATCTCGCGGCTCGACGCCGAACACCGCCGCCTGTGGCACAACCCGCGCAACCGCGAGTGCACGCTCGCCTCGGTCACCAGCCTGACCTTCCGCGGGCCGGAGGTCACGATGGTGACGTACGCCGAGCCGGCCGCCTCGCTGCTGCCCCTCGCATCCGCGGTGGTCGGCGCATGAGGCCGCTACGTCTGACCGCGGGTGCGGTGTGCGCCGCCGTCCTGCTGACGGCGTGCAGCAGCGGTGGCGGAGGCAACACCATCGGCGGGCAGGCCCGCAACGCCGGCGGCACCGGCGGCGGGGGCGCCGTCGAGCAGCTGTCGGTCGCGCAGCGAGGCAAGCCGCTCGCGGTGTCCGGCACGGAGCTGACCGGTACGCCGTGGTCGAGCAGCACCGATGCCAAGGGCAAGGTCGTCGTACTCAACGTCTGGGGTTCGTGGTGCGGGCCGTGCCAGACGGAGTTCGCCGACCTGCAGAAGGCGTGGACGCAGCTGAAGGCCAGCGGCCAGCCGGTGGTGTTGATGGGCCTGGACTACAAGGAAGGCACCGACACCGCGCTCGCGACGACGCGGGAGCGGGGTATGACCTATCCGTCGCTGCAGTACGGCGACGGCCGGACGGTCGCCGCGCTCGGCGGCAACTTCAAGAACAGCCCGCCGACCACCCTCGTGCTGGACTCCCAGCACCGCGTGGCGGCCCGGGTCACCGGACCGGTCGACAGCACCACCTTGGTGGGCCTGGTCGACGACACCCTGTCCGGCAAGTGACGGCGATGTCAGCCGACGTGCAGCAGGTCGTCGCGACCGGCAGCCTCCCGCTCGCGGTGGGCCTCGCTCTCGTCGCCGGGCTGGTGTCCTTCGCCTCGCCGTGCGTGCTGCCGCTGGTGCCCGGATTCCTTGCCTACGTGACCGGTCTGACCGACGAACGCCGCCGTACCCGACTCGTCTCGGGCGCGCTGTTGTTCGTGCTCGGTTTCGGCGTGGTCCTGGTCGGCATCTCGATCGCCCTCAACTGGGCGCTGGACCTGACGCGCAACCACCTGGGTCTGGTGACCCGCGTCGGCGGGGTCGTCGTCATCCTGCTGGCGCTGGTCTACCTGGGATTCATCGGACAACGCGGGCTGCCGGTCAGCTGGCGCCCCGCCGCCGGCCTGCTCGGCGCACCGCTGCTCGGAGTGGTGTTCGGGCTCGGGATGAGTCCGTGCGTCGGTCCGGTCTACGGCGCGATCCAGGTCGCGGCGGCCCCGCTCGGCCATGAGGGCGGGCCGGTGCCGCGCGGCGTACTGCTCGCCGTCTGCTACACGATCGGGCTCGGCATCCCCTTCGTGCTCATCGCCGCGGGATGGTCCCGCGCCGAACGCGCGTCGCGTTGGCTGCGCGACCACCACCGGGCGGTGCAGCTGGTGGGCGGCACCTTGATGCTCATCGTGGGAGTGCTCATGGTGAGCGGTCTCTGGGAGGACTTCGTGGCCTGGATCCAGACACAGCTCGTCGGCAACGGCGCGTTCGAGCCGGCGATCTGATGAGCACCATCACCCAGCCCCGGCTCGGCCCGCTCGGGACCGCTCGATGGTTCTGGCGGCAGCTGACCTCGATGCGCACGGCGCTGTTCCTGCTCCTGCTGCTGGCGGTCGCGGCGATCCCCGGGTCGATCATCCCGCAGACCGGCATCGACGCCGGCCGCGTCGCGACGTACAAGACCAACCACCCGAGCCTGGCGCCGTGGCTCGACAGACTGGGCTTCTTCAACGTCTTCACGTCGCCGTGGTTCGCGGCGATCTACATCCTGCTGATCATCTCGCTCATCGGCTGCGTGATCCCGCGCATCCGCATCCACCTGCGCACGCTGCGGGCGCCGGTGCCGCGGACGCCCAAGAACCTGTCGCGGCTGCCGGCGTACGTCGAGCGCAGCGTCGACGAACCGGCCGACGTCGTGCTCGACCGCGCGCGGGAGGTGCTGAAGCGCAAGCGCTACCGGGTGCGCGAGGACGAGACCGTCGAGGGCAGTGCGCAGTCGTCGTGGTCCATCGCGGCGGAAGCGGGTCGGATGCGCGAGACCGGCAACCTGATCTTCCACTCGTGCCTTATCTGGGTCGTGTTGGCCGTCGCCGCGGGGCACCTGTGGGGATGGCGCGCCGACGTGATCGTGCCGGTCGGCCAGGGCTTCTCCAACAGCGGCGGCTACGACACCGAGAACCTCGGGCCGCTCGTCGACGACTCGAAGTTCAGCCCGTGGTCGATCCGCCTGAACAGCCTGGACGTGTCTTTCGAGGACAAGGTCCCGCCGACGTCGCCGCAGTACGGCCAGCCGCGCCACTTCACCGCGTACACCACGGTCACCGGCACGAACGGCAAGTCCAAGCGCGAGGTGATCTCCGTCAACCACTCGCTGCCGATCGGCGGCAGCTCGGTCTACCTGCTCGGCAACGGCTACGCGCCGATGATCACCGTGCGCGACGCCAAGGGCAACGTGCTCTACCGGCAGGAGACGCCGTTCCTGTCCCAGGACAACAACTACAAGTCCACCGGTGCGATCAAGGTGTCGTCGCTGCCTGCTGCGAAGCAGATGGGCTTCTTCGGTTTCTTCCTGCCGACTGCGGCGTTCTCCGACACCCTCGGCCCGGTCTCCACCTTCCCGGCGCCCAAGGACCCCGCGCTGGTGCTCGGGATGTACGTCGGCAACCTCTTCCCGGGGAACGCTCCGCAGTCGGTCTACACGCTCGACACCTCGGCGATGAAGCAGGTGCAGGGCACCGGCGCTCAGGCCAAGCAGCCGCTGCGCATCGTCCTCAAGCCGGGACAGACGACGAAGCTGCCCGGCGGACGGGGCTCGATCACCTTCGACAACGTGCAGCGCTGGGCGGGCCTCTCGACCCGGCACGACCCCGGCAAGATGCCCGCGCTCTACGGCGCGCTGCTCGGCCTGATCGGGCTGATCATGTCGATGACGTTGCAGCCGCCGGCGGGTCTTCGTGAAGGTGTCGGCGGACCCCCAGGATCCCGCGCGTAGCCTGGTCAGGGTCGGCGGCCTTGCCAAGGGCGAGGACCCGCGGTTGCAGGTGGCGATCGACGGGCTGGCGCTCGCGGTGGCCGGCGATGACAGCACGCACGTACAGCTCCGTACTCAGGCAGGTGCCCGCACATGAAGCTCGACTTCAGCAACGACCACATCAACACGGGCGTCGCCACCCTCTCCTCCCACTTCCTGTGGGCCTCGGCGCTGGTGCTCACGCTGGCGATGGTCTCCTTCGCGCTCGACCTGGCCGGTGCGCCGCACCGAGCGGCGCGCCTGGAGGCACGTCGTTCCGCCGCCGCGCAGACCCGGGCCACGGCCGACGGCGACGTGCTCGTCGACGCGCCCGCCACCACGCAGCTGACGCCGGAGAAGCGGCAGTGGGGCGGCATCGGCATGTCGCTGTCCTGGCTCGGCACGCTGCTGCTCATCGTCGCCGTCGCCACCCGCACCATCGCGGTGGGTCGCCCGCCGCTGGGCAACATGTACGAGTTCTCCATGGTCGGCTGCATGTTCGCGATGGTGTTCTTCCTCGCGTGGAGCCTGAAGTCGGACATCCGCTGGCTGGGCGTCTTCGTGACCGGCCCGATCGTGCTCTTCGAGATGCTCGCCGCCGTCGTCTACTACACCGCGGCCAGCTCGCTGATGCCGTCGCTGCAGAGCTACTGGCTGTCCATTCACGTCACCGTCGCGACCCTGTCCGTGGCGCTGTCGACGCTGGCGTTCAGCCTGACCGTGGCCTACTTCGTGCAGAACTGGCGCGACGAGCGGGGCGAGGCGGGTCGCGAGCGCCTCAAGTGGATGGACGCGCTGCCGTCCGCGGCGTCGCTGGACCGCACGACGTACGGCGTGCTCATCGTGGCGTTCCCGATGTGGACCTTCACGCTCATCGCCGGGGCGATCTGGGCGCAGGAGGCGTGGGGACACTACTGGAACTGGGACCCCAAGGAGGTCTGGACGCTCGTCATCTGGGTCGTCTACGCCGCCTACCTGCACGCCCGCGCCACGGCCGGCTGGTCGGGCAAGAAGGCGGCGTACATCGCGCTGGCCGGTTTCGCCGCGATCCTGATCAACTACGGCGTCGTCAACGTGTACTTCGTCGGCCAGCACTCCTACTCCGGGCTGTGACCTGAATGGCCCGCTACACCCTCCTGCGCCTGTCGACGTTCTTCCTCGTCCTCATCGCGTTGTGGTTCTGCCAGCTGCGCGGCTGGCCGCTGCTGGTGATCTCCGCAGTGGTGTCCGCGGTCATCTCGGTCTACGCCCTGCGGGTGCCTCGTGAGCGGTTCGCCGCCCAGGTCGAGCGCCGGGTCGAGAAGAAGCGCGAGAAGGCCGACGCGATGCGCACGGCCGAGGACGACGACTGACCTCCTGCGCCGAGCAGCTGTGGGTGCTCGACCTGGGCGTGTGCGACTGCACCGCCTCGACGGTGGCGCCCCGGTCGGGCGGGTCGCGTCTGCGGCTCCCGGTCTCGGCGTACCTGGTGCGGCTCGCCGACGGCGCCCACCTGCTCGTCGACACGGGGATGCACCGGGGTCACGTCGACGACGCGGACCTGGCCTGGCGGGGGACGGACTCCGAGGGCGATCTGCGCGGGGTGATGACTCCTGCGGACACTCTCACCCACCGGCTCGGTGAGCTCGGTCTGACGCCCGCGGACGTCGGGTACGTCGTCAACACCCACCTGCATTTCGATCACGCCGGCGACAACGACCTCTTCCCGCACGCGCGGTGCTTCGTGCAGCGTGCCCAGGTCGATTTCGCGCGCGGCGACCCCGACTACCCGGCGCGGTTCTGGGACCTGCCGCAGCTGGCGTACGAGCTGCTCGACGGCCCTGCCGAGGTCGCGCCGGGGGTGCGGGTGCTGCACACTCCAGGACACACGCCCGGCCACCAGTCGGTCGTGGTGCAGCTCCCGCAGACCGGGACGGTGATCCTCGCGGGAGATGCTGTGCACGTCGCGAGCAGCTTCGAGCGGGATGACTGGACGGCCCATCACGATCCGGTGGCGGCTCGGCGCAGCGCGTACGCACTGCGGGAGCTGGCCGACGCGACGGGCGGGCTGCTGATCTACGGCCACGACCGGTCGCGGCCCCAGTCCCTGCGTCTCGCGCCGCACTCCTCCTATCGCTGAGCCGGCGTCAGATCGACCAGGCGAGCCGGAACAACTCGGCGACCTCCTCCGGTTCCCGGTCGCCGTAGGTGTCGAGCTCGTGCCGTCGCACGCCGACCGTGGCGTCGACGATGTCGTTGCCCAGCAGCCGCCTGGCTCGCGCGGATCCGTCGAGCGCCGCCAGGACGGTCGCCAGGTCGTCGGGTAGCAGCGGCACCCCGGCCGCAGCCCGGTCCTCGTCGCTCCATCCGCTGGGGTCTTCGTCGACCTCGGGGGGCAACGACGTGCCGTCGGTGATGCCCTCGAGGGCGAGCGCCAGCACCGCCGCGCTCGCGGCGTAGACGCCGGCGGACGGGTCGATGCACTTCACCTCGACGTTGGATCCGTCCGGGGTGCTGCCCCGGATGAGGCGTACGGCGGTCTCCCTGTTCTCCAGCCCCCAGCCGGCGTGCGCGCCGGACCACATGCCGGGGGAGAGGCGCGCACCGGAGAGCAGCGACCCGGTCAGCAGACCCTGCACCTCGGCCAGCCCGCGCAGGATGCCCCCGATCGCAGCACCGCCGGCGCTGGTCATGCCGTACGGTCCGTCACCGCCTCCGAAGAGCGGCCGGCCATCCCGTTGCAGCGAGAAGTGCTGGTGCGCACCGTTGCCCACCGCCCCGTGGAACGGTCTGGGGGAGAACGACGTCCGCATCCCGTGACGTCGTGCCGTGCGCCCGACGAGGAGCTTGGCCAGCACGACGGCGTCGGCCGCGTCGACCGGTGACTGCGGTGCGAGGGAGAACTCGAACTGCTGCGGGCCGTACTCGCTGTGCAGCTGCTCGATCCGGAGCCCGCCGGCCTCGGCGGCCATGAGCAGGTCGGACGCGAAGGCCTCCTGGTCGAGCAGTCCGGTCGCGCCGTACGGCACCCAGCCGCTGCCCTGCGCCTCTCCGTCGGAGCCGACCAGCACGAACTCCAGCTCGTGCCCGACGAGTGCCGCCAACCCCGCGGTCGCCAGCTGCTGCTCGACGGTCCGCAGGAGGCTGCGCGTGCACGCGCCGACCGGATCCCCCTGCTGCGTCCGCAGATCGGCCGGGGCCCACGCGAGTCCGTCGCCGAGGTCGTGCAGCGCGTCGATGTCGATGCGCAGCCGCAGATCTCCGGTGGCGTCGATGCCCGGGGCGGAGGCAATCGCGGCGTCGATGCAGAACACCGGCCACACCCGTGCCGCCCCGAGGCCCGTGCGGTGGAACGCCTCGAAGCGCGGCATCGGCACGCTCTTGGCGAGAGTCAGCCCGGCGGCGTTGACGGTGGTGCCGAGCACCGCCCGCACCCCGGCCGTCTCGAGCGTCGTGCGCAGGTGCTCGAACTTCTCGCGATCGGCGTGCTGCGAAGTCGTCATCGCAGCATCATGCCGGGTCGGTCACCGAACCATCCGCAATCCGACGGCGCCGAATCACCGTCAGGGACGGTCGGGCACCAGCCGCAGGGTGGCGTCGGCGGCGTCGTCGCCGACCATCCGGTCCCCGGAGGTGCTGCCGTACTTGGCGCGGTAAGCGGCGTCGACGTCCGCGCGCAGCTCGGCGGGGCGGCTGTCGACGTCCTCGATGGTGACGTCGGCCTCGAGGCCGGGGACCTTGATGCGGCCCTTCAGGGACCTCGTCGCGTGGCCGAACCAGCCGGTGTCGCGCCGGTACCAGGTCCGCACGTAGACCTCCGTACCGACGCACACGACCCAGATCGTCACCCACCGGCGCAACGTCCCGTCCGCACGCCTGACGGCGATCTGCAGCTCGTCGGCGGCGGCGATGTGGGCCGCCTCGTCGGTGGACCACGAAGAGGTCATGACGCTGCTCCGATCCGCATCGAACGTCCGCCGACGCCGTCACCATCCATCATGCCGCGTGGGGTCAGCGCATCATCCGGATCTCCGGCAGGGCCGCGGTCTCGGGCAGGTAGACGTGCCGGCTGCCCTCCGGCGTGAAGCCGTTACGCCGATAGAAGCGCTGCGCCGCGAGGTTGGCCTCGAAGACCCAGAGTTCGGCCGGCTCGTCGTTCGGGAGCGCGGCGTCGAGGAGGTGTTGGCCGAGGCCGTGGCCGGGGGCGCCGACGTACAGGGTGTAGAGCTCGCGGCTGCGCGCCCGTGGGACGTCGATCTGCTCCGAACGGGCCGGGCCGCTGCACACCCATCCGACGACGTCGTCCCCCTCGATCGCGACGAGCGCGGTCGGCGCGACGCAGAGGTGGGAGCGGACCTCCGCGGCCCAGAACGTCATCGGCACGGTCGCCCAGAAGGAATCGTCGACCAGATCGGCGTACGTCGCGCGCCACATCCGGTCGACCAGGGCCGCGATCGCCGGGACGTCCTCGGTCGCGGCAGCCCGGATCGCAGGGCCGCCGCTGTCGCCATGTGCTGTCGTCACCGCAGCATCATGCCCTCGTCCTCCGCCGGCTCGACGCTGGTCGTCTTCCCCGACCGGGCGTGGGGCGCCGAACGTCTGAGGCCGCGGGTGAGTGAGACGGTGACCAGGGCTGACGCGACCGCGAGGATGCCCATGGCATCGTGCGGTGGGACTGCCATGGCCACGGCCCCTCCGGCGAGCGCGCCCAGCGACTGGCCGATCATCAGTCCGTTGCTGAAGAGCCCGAAGGTCTGACCACGGATGTCCGGTGAGGTGCAGCTCAGCAGCCTTTCCTGCATCGGCAGCGACGCGCAGTAGCCGAAGGACGCCAGGAACGCGAGCACGGCTGCCACGGGCAGCGCAGGGTGGCAGAAGAACGCCAGGTACGGCGCGGCGAGCCAGAGCCGGACCGGCCCGATCAGTCGATCGCGCAGGGGCGGCGGGATGAAGCGCCCCATCACCACATCCCCGAAGAGCATCCCTGCCGCGGACGTCGCGAAGAGGAGACCCGCCCCGGCCGCACCCGCGAACGGGACGAACAGCGCTTCGCATCCGACGATCAGACCGTTGGGCACCCACATGCAGAGGTAGAGCGGGCGTGTCACGCGCGAACCGAGCAACGAGCGGTTCACGGTGCGGGTACGGCGCAGGAGGCTGCTGCCCCCGTTCGACACAGCGCGGTGGTCGCCGACGCCGAGGCGCACCACGACGATCGCGACGACATCGGCGACGGCAGCGATCACGAACAGCCCAGGTGCCGAGAACCATTGCAGCAGAAAGCCACCCAGCCCGTATCCGATGACCTGCATGACGCCGACGGCGATGTTGAGTGTGGCGCGACCCAGGAGCAGTCCGTCAGCAGGAACGATCGCGGTGAGAAGCCGGACCGTCGATCCACCCGTCGCCGACGCGACCAGGAACGGCACCGCAAGGATCGCGAACCGCGCGCCCCACGGCATGCCCGGGATGGCCTGGAGCGAGTCGGCGACCAGGGCGGCCACGGCCGAGGCGATCATCGCGGTGCGCGGGCGCAGCGAATCGGAGGCTCCGAGCACCAGGGACGAGCCGAGCAGCGTGATGAGGGGTCCGCCGAACATGCTGAGCGCGGTCAGGACCGGCGAGCCGGTGGCACCGTAGGTGATGGTGCCGAGCGCCAGACCTGCCAGCGAGATCGATGTCATCACGATGCAGCGGGCCACGAAGAGCGCACGGAACTGCGAGACGGCGAAGATGTCGCGGTAGGTGCGCATGGAGGTCGACGCTGGCACTCGGGGTCGCCGAGGCACAATGATTCGCGTGAGGGCGAAACATTGAGCCGGTGGATCGTGCCGGCGGACCTACTCGCGCGGTCCCGATTCGTGGTGTCGCCGCTGCACGAGGTGTCCGCGGCCATCACCTTGCTCGGGCGACCGCCGAACGTGCCCTGGCAACGTGCTTTCTACTCGGCGCACCGTGCGGCGTTCGACGCCATGCTGGCCGAACATCCCGTGCGAGCAACGCTGCTGCACAGCGCCTTTCGCGGCAGCACCGCGAAGAGACTGGGATGGATGGCCGACTTCCTGACCGTCGCACCGGAGCGGCCCGGCATGAGCTTCCAGGAGGAGCTCGACGTCATCGCCCGTGAATGGGACGACGCCAGGGTGCTGGGCGATCTGTGGGAGGTCGGGCACCATCCACCCGCGGAGATCCTGCAGGTACCTGGCGTCCACCGTGAGCTGCTGGCATTGCTGGAGTGGGTGTGGACCGCGACGGTGGCGTCGGACTGGCCCCGTCGGGAGCGGGTGCTACAGGCCGACATCGTCTCGCGGACGGCGCGGCTCGCGAGCGGAGGATGGGCGGCCGTCATACCCGAGTTGTCCGCGCGATGGAGTTGGCTTCCCGATGGGCAGCTGGTGGTGAGCCGACACGACATCCCGCCGCGCGACCTGCGGGACGCGCTCTCGCTCTCCTTCGTGCCGGTCCACTCCCCGGGCACCTGGGTCTCGTGGAGACTGCCCACCCACTACGCGCTGGCCTACCCGGTCGGAGGCGCGCTCGCCGACACCGGGTCACCCCTCGGAGACGGGCTGGCCAGGCTGGTCGGCGGCAACCGGGCGCGAGTGCTGAGAGCGTTGGCCACCCCGCACAGCACCACCCAACTCGCGGCACTGACCGGGCTGCCCATCGGGTCCATCGGCGGCCACCTGCGGGTGCTGCTGGACGCCGGTGCCGTCCTGCGACGGCGCTCGGGACGCGAAGTGCTCTACTGGCGCACCGAACTGGGCGACGCGCTCACGTCGACCTGATCCGACGCCGTGAGGTCAGCCGACCAGGTAGTCGAGGTAGAAACCGAGGCCGAGCAGCACGCCGTACCCGAGCGCCGCGAGGCTGGTGCCGGCGATCGCGGGGATCAGCGCGCGACCGCGGGTGCCTCGCACGATCAGCAGCATGGACGGGACGGCCGCGCCTACGCCGAGGATCCCGAGCAGCGCCCACGTGCGGGTGTGGGCCGCGAAGATGGTCGCTGCCAGCGCGACGCAGAGCAGGAAGACGTAGAAGACCGCCGTGCCGTGCTCGCCCATCCGCACGGCCAGGGTGCGCTTGCCGACCTCGCGGTCGCCCGGGATGTCGCGCAGGTTGTTGGCGACGAGCACCGCGCACGCCATCGCCCCCACGCCCACCGCGGCTGCCCAGGTCGCGCCCTCGACGTGCCCGACCTGGGTGTAGGTGGTGCCCAGCGTGGCGACGAGGCCGAAGAAGACGAAGACGAAGAGCTCTCCGAGACCGAGGTAGCCGTAGGGGTGTTTGCCGCCGGTGTACTTCCACGCGGCGACGATGGCGAGGACCCCGATGAGCAGCAGCCAGAACTGGTTGGCCAGCGCGACGAGCGCCAGCCCGCACAGTGCGGCGAAACCGAACGCCATGAACGCCGCCAGCTTCACGTTGGCGGCCGGGGCCAGCCGTTGGCCGACCAGCCGGACCGGGCCGACGCGCTCGTCGTCGGTGCCGCGGATGCCGTCGGAGTAGTCGTTGGCGTAGTTCACGCCGATCTGCAGGCTGACGGCGACGAGCAGGGCGAGCACGGCGTACGCCGGGTTGGCGTGCCGCAGCGCGTACGCCGCTCCGGTGCCGGCCACCACGGGGGCGACGGCGAGGGGCAGGGTGCGCGGCCGGGCGCCCTGCACCCACTGGTTCAACGTGGCCATGGTGGGGTGCGGCTGCCTTTCGGACGTGCGGGGAGGTGGCTCAATCCTGCCATCCGGGCAGGGCCGCCAGCGCCACGCGGTCCGGCTTACCTGGTCCGCGCAGCGGAGCGCGTCCAGCACGAGCAGCCGGCGGGGCAGCGCGTACGCCGGGAGATCGCCTCGCAGTGCGTCGCGCACCTCGTGCACCGTCCATGAATCGGACATGCGCAGCGGGTCGGATGTGCCCCGTTGCGCATGTCCAATTCGGGTGGGGACGACGGCCAGCGCGACCACCTGCCCCCACTCGGGGTCCGGGAGCGCCAGCGCGACCGCGTCCGCGACCCCGGGCAGCGCGGCCGCCGCGTCCTGCACGACCTGCGGCGCGACCTTCATGCCGCCGGTGACGATCACGTCGTCACGGCGCCCGAGCACCCGCAGCACCCCGTCGCGCACCTCACCGAGGTCGTCCGTGCGGAACCGCCGCATCGGGGTCGAGAGGTCGAACGCCGCTTCCGTGCGCTCGGGGTCGGCCAGGTAGCCGTGCGCGATCGTCGGGCCGGCCAGCGTGATCCGCCCGTCGTCCTCCAGCTCGACCGACACACCCGCCAGGGGCACGCCGTCGTAGACGCAGCCGCCCGCGGTCTCGCTCATCCCGTACGTCGTGAGCACGCGCACCCCGGCGTCCGCGGCGCGCGCGAGCAGGGTCGGTGAGGCCGCGGCCCCGCCGAGGAGGATCCCGTCGTAGCGGCGCAGGGACTCCGGCGCCGCGTCGAGCAACCGGCCGAGCTGGGTGGGCACCACCGAGGTGTACGCGCGCTCCTCGGTCAGCTGCGCGGTGCGAGCGACGAATCCGTCGACGTCGAACCGCTCCAGCACCAGCAGGTCGGTCTCGGCGCGCAGCGACCGGATGATCACCTGGGTGCCGGCGATGTGGTGGGCCGGCATGGCCAGCAACCACTGGCCGGGACCGCCGAGTCGCTCGTGAGTCGCGTCCGCGCTCGCCCGCAGCGCCGCCGCGGTCAGCATCGCCCGCTTGGGGGAGCCGGTCGACCCGGATGTGCTGACGACCAGGGCCAGATCGTCCGGGAGGGGACCATCGGGCAACGCAGCGGAGTCGGGCGCGAGCGCGGGCCCCGTCCCCTCCAACGCCTGACCCAGCGCGTTCCGGTACGCGCCGACGTCATCCGGGCGGACGGCGTACGGGACGAGGGTCGGCACGGTCAGCAAGCGTAAGCCGCGGCCCTATCGTTGCCCCCATGACCAAGCGGATCGCAGTGGTGACCGGCGCGAGCAGCGGGATCGGGGAGGCGTCGGCCCGGCGGCTCGCGGCGGACGGCTTCGAGGTGATCTGCGCGGCGCGTCGAACCGACCGGATCGACGGACTGGCCCGCGAGATCGGCGGACGCGCGGTGCGCTGCGATGTGACGTCGAGCGCGGACGTGGCCGCGCTCGCCGAGGCGGCGGGCGACCGGATCGACCTGCTCTTCGCGAACGCCGGCGGCGCCTACGGCCTCGACCCGGTGGCCACGGCCGATCTCGATGACTGGCGGAAGATGTACGAGGTCAACGTGATCGGCGTCGCCGCGACGATCAAGGCGCTGCTTCCCGCGCTGACCGCCGGGCACGGCACGATCCTCGCGACCGGGTCGTACGCCGCCTGGGCGCCGTACGAGGGCGGCGCGGGCTATTGCGGCGTGAAGGCGGCGGTGCAGGCGCTGATGGGGTCGCTGCGGCTGGAGCTGTGGGATCAGCCCGTCCGGGTCTGCGAGATCGACCCCGGGATGGTGGCAACGCCCGAGTTCAGCCTCGTGCGCCTCGGCGGCGACCAGGCGAGGGCGGACGCGGTCTACCGGGGGGTGAAGGGGCCGCTGACGGCCGAGGACATCGCCGAGTGCGTCGCGTTCGTCGCCGGTCAGCCCGAGCACGTCAACCTCGACAGCATCCTGGTGCGGCCCCGAGCGCAGGCCAGCAAGGACAAGATCGACCGCGAATGATGCAGACCGAGGAGATCCTGGCCCTCCTGCAGGAGGTCGGGGAGCAGGTCGTCACGCCGCGGTTCCGGGCCCTGTCGGCCGACCAGGTGATGGAGAAGAATCCCGGCGACCTGGTGACCGTCGCCGACCGCGAGGCGGAGGTGCTGATCACCGCGCGGCTGCGGGCGGCGTACCCCGGTGTGCTCGTCGTGGGCGAGGAGGCGGTCGCGGGTGACCCGTCGCTGCTCACCGCCGCCCGGACGACGCAGGACTTCTTCACGGTCGACCCGATCGACGGCACCAAGAACTTCGTGCACGGCTCGGTCGACCACGCCATGATGATCGGCGAGGTACGCGGGGGCCAGCCGGTGCGCGCGTGGATCTGGCAGCCCGAGCACCGGGCGGCGTACGTCGCCGAACGCGGCTCGGGCGTCTACCGCGACGGCGTGCGGCTGGAGCAGCGGGCGGCGCACGAGCCGGCGGACGGGCGTACGTCGGACCGGGCCATGATCGGCCGAACCCCGGCCGGGTTCGAGCCGCTGACCCTGACCTGGGTCAGTTGCGGGATCGACTACCCCAAGCTGGCTGTCGGCGAGTGCGACTACCTGCTCTATCGATCCGTGATGCCGTGGGACCACGTGCCGGGCTCGCTGATCGTCGCCGAGGTGGGCGGGGCCGTCGGTTACCTCGACGGTGGCGCATACGACGCGGGCAGCCTCGCGAAGCCGCTGCTCGCGGCTGCGACGCCCGAGCTGTTCGAGTCGGTCAGAGGTCCGCTTCACGACCTGCGTTGAGCTGATGGTGGCAGGCCGTGACGCGGTCCTGCCACCACCGCACGCGGTCGGGTGCGGCCGCCCACCGGTCGAGCAGCTCGCGGGAGACCTCAGGGCGGCGGACTTTCAGCGAGCCGCCCTGCGGCACCAGGCGATCCGTGGTCACGTCGCCTTCGAGCAGCTCGACCGTGCCGAGCCCGCAGGCGTGCTCCAGCGACGGCAGCGCCGCCGCGAGGGCGAGGCCGGCGGCGATGCCCACACTGGAGTCCAGCGCGCTGGAGACCACGATCGGCAGTCCGCTCTCCTGCGCGACAGCAAGGGCGGCGCGCACGCCGCCGAGAGGCGCGACCTTGACCACGGCGATGTCGGCGGCGCCGAGTCGCGCGACCCGCAGCGGGTCCTCGGCCTTGCGGATGGACTCATCGGCCGCAATACGCACGTCGACGCCTCGGTGCGCCAACAGGGCTCGCAGCTCGACCAGCTCCTCGACGGTCGCGCAGGGCTGCTCGGCGTACTCCAGCCCGTACGCCGCAAGGCGTTCGAGGGACGCGGCGGCCTCCTCCACGGGCCAGCCGCCGTTGGCATCCACCCGCACCCGACCGTCCGCGCCGAGGACGTTGCGCACCTCCGCCACTCGCGCCAGGTCGTCGGCCGGGCGCTGCCCGCGCTCGGCGACCTTCACCTTGGCGGTCGTGCAGCCGTCGTAGCGGGCGAGGACGGCGGGCACGTCGACCGCGTCGACGGCAGGGACGGTCGCGTTGACCGGGACGCTCTCGCGGACCGCGACGGGCCACTCGTCGTACGCCGCCTCGATCGCGGCCAGCAGCCATCGCGACGCCTCCGGCGGCTCGTACTCCAGGAACGGCGCGAACTCCCCGTAGCCGGACGGGCCTGCCAGGTAAGCGATCTCGCGATAGTCGATGCCGCGGAACCGGGTGCGCAGGGGGATGCTCACGACTCTCAGACCGTCGAGCAGATCCCCGAGAGCGGGTGCGTCGGCACTGCTCACGAGGCTCACTCCGGTGGTGCGTCGTGCGGCAGCGGCCCCAGGCCGGCGAAGAGCTCGACGTACGGCTCGATGTCGCCCTCCACGGTCCAGGCGCGCAGCTGGTCGGCGCTGCGGCGTGACATCAGCGCGCGGGTCAGGTCGAACTCCGAGGCCTCCACCCGCACCGCCGGCGCACCTTCGCCCGCGACGAACTGCCACGTCGGTGAACGGAGTTCGATCGTGGAGGCGCCGGTGTCACGCACCCGCTCGGCAAACCCGTCCGCCATTCGGTCGCGCAACGCGCGCAGCCCATTGGTGTCCCGGGCACCCGGGGAGTGCAGCGCGGCTCGCAGGTCCTGTTCGTGGATCACCACGTCGCCGAGCGGTCGGGTGGTGTTCGCCTGCATCCATGTCGCGAGAGGCTCGGTGAGCGAACTCCATTCGTCGACCAGAGCCGCGACGTCCCGCCCACGGCGCTGGTCGACCTGTCGGCCGGTCCACGCCTCGTTGTGGTCATCGGGCTCGTCACCGGCGAGGACGTCGGCGTCCAGACCGATCATGTGCGACAGCAGGTCGCGCACGGTCCAGTCCGGGCACGCGGGGACGATCGTCTCCGCCGCGTCCGCGGACAGCCCCTCGACCAGCTCGATGACGCGCGCCTGGGCGTCCTTCCACTCCTGCACCGCATCCATGGCACCGACAGTACGACCGGGTCGACAGCCGCGATCGGCAGGGAGTGCACCCGCACGACCGCCCGGCATACAGTCGTCCGCGTGACCGACGCAGCCGCCGACCAGCCGTTCGATCCCTCGTCCTGGGAGCCGGTGGCCGGTTTCGACCTGACCGACATCACTTATCACCGGTGCACGCTGGAGGGCCCGGCGCGCGGCACGGTCCGGATCGCCTTCGACCGTCCGGAGGTGCTGAACGCGTTCCGGCCGCACACCGTCGACGAGCTCTACCGGGTGCTCGACCACGCGCGGATGACCCCCGACGTCGGCGCGATCCTGCTCACCGGCAACGGCCCGAGCCCCAAGGACGGCAAGTGGAGTTTCTGCTCCGGCGGCGATCAGCGCATCCGCGGGCGCAGCGGATACCAGTACGCGCAGGGCGAGACCGCTGACACCGTGGACGCCGCGCGGGTCAAGGCGCAGGGCGGGCGGCTGCACATCCTGGAGGTGCAGCGGCTGATCCGCACGATGCCGAAGGTCGTGATCGCGGTCGTCGGAGGCTGGGCAGCGGGCGGCGGCCACTCGCTGCACGTGGTGTGCGATCTGACCATCGCGAGCCGCCAGCACGCGCGGTTCAAGCAGACCGACGCGGACGTCGGCTCGTTCGACGCGGGCTACGGGTCGGCGTACCTGGCCAAGCAGGTCGGCCAGAAGTTCGCGCGCGAGATCTTCTTCCTGGGCCGCACGTACGACGCGGAGGCCATGCAGCGGATGGGCGCGGTCAACATCGTGGCCGACCACGCGGAGCTCGAACGCGAGGCGATCCAGGTCGCGGCCGAGATCAACGGCAAGTCCCCGACCGCGCAGCGGATGCTGAAGTTCGCCATGAACCTCACCGACGACGGTCTGATGGGGCAGCAGGTCTTCGCGGGGGAGGCGACCCGCCTGGCGTACATGACCGACGAGGCCGTCGAGGGTCGCGATTCGTTCCTGGAGAAGCGCGACCCCGACTGGTCGCCCTACCCCTGGTACTTCTGATGAACGACCACTACGTCGACCCGACGGGACCACCGCGCACTCGCGGCTGGTGGCCGCTCGGCATCGGGCTGGTCTGTCTGCTGATCCTGGCGCCCGGATGCCTGGGCCTCGGGATCTGGACCGGCGTGCGCAGCGGCCTGGACGCCCTGCAGCACGGCCGATGGACGGCGTCGGCCCCGCAGCGGCTGGAGGCGTCGACCCGGTACGTCCTCCTGGCCTCCCGCGGCACCGCCGACCAGATCGGCGCGGGCGCGCGGTGTGGCGCACTGGACCCGTCCGGGCAGTTCATCGGCTTCGTCAGCAGCTCCGGAAGCACCATCGACGACGACACGGAGGCGGCCGCCTTCACCTCGACCACGGCGGGCAGTTACCGGCTCGACTGCGGCGACGCGTCCTTCCGGGTCGCCACCCAGAGCAATATCGACGGCCTCGGTCACGACATCGGGATCCCGGTGCTCCTCGGCTTCGCCGGTGCGGCCGTCTTCGGGCTGCTCGGGCTCGTGCTGGTGATCTTCGCGATCGTGCGGCTCGTGAGCTCCTCCGGCGAGCGCCGCCGGTGGACCCAGAGCGGGGCACCGAACCGATGGTGAGCAGCGCGCCGTTCGTCGTGGGGTTCGACCTCGACATGACTCTGGTCGACTCCCGTCAGGGGATCGTCGAATGCATGCAGCAGGTGCTGTCCGAGCGCGGTGTCACCGCACGTGACGAGCAGCTGTGGCCGCTGATCGGAGCTCCGCTGGAGGCCAACCTGGGTCGTTTCCTGCCCGATGAGCAGGTGCACGGCGCGGCCGACGACTACCGGAAGGTCTATCTGCAGCACGCCGTCCGACTGACCACCCCCCCCCCGGGGGCGGTCGAGTTGGTCGAGCTGATCCACGCCGACGGTGGGCGGGTGCTGGTGGTGAGCGCCAAGGCTCCCGCGGCGGTGCACGCGGTGCTCGAGCACGTGGGACTGCGGCCCGACGTGGTGGTCGGCGCGGTCTTCGCCGAGGACAAGGCTGTCCCGTTGCGCGCGCACGACGCGCGGATGTACGTCGGTGACCACCAGGGCGACATGTACGCCGCCCGGGCCGCGTCGGCGTACGCCGTCGGCGTGACGACCGGGCCGCACGACGAGGCGATGCTGAGAAAGGCCGGGGCCGACGCCGTCGTGCCCGACCTGGTGGCTCTGGGGGAGCGGCTCAATGAGTTCGAGCGAGCCGCCTCGACGGGTTAACCTTGTCCGTCAGCGGAAACGCGACGGAACACCCCAACACGCAGCGAACGAGTAGGTGCATCGTGCCCAGCGGCAAGGTCAAATTCTTCGATTCCGAGAAGGGCTTCGGATTCGTCTCCGGCGACGACGGCCAGGACGTCTTCCTGCCCTCCAGCGCCCTGCCCACCGGCACGACCGTGGTCAAGGGCGGCACCCGCGTGGAGTACAGCGTGGCCGAGGGCCGTCGCGGCGCGCAGGCGCTGAGCGTGAAGATCCTGGACGCCGCCCCCTCGCTCGCTGCCCGCCACCGCAAGCCCGCCGACGACATGGGCCTCATCGTCGAGGACCTGATCAAGATGCTCGACGGGCTCGGCAACGGACTGCGCCGCGGCCGCTACCCCGACAAGGCGCAGAGCGGCAAGATCGCCGCCGTCCTCCGCGCGGTCGCCGACGACCTCGAGGTCTGAGTCCATGCCCACCAAGACGCGCTCGACGCGGCCCAAGGCCGACAAGGTCCTGACCGATGCGGTCGAGGTCGCCCGCGCGGCCGCCGTCGAGATCTCCTCCGCCGAGGACGTCGGTGAGCACCTGGGTGTCGTGATGCTCGACGAGCGCCTGGCCATGCACCAGTTCGCTTGCGAGCGCAGGGGATACCAGGGTTGGCACTGGTCGATCTCCGTCGCCCGCGCCCCCCGCGCGAAGATGGCGACGGTCTGCGAGGCCAACCTGCTCCCCGGCGACCAGGCCGTCCTGTCACCCGAGTGGCTGCCGTACGCCGAGCGCCTGGCTCCCGGTGACATCGGCGCCGGCGACATCACGCCGTACATCGAGGACGACCCGCGCCTGGAGGCCGGCTTCGAGGCCACCGGCGATGAGGACGTCGACGAGACGGGCTTCTTCGAACTGGGCCTCGGACGGCCGCGCGTGCTGTCCGCGGAGGGTCGCGACGAGGCTGCGCAGCGCTGGTACGACGGCGCGCACGGGCCCAC
Source organism: Allobranchiibius sp. GilTou73 (assembly GCF_021391335.1). GTDB lineage: Bacteria > Actinomycetota > Actinomycetes > Actinomycetales > Dermatophilaceae > Allobranchiibius > Allobranchiibius huperziae. The sequence continues at coordinate 148,871 of NZ_CP090051.1, read as the reverse complement.
GTCCGAGATCGCCGTGAAGGCACCCGCACAGTGCACGACGTGCGGTTTCTTCCTGCCACTGGCCGGTGCGCTGCGCCAGGTCTTCGGGGTCTGCACCAATGCCTGGTCGCCGAGCGACGGCGCCGTGGTCTCCCTGGACCACGGGTGCGGCGCGCACAGCGAGATCGAGCTGGACCTACCGTCCTCCGAGCCCGAACAGGGCCACGTGCTGGACGAGTTCGCGCTGGAGGTCTCCGAGCCCGCGCCTGCTGCGCCCGAGCAGGAGCCGCCCGCCGCGGTGGAGGTCGAGCCGGCCGCGCCAGAGTCCGAACTCCCTGAGCCGACCGACGCGACCTCCGAGTCCGACGCACCGGACGACGGGCCGCAGGAGGCCTGAGGTTCGCCACACCCGATCGCGCTCCACGCTGACGGCGTACGCGTTCGTTGACGGTGTTCGAACGCCGTCGATGAACGTAAACGCCGTCAGCGTCACGCTGCGGGCCGCTGTCCGGGCCAGGTGGGCATCAGTCCGGGAGTGAGGTCCCAGGTGACGCCGGTGGTGGTGACCTGGGCGGTGAGGAGGTCGCGGTGCACGATCGTGTGATGTCGCGCGCAGAGCAGTGCCGCGTTGCCGAGGTTCGTTTCGCCGCCGGCCCACCAGGGCGTCACATGATGTGCATCGCACCAGTCCGGTGGTCGGTCACAGCCGGGGAACGTGCAGTGCCGGTCTCGGTGGATGATGGCCGTTCTGAGTCCTCCGGTGAAGAGGCGTTTGGCGCGCCCGACGTCCAAGGGTTCGGAGTCGGTGCCGAGGACTGCGGGGATGAGATCCGCATCGCACGCGAGTCGGCGGAGAGTGCCGGCGTCGAGGTGATCGCCGTCGGTGGTGCGCCCGATACCCGGCAGGTACGTCGGTGCGGATCTGCCGTCGTCTGAACCATGTTGGCTGAGCCGACCCGTTTCGCGGAGTCCCTCGTACAGAGTGTTCAAGTCCAGGGTGACCAGGATCTTCGCGGTCCCGCCGAATTCTCCGACCGGCCGCGAGCTGGTGCCGTCGAGGACACCCGCGGCGGTGTCGACCAAGCGCACCAGGGCGTCCGCGCGTCGTTTGGCCGGCGTGCGGGTGTCTCGCTCGGCCACGCTGGTGCCGGCCTGGGCTTCCACGGGCGCGGGTGCGGACAGGGCGCGCAGGGCGTGCTTGACCATGGCGGCGTGCCCGCTCGAGAGTTCGGCCACGAACCGGGTCAACCCGGACGGTAGGTCGGCCCAGAACACCGACTCGCAGTCCTGCTGACGCTCCTCATCGCGTACCAGCTGCTGCGGCGCGTATTCCCCCAGGATCCGGGTGGTCAGCTCCCGCAACGTGCGCGCGCCGTAGTCCGACAACGACAGGTACCGGCCCAGCAGGTCATCACGGTCGGCGGTCGGCAGTTGCGGAAGGATCAGCGGGACCTGGCGTAACGCGGCAGTAGCCACCGGCACACTCGCCGACCCATCGGCCAGCGCGTCAACAACCACCTGATTGCGCGGGTCCGCACAGTCCACGCCCACGACACCGACCCGGCGCACCACCGCCGGGTCCACCCCGGTCGCCTGCCGCGCGACCCACGCGGGAGCGCCGGTCGCGGTGGAGTTCGCCACCGTCCCGCGGCCCAGCGCATCCGCGGTCGCCAGCGCTGCGACGTTCTCAGCACGAGCCGTGATCCGCAGCATGCTTCCGACCACCTCACCCAGGGCCGCTTCGTCCAGTTGCCACAGAGCATCCGGCCACTCCTCCAGCCCGGCAGCGAACTCGCCCAGCAGAGCCATCAACCGGTTACCGGTACCCGGCGCAGCAGGGCGCCAGTGCTCAGTTGTCGACTGCGCCATGGCCCCTCCTGCGACTGCTGGTTCCTGCCCCGTTTCTACACCCTGAATCATACGCGTGTTCGATATATCAGGCAAGAGGTCGAACCGCGAAAAGCACTGCCAATGTTCGCGATCCGAGCTTGAGTTATCCACATCCCCCTGCGCCGAGGTGACATTTTTCGGGGTTGTCCACACCCAGAGCGGACATCACGAGCCGACGGTGGATCGCCGACTGACCGCGACCGATGACGGGGTCCGCGACGGGGGTGCTAGGCCGGGTCCTAGGTCTAAAAATCAGCGAAAGTTAGGTCTGAGATGGATGGGTCCTACACACCGCTGAACCCGACGATTGGCGTGCCGGCAGTCGCCGGCCTCAACAGCTGGTGAGGGCCCGCGCTCACACCCTCAGCAAAGAGGGGACCGCACGCGTGGGGTGGCCGGGGGTGTTCTCCCGGCCACCAGGCATATGACCTCCGGGCACCCGCCGCACGCCGCGAACGTCCGGCGAGAAGCAGATGAACAACCGTGTCAACGCGGGCACCGAGCCGTGCGCGACTCCTATGATCCGATCGTGAGCGGTCGCTCACGCCGTCTCCCGATAAGGATCACCTCATGCTGAAGACGCTCGCGGCGGTCGCAGGTGCGACCGCGCTCGCCGGTACCGGCATCACCCTGGCGGCCGCACCCGCCCACGCTGCCGCCCACCCTGCGGGCTCGATCTTCCTGCACGGCACCAGCCGCCAGGCGCACTTCTGGTCGCGCAGCGACTGCGAGTCGCACGCCAAGTGGGAGGTCGGCCAGGTCACCAAGGCTTCCGCGACCGCGACCCTCCTGCCGGGCACCCAGGACTCGGATTTCCAGGGCCCGGAGCTGCGCTTCAACTGCTATCCCGTACGCGGCGCGCAGTGGACCTATCTCACGGCGTACACGTCGAAGACGGGCAACCCGGTCGCCTCCACCGACATCTACGTCGACACCTCCAACCGGCTGTCCGACCTGCAAAACGGCGTGAAGACGGTCGATTCCGAGAACGTCTGGTCCTACGAGCATTCCGTCAGCAAGCGCGCGTCGTCCACCGACGTGGCGACCTGCGACAAATACCTGAACTACTTCGTCAACCTGGTCAAGGTGAACCCGCACGCCCGTACCGTCGCCGCGGACACCGCGTGCGAGGTCGACAACGGCACCATCAGCTACTACGTCGACTACGCCGCGACGACCGCCACCGCCGGACTGCTGAGCGACAAGCCGCTCCCGACCAGCGAGGCGCCGCAACCGCAGCCGATGCTCGACGCATTGGGCTACGACTACCCCTTGGCGCAGGACGCCCACCAGGCGCACACGCACGCGTGGCGCGTCCGCCACTGACCGGCGGATGAGAACGGCCGGTCGGGGGTCCCCGACCGGCCGTTCCTCGTGTGCGCAGCTCAATCGCGTGCGGGCGCACGCCATTTGCGCTCGAAGGGAAGCCGCCAGGCTCGCGGGGCGATGAGCTGGTGGATCTGATTCGGACCCCATGAGCCGAGCGCGTAGGGCCGCACCGGCGGCGGGTTGTCGAGCAGGGGTTCGGAGATCTCCCACAGCCGCTCGATGCCCTCGGCCGAGGTGAACAGCGTGTGGTCACCTCGGATCGCGTCGTAGATGAGCCGCTCGTAGGCCTCCAGCACCGACCCGGCCCAGCTGGTGTCCTGGTAGGCGAACTGCATCGAGAGCTTGTCGAGGCGGAAGCCGGGTCCGGGCCGCTTGCCGTAGAACGACAGCGAGAGCTTGGCCTTGTCCGCGAGGTCGAAGGTCAGGTGGTCCGGGCCGTTCTGTCCGACACCGGAACCGGACGGGAACATCGACTTCGGCGGTTCCTTGAACGCGACCGAGATGATCCGCTGGCCCTCGGACAGCTTCTTGCCGGTGCGCAGATAGAACGGGACGCCGGCCCACCGCCAGTTGTCGATGTAGGCCTTCAGGGCGATGAACGTCTCGGTCTCCGACTCCGGAGCGACGCCCTTCTCGTCGCGGTAGCCCTGGTACTGACCGCGTACGACGTCGTTGGGGTTGATCGGCTGCATCGACCGGAAGACCTTGTTCTTCTCCTCGGTGATCGCCTGGGGCAGTAGCGCGGTCGGTGGCTCCATGGCAGTGAACGCCAGCACCTGGAAGAGGTGGGTCACGACCATGTCCCGGTAGGCGCCGGTGCCCTCGTAGAAGGACGCCCGCTGTTCCAGGCCGAGGGTCTCCGGCACGTCGATCTGGATGTGCTCGATGTTGTTGCGGTGCCAGATCGGCTCGAAGAGTCCATTCGCGAAGCGGAACGCCAGGATGTTGAGCGCCGCCTCCTTGCCGAGGAAGTGGTCGATGCGGAAGACCTGGTCCTCGTCGAAGAACTCGTGGACCGCGGCGTTGAGCGCCACGGCGCTCGCGAGGTCGGTGCCGAACGGCTTCTCCATGACGATCCGGCTGCCCTCGGCCAACCCCGCCTCGGCGAGCGTGCGGGTCACCGCCAGCGCAGCCTTCGGCGGCACGCTCAGGTAGTGCAGGCGCTGCGGCGGGAGGGTGCCGGTGACCTCGGCCTCCGCTTCGGCCACGGTCTTGGCCAGTCCTTGAGGACCCGCCGACCCGGGCACGTAGTAGACGCGCTTGGCGAAGGCCTGCCAGACCTTGTCGTCGCGGTTGTGCACCGAGAACTCGTCGATGGAGCGCGACGCGAGGTCGATGAACTCCTCGCGGGTCATCTCCTCCAGCGACGTGGCGACGAGCCGGATGTCGCCGAGCAGCCGGGAGTGGAAGAGGTGCAGCAGGCCCGGGAGGAGTTTGCGCTTGGCCAGATCGCCGGTGGCGCCGAAGAGCACGACGGTTGCCGTGCGGTCGGCCACGTTGTCAGTGGACGTCTCGGAAACCATGGGCAGCCTCTCGGGAGAAGGAGTTTCGCCGGATCATGCCGCGCTCGCATTGCCGCGCCCGCGTCGTACGTAGGCAAGCCCCAGCGCGCCGAGGAGGAGGCCGGACAACGCTGCCCACGGCCACCAGTGACGGTCGTCGCTGTGCAGAGCAGGCACGGCGAGCGTGGCTACGAGCGCGATCGCCCACAGCACGAGACCGACGATGATGATGTGCGGGGTGTCGACCTGCAGCGGCTCGATCTGCGCATCCTGCCCGGGCTCCCGGCCCACGTCCTGGCTCACGGATGCCAGCCTAGCGGCGCCCGGTCAGCGCGCACCGGACGGAGCAGTGTCCCCAAGATCCTCGGCGTCGACGATCCGGTAGGCGTAGCCCTGCTCGGCGAGGAACCGCTGGCGGTGCGCCGCGAACTCCGCGTCGACGGTGTCACGGGCGACGACCGTATAGAAGTGCGCGGTGCCGTGGTCGCGCTTGGGGCGCAGCACGCGCCCGAGGCGTTGCGCCTCCTCCTGGCGTGACCCGAAGGTGCCGGACACCTGGATCGCGACGCTCGCCTCGGGCAGGTCGATGGAGAAGTTCGCCACCTTGCTCACGACGAGCAGGGTGATCTCGCCGTCGCGGAACTGCTGGAAGAGCTTCTGGCGTACGGCGACCGTCGTCTCGCCGGTGATGATGTCGGCGTTCAACCGGCCGGCGAGAGTGTCGAGCTGGTCGAGGTACTGGCCGATCACCAGGGTGGGCGCGCCGGCGTGCCGGGCGACCAGCTGCTCCACGACCGGGTTCTTGACCTCCGAGCAGGACGCGAACCGGTAGCGGTCCTCGGGCTCGGTCGTGGCGTAGACCAGCCGATCGTGCTCGGGCAGCGTGACCCGCACCTCGACGCAGTCGGCGGGGGCGATGTAGCCCTGGTTCTCGATGTCCTTCCACGGCGCGTCGAAGCGCTTCGGCCCGATGAGGCTGAACACGTCGGACTCACGGCCGTCCTCGCGTACGAGGGTCGCGGTCAGACCGAGGCGACGCCGGGCCTGCAGGTCGGCGGTCATCCGGAAGATCGGGGCCGGCAGCAGGTGTACCTCGTCGTAGAGGACGAGGCCCCAGTCGCGGGCGTCGAGCAGTTCCAGGTGCGGGAAGACGCCCTTCCGCTTGTGCGTGAGCACCTGGTACGTCGCGATGGTGACGGGGCGGATCTCCTTGCGTGCGCCGCTGTACTCGCCGATCTCGTCCTCGGTCAGTGAGGTGCGCTTCAGCAGTTCCTCGCGCCACTGCCGGGCCGAGACCGTGTTGGTCACCAGGATCAACGTGGTGGCCTTGGCGCGTGCCATCGCGCCCGCGCCCACCAGCGTCTTGCCGGCGCCGCAGGGAAGCACGACGACGCCGGACCCGCCGTGCCAGAACCCGTCGACGGCCTGCTCCTGATAGGGCCGCAGCGACCACTCGGTGGTGTCGAGGGAGATCTCGTGGGCCTCACCGTCGACGTACCCGGCGCGGTCCTCGGCGGGCCAGCCCACCTTGATGAGCTGCTGCTTGATCGCGCCGCGCTCGCTGGGATGCACCGCCACGGTGAGGTCGTCGAGCCGCGCGCCGACCATGGGCGCGATCTTCTTGTGCCGCAGCACTTCCTCGAGCACCGGTTTGTCGGTGGAGGTCAGCACCAGCTGGTCGTGCTCGCGCTTCTCCAGCACGAGGCGGCCGTACCGGTCCATCGTCTCGGCGATGTCGATCAGCAGGGCGTTGGGCACGGGGTAGCGGCTGAAGCGGACCAGGGCGTCGACGACCTGCTCGGCATCGTGCCCGGCCGCACGCGCGTTCCACAGCCCGAGCGGGGTGACCCGGTAGGTGTGGATGTGCTCGGGTGCGCGTTCGAGCTCGGCGAAGGGGGCGATCGCGCGGCGCGCCGCGGTCGCGTCGGGGTGGTCGATCTCCAGCAGCACCGTCTTGTCGCTCTGCACGATCAGGGGTCCGTCGGTCATACCTGCTCTTTCGCCTCGGGGTTCGCCCGTACAACGCATCGGGCGGCGCCGATCTTCCGGCGCCGCCCGATGGGAACTGTCTGCGAGGTCAGAACGTCGAGCTGTAGCTGGGAGAGTTCCCGTAGTCGTCGTTGTAACTGCTGGAGTGGCTCCCGAACTCACCCACGGCGAAGAGCACGACTAAAGCGATGACCGCGAGCGCGACGAGGACGCCGAAGACGATCCACCCGATCTTCGCGAGCCGAGCCGCGCCGCCCGGGTCGTTGGATTGCTTGGTGAGCGCGATGATGCCCAGGATCAGCGAGGGAACGCCGGCCCCGCAGCACAGGAAGATCGACAGCCCCGACACGACCGTCAACACGATCGCCGAGGTGTTGCTGCCGTTGCCCTGGGTGGCGGGTGGGGAGTAGTAGCCCTGCTGTCCGTAACCACCCTGGCCGTACGCGTCGTACCCGCCCTGCGGCGCGCCGTACGGGTCCTTCTCCGTCTGGCCGTAGGGCGCCGACTGGCCGTACTGCGGAGCGCTGCCGTACTGCGGCGCCGATTGGCCGTACTGGGGCGCGCTGCCGTACTGCGGCGTCGACTCGCCGTACTGAGGGGGCGGGGCCTGCCCGTACTGGGGCGCGCTGCCGTACTGCGGCGTGGACTGTCCGTAGGACGATCCGGACGATTCGCCGTACGGGGCGGCGGAGGGCGGCGCTGACCAGCCGTTGCCGCTCTGGGTGCTCCCCGAGTCGTCTCCCTGCCCCTGCTCCTCCACGTGCGGCACGCCCTGGGTCGGCTGCTCGTGGATGGGTTCCTGCGAGCCGTCGTAGGGCGGCTGGTTGCTCATCGTGATCTCCCGGTGCTGGCGTGAGCGGCAAGCATCGCACGAAGGCAGGGCCGCAACGGGATGCGAGCCGGTGGCGCCGAGGTCAACCGTTCTGGGAGCGCTGGAGCGAGACCCAGTCCCGCAGTGCGGCTGCGGTGGTCGTGACGTCCTGTTCCGTGGTGTTGATCACCTCGACCATCCACGAGGGACCCGTCCCGGCACCCGGCAGCCACCGGTCCCAGCGCATCCCGGCTGCGGCGCCCTCGGTGAGGACCTCGGGGTGGAACGCCGCGTCGACGGCGTGGGCACGATGCCACCGCGCCCACCCGACGAAGGCGCGCTTCTCCTCCCTGGACCACTTCCCCGGATCGCGCTCCTCCAGGCGGCGCCATCGGGTGGGGTCCTCGACGTCCATCAGGAGCACCGCGGTGGGCAGTCGGTCGGCCTCGGGCACAGCCAGGAGTTCGCCGATGGGGGACTGACCCGTGAGCAGCAGGTCGGTGCCCGTTTGCTCGAGCCGGATCGCCTCCTGCACCCAGCGACGCAGGTCGCGCTGGCGCCAGGCGGTGTCCGCGTCGCTCGGTACGCCGTGTTCGTCGCTGTCGTGCACGGCCAGTTGCGGCAGGTCGGCACAGAGCCGCGCGGCCGTGGTCTGGCCCGAGCAACTCGATCCGGTCACCAGCAACAGCACGATTCGACGATGTCATGCGGCGACCGGCGTTACGCCTGGGCCGGTGACGTCAGATGGGCAGCTGGGGTTCGTCGTCTCGGAGGCGCTCGGCGGCTGTGACGGCGGCGAGAACGTGGTGGGCGGCGTCGACCACGGCGTCGGGATGGGTCGTGGGCACCATGTGCGCGGCGCCTCGAACAGTGCTCAGGTGGCCGCCCGACGCGCTCTGCACCGTGGCCGACCACTCCTTCGCCGCGATCTGGTCCCGCTCTCCCCGCACGATCGCCACCGGTGCCTGCACCGAGCGGAGGGCGTGATCGGTGCGGAAGGGGCGTACGGCGTTCATGCCGCGGATCATGCTCCCCGGCCCCGTGCGCGCCCACTGTCGGAACAGTGCGGGCAGCTGCCACCACGGCTCCCGGACCGCCGTACGAGCCCACTGCACCAACAACCGGGGCCACGACGCGGCAGCGGGATCGGTCACCGGTCCTACGAGGACCAGGCCGACCACATCGCCTGAACGGGAGGCGAGGTCGGCAGCGATCGGGCAACTCGCGGAGTGCGCGACCAGGATCAGCGGAGCGTTCCGGGGCAGGCGCCGCGCGAGCAGCGCCGCCTGGGCCTCCACCCGCAGGTCGAGACCGCGGCGAGCCGGCTGCCCCATCGTCGGTAGCACCACCACGACGCTGTCCCGATCGAGACGGGCGCGTACCCGCTCCCACTCCTGCTCGTCCAGGCCGAGGCCGGGTACGAAGACGACCAGTGGGTTCCCCATGATGCCGCCGACTCTGTCAGACAGGCGCCACCCCTTCGACCATCACCCTGCGGCCCCGGCGACCTGCAGTGCCTCGTCGGCCGGGCAGGGGAGGTCGGGGGTGACTCCGGCGCCTTCCCAGTTCCCGCCGGTGCGGGCGATGACGGAGCGCGCCACAGGGATCTGACAGATGAGCCCCTCGGCCAGCGTGAAGCGTTCGACCGGGTGCGCACCGCCCCTGTCCGCTCGCCGATCACGCGGGCACGCCCGTTCGCCTGCAGGACGTAGGCCAGGTCCTCGCCACCGGAGAACGTGCGGTGGGAGGTCAGGATGTCCACCGGGCCGTCGTACGCGGAGGTCCGCGGCCTGCTGAGGTAGTCGACGGTCGGCTGGTGGCGATGCTCGAACCAGCCCAGTAGGACCGGCTCCGCGCCCAGCAGCCAGCCGTGGATCATCGCGATCGTGTCGGTGTCACCTCCACCGCAGGCCCGCAGGTCGATGACGAGCCGCTCCGCGCCGGCGACCAACGCGCACATCGCGTCGATGCAGGTCTCGGCGCGATCCGCGTCGTCCAGGTACGGGCTGATCGTGACGACGGCGATGCCATCGAGGCAACGCTGCACCCCGGCGATCCCCGCGGCCGGAGGGCGCGGTGCCGGTGCCTGCACGGTCGCGGCCCGCAGACTGAGGTGCCGGTCGGGGATCAACTGGTGGATGCGGGCGTTGACGGCATCGCGGTCCGGTACGAGCGCCGCGAGCTCGGCCGAGTGCTGACGCAGGAGTCCTGCGTATCGGGCCGCATCGGCCTCGAGAACGTAGTGGTGCTCGACCAGGTCTGCCATCTCATCGAAGATCGTCATCGGCACAGGATCGAAGGCTCTTGACGCTCACGCCAGTCCAGTTGACGCTTCGGGGGTGAGCACTGACGTACCGGATGCTTTGAACGTGTCGACGCCTGAACAGCACGAGGCGATGCGGCACCCGTCACGGCACCGCATCACCCTGGCCCTCGGCATCGAACCCATGACGGTCAGCGCCCTTTCGCGCGAGCTGGCGATGAACAAGGGCAACGTCGCCCACCACGTCAAGGTGTTGGTGGACGCCGGCCTCGTGAGGCGTGTCGGCACACGGACCGGCCGTGGCGGCACCGGGACGCTCTACGCGCGCGCCGGTCGATCACTGCACTTCCACGACCGTGACGCGACGACCGGCATGCTCGGCGCGGTCCGGGCCGGACTGGATGCGGATCCGCAGTCCTTCGCGTTCCTGCGCGCGGTGCGTCTGACGCCCGTCCAGACCCGCGAACTGACCGCGCACCTCGAACGATGGGTCGCGGGCCTGCCCGCCGACGACTCCGGATCTCTCGTGAACGTCTTCGTCGCCGTCGCTCGCGGCTGACGTGCGGCGTGATGGCAACATGACGGGATGAGCCTTCCCCAGGTCGAGCCGTCCTCCGTCATGCCGGACCGGATCACGATCTACGAGGTCGGTCCGCGCGACGGACTGCAGAACGAGAAGACGATCCTCCCCACGGACGTGAAGGCGCAGTTCGTACGACGCCTGATCGCGACCGGCCTGCAGACCATCGAGACGACGTCCTTCGTGCCGGCCGCGTGGGTGCCGCAGATGGGCGACGCGCCGCAACTGCTGGAGCAGCTGGGCGACCTCGGCCGCGGTGCCGACCGGCCGGTGCTCGTGCCGAACGAGCGGGGCCTGGACGCGGCGCTCGCAGCAGGCGTGGGAGCGGTGGCCGTCTTCGGGTCGGCGACCGAGACCTTCGCGCAGAAGAACCTCAACCGCAGCGTCGAGGAGTCCCTGCGGATGTTCGCTCCCGTCGTCGAACGCGCGAAGGCCGCAGGGCTGTGGGTGCGCGCGTACGTCTCGATGTGCTTCGGCGACCCCTGGGAGGGCGCGGTCCCGATCGATCAGGTGGTGACGGTCTGCGAGGCGATGCTGGCGCTCGGCGCCGATCAACTCTGCCTGGGCGACACCATCGGCACCGGCACGCCCGGTCACGTCGTACGGCTGCTGGATGCGTTGGGGGAGAAGGGGATCGCGCCGGCGACACTCGGCGTGCACTTCCACGACACCTACGGCCAGGCCCTGGCCAACACCCTGGCCGCGCTCGCGAAGGGGGTGCGCACGGTCGACGCCTCCGCCGGCGGTCTCGGTGGGTGCCCGTACGCCAAGAGCGCGACCGGCAACCTCGCCACCGAGGACCTGGTGTGGGCCTGCCGCGGGCTCGGGATCGAGACCGGAGTGGACCTGACCGAGCTGGTCGCCACGAGCGTCTGGATGGCCGGGCAGCTCGGCCGCCCGTCCCCGTCGAGGGTCGTGCGCGCCCTTGGTGACAGTGGTCAGTGACAGGATGCAGGAGACCAGACCAACGTCGGGTCCTCGCGCGCCACGGGGGAGCAGCACCGCGCCCGTCGCGCTCGCGTGAGGCACCCGCAGTCGACGCAGCGGACAGGATTCTTCGTGGGGCAGACATCGGGCATCACCGCAACCTTCGATCCGGACATCCGGGCGCAGGACGACCTTTTCGGGTACGTCAACAGCGTCTGGGTGCGTGAGACCCAGATTCCAGGCGACCGGGCGCGCTACGGCTCGTTCGACCGGCTGCGCGAGGCGTCCGAGGAGAGCATGCGCGAGATCGTGCAGCAGGCGGCAGCCTCGCAGGACGCGCCCGGCACCCCCGGTCGCAAGGTCGGCGACCTCTACACCTCCTTCATGGACGTGGAGCACATCGACTCCCTCGGAGTGGCCCCGCTCGTGCCGACGCTCGACGGGATCACCGCCGTCGCGACGGTGGAGCAGCTGTGCACCCGACTCGGTGTGCTGGCCCGCGCGGGCATCCCGAACGCCGTGGCGGCGTACGTCAGCGCGGACGCCAAGGACCCCGACAGCTACGTGGTCTACCTCGAGCAGGCGGGCCTCGGGCTGCCCGACGAGTCCTACTACCGCGAGGAGAAGTACGCCGAGATCCGAGGCACCTACGTCGCGCACATCGCGGCGATGTTCGGGCACGCCGGCATCGACGAAGGTGAGCGGCGCGCGCAGGCCGTGCTGGAGCTGGAGACCCGCCTCGCCTCCCACCACTGGGACGTCGTCGCCACCCGCGACGCGGTCAAGACCTACAACAAGTTCGACGCGGCAGGCCTGCGCGAGCTGGCGCCCGAATTCGACTGGGACGCATGGACGTCGGGCCTGCAAGCCCCCGAACGCGCGTTCGCCCAGATCGTCCTGGGGGAGCCGTCGTTCTTCAGCGGCCTCTCGGACACCCTGCGTGAGCTGTCGCTGGAGGACTGGAAGTCCTGGCTGCTGTGGCACACGATCAGTGCGCGCGCGCCGTACCTCAGCTCGCCTCTGGTCGATGAGAACTTCGCCTTCTACGGCAAGGCGCTGTCCGGGGTGCCGGAGCTGCGTGAGCGGTGGAAGCGTGGGGTCGCCCTGGTGGAGGGCGCGCTCGGCGAGGTCGCCGGGCAGCTCTACGTCGAGAAGCACTTCCCGCCGCACGCCAAGGAGCGGATGGTGCAGCTGGTCGACAACCTCATCGAGGCCTACCGGCGCGATTTCCAGACGTTGCCCTGGATGGGTGAGCAGACCCGGGCCAAGGCCCTGGAGAAGCTCGCGAACTTCACCCCGAAGATCGGTTACCCCGACAAGTGGCGCGACTACAGCGCTTTGGAGATCGACGCGGACGACCTGCTCGGCAACGTGGTGCGGTCGGCACAGTTCGAGTCCGATCGTGAGCTGGCCAAGCTCGGCGGACCGATCGACCGCGACGAGTGGCTGATGACCCCGCAGACGGTCAACGCGTACTACCACCCGACGATGAACGAGATCGTCTTTCCCGCCGCGATCCTGCAGCCGCCGTTCTTCGACGTGGATGCCGACGACGCGGTCAACTACGGCGGCATCGGCGCGGTCATCGGCCACGAGATCGGGCACGGCTTCGACGACCAGGGCTCGCGGTACGACGGGGACGGTCGGCTGGAGGACTGGTGGACCGAAGAGGACCGCTCCCGGTTCGACGCCCTCGCGAAGGCCCTCATCGAGCAGTTCGACGACCAGGAGCCCGCGGACGCGCCCGGATCGAAGGTCAACGGCGGCCTGACCGTCGGGGAGAACATCGGCGACCTCGGCGGCCTGACCATCGGCTTCAAGGCCCACCGGATCGCCACCGAGAAGGCACCGTCACCCGAGCTCGACGGGCTGACGGGCGACCAGCGGTTCTTCGTCGGCTGGGCGCAGATCTGGTGTGGCAAGGCTCGCGGTGAGGAGGCCGTGCGACTGCTCGCGATCGACCCGCACGCCCCCGCGAACTGCCGGGCCAACATCGCCCGCAACCTGGTCGAGTTCCACGAGGCGTTCGGCGTCTCCGAGGACGACGGCATGTGGCTGCCGGAGGACCGGCGGGTCCGCATCTTCTGATCATCGAGGTGCAGGGAACGCGCCGAGGGGTGGGGACATATCCCCACCCCTCGTGCGTTCCTGCACCCCTCGACTGGGACGGATCGCTCAGGCGACCTCGACGATGCCGGTGATGCGGTGGATCGAGAACGTCCGCGGATGCTCCGGATCCTGCTCGTTCGGGCTGATCAGGCCGGACACCCGGCCGCCCTCGATCCGGCGCGGCCGGAAGAGACCGCGACGCAGCTCACCGGACGGCTCGGCATACCCGATCCACACCCGCGCGCTGCTGCCGACGGCCTCCTGCAGCAGCGACCGGGTCACGCTCGGCTCGGTCGACGGGATGCGCGGACCTGCGGCAGGCTCCGGGCGGTCGCGCTCGCCGGCACGCATGGCGGCGACCAGTCGCTCCGCCAGGGGTTCGTCGACCAGGGAGACCTGCACGGCCTGCGGCGCGCGTGGCGTCGGAGCGCGGTCCTTGCCCGGGCCGGTGCCGACGACCGTGCCGGTCGCGCTCTCCGCGACCGGCGTGTGCCGATGGTCCCGCAGCATCTCCAGCACGGTCGTCGCAGGCGCGGGGGAGATCAGCACGGTCGGCGCGATGCGGCGCAGTTGCAGCGGGGCGAGCGAGCGGTCGCCGAGGATCGCCTGCAGCGATGCCTCGTCGTCGCTGCGCAGATAGCACCCGGCGGCTCCGATCCGGGTCTGTCCGTGCCGGCGGGCGACGTCTCCGACCAGATACTCCAGCGGTTGGGGCAGCGGGGTGCGACTGGCGCTGCGCAGGCGTTCCAGGACGTCGTCGGCGTCGGCGCCCCCGTCGAGCACCGTGCGGATGGAGGTGGGCGTGAAGCGGTAGACCGTTGCAGCACCTCGTGATTCGACCTCCGCTGCGCGGTGCATGAAGCGGCGCAGGTCGTCGCTCAACGCGCCGGGCGCCACTGCGGTCAGGTCGGCCTGCACCAGGAGTTCGTCGATCGGCGTCGGCAGCGCTGGCGCCGGTTCGGTGCCGCCGACGAGCGCGCGACCCGCACTCGTCACGGCACCCGTCGCTGCCAGGCCGAGCCACTCGGCTTCCCGCAGCACGATCGCGGCGCGGGTCGGGGCGCTGCGCGGGAGCCGCATCGGCAGGTGCCAGCGCAGCAACTCGCCCACCTCCTCGAGCGTCGCGGGCCGGCCCGGCTTCAGTGCGGCAAGGACGCCGAGCACCTCGTGCCGGCGGGTCCGCAGCAGCGGCCAGGTCGCCTCGGGCGCGAGCACGTTCAGCGGATCGCCCGGCTGGTCGGCGTCGGTGCACAGGCTCGGCGCGCGCAACGTCGTCCACCACGTCTTCGCGAGCAGCCTCCACCGATGGGCGGGCTCGGCGTCCAGCCACTCGTCGTACTCGGCCGTGGGAAGGAAGACGGGCACGGCGTCGACGGTCCGGCCGACCAGACCACTGGCCGCGGCGATCTCGATGACGAACGCTGCGATCTCGGGTGAGACCTCCAGCGCGGTCGCGGCCGCACGGTGGTCCTTCACGCCCAGGCCGCCCGAGCGCAGCACCCGTGGCCGTTCGCTGCTCCACAGGTCCGCCAGCTCCTCGACCCGGACGAGCAGGTCGTAGGCGGCGCTGCCGCCGACGGCATCGACCGCGGCCGGGTCGAGCGCCGCCGAGGCGGGCTCCGGGTGTGAGAGCGCGTCTTCGTAGAGCCGCCCATCGCGCAAGGCGAGGCCCACCTCGCGGGGCAGCACGGCGGTGTCCTCGGCCACGGACGCTGCGAGCGACGCCTCGAGCAGCTCGTCCCGCACCGCGCGGGCGCCGTTGCTGGAGAAGGTCACCCGCGGACCGGCCCACCGCAGGCGATCCAGCGCGCCTCGGGTCGCGTCCGAGCACTGCTCGATCGCGGCGGCGATGTCGGCCGGCGGCCGCACACCGAGCTCGCGGGCCGTCGGTCCGAGGTGGGCCGGCTCGGGAAGCACCTCGGCGACTGCACGGGCCGGGGTGAGACCGGTGGACGAGCGCCAGAGCAGGCCGAGCTCCTGCAGCGAGCGCAGCTGCGGGGCGACGGTCTTCTGGGCGACGCCGAGGAGTCCGGCCGCGCTCTTGTCGTCGGCGACCAGGACCGCTTCCAGCACCCGTAGCGTGTCGGCCTCGAGGGCCTCGATCGCGCGCTGCACGCTCGGCCGGGTCGCCGCGCGCGCGGCGAGGCCGGTCAGATCCGCCGGGGCGGGCCGGGCCAGGTCGGGGCGACGCAGCACCAGACGACGCAGCTGGGCATCGGTGCGCGACCGCACGTCGTCGGCGAAGCTGCGGGCGGTCATCACCCGAGCGTATGGCGCGGGCGAACGACGCCGCGAACCCCCGCCCGCCGGTCTAGGGTCTTCTCACCGCATCGCCCGCGTTCCAGGAGGCTCCCCGTGGTCACCGTCCCTCTGCCGTCCTACGCGTCCGGCACCTCCGACGTCCCCCTGCTCGGCGACACCATCGGCGCGAACCTGCGTCGTACGGCGGATGCCCACGGTGAGCGCGAGGTGCTGGTGGACGTCCCCAGCGGACGGCGGTGGACCTACGACGAGTTGGTGCAGGACGTCGACCGGCTGTCCCGAGCGTTGCTCGCGAGCGGGGTGCAGCGCGGCGACCGGGTGGGCATCTGGGCGCCGAACGTCCCGGAGTGGGTGCTGGTGCAGTACGCCACCGCGACGATCGGCGCGATCCTCGTCTGCGTCAACCCGGCGTACCGCTCGCACGAGCTCGCGTTCGTGCTGCGCCAGTCGGGCATGCGCACCCTCGTCAGCGCGACGGCGCACAAGTCGTCGGACTACCGCGCCATGGTGGAGGAGGTGCGCGGCGACTGCCCGCAGCTGCAGGACGTGGTCTACCTCGGCGAGGACAGTTGGTCGCAGCTGCTGGCGCGGGCGGGCGAGATGAGCGACGAGGACCTGGCGAGCCGAGCCGCCGACCTCGACCCCGATCAGCCGATCAACATCCAGTACACGTCGGGCACGACCGGTTTCCCCAAGGGCGCGACCCTCACCCACCACAACATCCTCAACAACGGCTTCTTCGTCGGGGAGATGATCGCCTACTCCCACGAGGACCGGATCGCGGTGCCGGTGCCGTTCTACCACTGCTTCGGGATGGTCATGGGCAACCTGGCAGCGACCTCGCACGGCGCCTGCCTCGTCATCCCGGCGGCGTCGTTCGAGCCGGCCGCGACGCTGAAAGCTGTGCAACAGGAACGGTGTACGTCGCTCTATGGCGTGCCGACGATGTTCCTGGCCGAGCTGGGGCTGGAGGACTTCGCGTCGTACGACCTGTCGAGTCTGCGGACGGGGATCATGGCGGGTTCCCCGTGCCCGGTGGAGGTGATGAAGCGGGTCATCGCCGACATGCACATGGAGGCGGTCGCGATCTCCTACGGCATGACCGAGACGTCGCCGGTGTCCCTGATGACCCGGATGGACGACAACCTGGCCCGGCGGACGGAGACCGTGGGCCGGGTGATGCCGCACCTGGAGGTGCACATCATCGACCCGGCGACCGGTCAGCGGGTGGGACGCGGGGAGACCGGCGAGCTGTGCACGCGCGGCTACAGCGTGATGCGCGGCTACTGGGAGCAGGACGACAAGACCGCCGAATCCATCGACGAGGCGCGCTGGATGCACACCGGCGACCTCGCCACCATGGATGACGACGGCTACGTCGCGATCGTCGGCCGCATCAAGGACCTGGTCATCCGCGGCGGGGAGAACATCTACCCGCGGGAGATCGAGGAGTTCCTCTACACCCATCCCGACATCGCCGACGTGCAGGTCGTCGGGGTGCCCGACGAGCGGTACGGCGAGGAGCTGATGGCGTGGATCATCATGCGTCCGGGGCGACCCGAGCTGCAGATCGACGCGCTGCAGGACTTCTGCCGGGGCAAGCTGGCGCACTACAAGATCCCGCGCTACCTGCACGTGACCGGAGAGTTCCCGATGACCGTGACCGGCAAGATCCGCAAGGTCCAGATGCGCGAGGAAGCGGTCGAGATCCTCGCCCGCTGACGTTTTGGACATGCATGGCGGGGCAGATGTGCCCCGATGTGCATGTCCAAATGACGAACCGTGCTGAGATTGGCCCATGGCAACGGCGCTTCCCAGCGGGGACCAGTGGACGATCCGGCACGATGACCACGAGGTGGTGATCGTGCAGGTCGGTGGCGGGCTGCGCACCTACCGCGCCGACGGCCGCGATCTGCTCTTCGGCTATCCGGAGGACGCGAAGTCCGACGCCGGTCGCGGACATCTGCTGATGCCGTGGCCGAACCGGATCCGCGACGGGAAGTACACCTTCGCGGGCAAGGACCAACAGCTGGCGCTCACCGAACCCGCCCGCTCCAACGCTTCGCACGGCCTGGTCCGGTGGGCCGACTGGTCTGTCGTGCAACATGACTCGGATGCCATCGTGGTCGAGCACCTGCTACGACCGCAGCCCGGCTGGGACTGGACGCTGCGCCTGCAGGTGGCCTACACGCTGAGCGCCCTCGGTCTAATGGTGACGCCGGCGGCGACCAACCTCAGCGACACCCCGGCCCCGTTCGGGTACGGCGTCCACCCCTACCTGACCGCGGGGGAGGACACCGTCGACGAGTTGACGCTGACCCTGCCGGGATCGCGCACCATCACCGTGGACGAGCGGCTGCTCCCGATCGGGTCGGCGGCGGTCGAGGGGACGCCGTACGACTTCCGCGCCGGGCGCGCCATCGGCACCACACAGCTCGACCACTGCTACGCCGACCTGACCTCGAACAACGGACGGTGGACGATCTCCCTCGACCACGGCGGGACCCGGACGACCCTGTGGGCGGACGCGACCCGCTTCCCGTACGCGCAGGCCTTCACCGGTGACACGCTCCCGCCGGGACGGGTGCGTCGGACCGGCGTCGCGCTGGAACCGATGACCTGCCCGGCGGACGCCTTCAACAACGGCGAAGGGCTGCTCACCCTCGAGCCGGGTCAGACCTGGACCGGGTCGTGGGGGATCAGCCCGGGCTGAGGCTCAGCGCGGGGGCATCCGCAGCGCGCCGTCGAGTCGGACGACCTCGCCGTTGAGCATCGGGTTGTCGACGATGTGGGCGACCAGTGCGGCGTACTCGGCGGGCTTGCCGAGGCGCGACGGGTGCGGGATCTGCGACTCCAGCACCTCGATGGCCTCCTGCGGGAGCCCTGCGAGCATCGGCGTCTCGAACGTGCCGGGCGCGACCGTCATGACCCGGATGGACTTGTCGGCCAGGTCGCGCGCCGCCGACAGGGTGAGCCCGACGATGCCGCCCTTGGACGACGCGTACGCCGCCTGGCCGATCTGACCGTCGTACGCCGCGACGGACGCGGTCATCGTGATGACGCCGCGCTCGCCGTCGACCGGCTCGAGGTCGAGCATCGCCGCGGCCGCGAGGCGTAGCACGTTGAAGGTGCCGATGAGGTTGATCTCGACGACGGTGCGGTAGTCCTCCAGCGGGAGCACCCCACGCTTGCCGACGATGCGGCCCGGCGTGCCGATCCCTGCGCAGTTGACGGTGATCCGCAGGTCGCCGAGCTCGCGCGCGGCGTCGATGGCGGCCTGCACCTGCTCCTCGTCGCGCACGTCGGCGGCCACGAACCGGGCCCGCTCGCCGAGCGACGCCGCCACCTCGGCACCGGGGGAACGGTCCAGGTCGAGGATCACGACCGCCGCACCGTCCGCGGTCAACCGTCGGGCGGTCGCCTCGCCGAGGCCGGACCCGCCTCCGGTGACGAGGGCGACGGTGGAATCAGTGATCTGCACTGGGCATTCCTTTCGGGGGAGTGGTGCCCGCGAGCAGGTGCCGGGCGATGACGATGCGCTGGATCTGGTTGGTGCCCTCGAAGATCTGGGTCACCTTGGCGTCACGGAACATCCGCTCGACCGGGAAGTCACTGGTGTAGCCGGCGCCGCCGAGCACCTGGATCGCGTCCGTCGTCACTCGCATGGCTGCGTCGGTGGCGATGAGTTTCGCGCTCGATGCCTCCATCGAGAACGGCCGGCCGGCGTCCTTCAGTCGTGCGGCCAGCAGATACGCCGACCGCGCGGCATACGTCTGCGCCTGCAGGTCGGCGAGCAGGAACTGCAGTCCCTGATTGCTGGCGATCGTGCGCCCGAACTGCGTGCGCGTGGCGGCGTAGCTCACGGCGGCGTCGAGTGCCGCCTGGGCCAGTCCGGTTGCGGCAGCCGCGATCCCGAGACGTCCGGAGTCGAGCGCCGCCAGTGCGAGATGCATGCCCTCACCGTCGGCGCCGATCCGGCGACCGGTGTCGACGTGGACGTCCTCGTAGTGGATCTCCGAGACGGTGTCGCTCGCCAGGCCCATCTTGCGCTCGGGCGTCCCGGCCGACAGCCCCGGCGCGTCCGCAGGGACGAGGAAGCAGGACAGGCCGCGGCTGCCGGTGTCGGCAGTGCGCACGAAGCTCGTGTAGTAGTCGGCATGGCCCGCGTGCGAGATCCAGGCCTTGGTGCCGCGGATGATGTACGCCGAGCCGTCCGAGACCGGCTTGGCCCGCGTCCGCATGCTCGCGATGTCCGAGCCGGCGTCGCGCTCGGACAGGCAGTAGGCACCCAGCAGGTCGCCGCCCAGCATGTCCGTGAGCCACGTGGCCTGCTGCTCATCGGTGCCCGCCGTGACCAGGGGGAAACACGTCAGTGCGTGTACCGAGACGCCGACCGCGACGCTCATCCAGGTGGCCGCGATCTCCTCGACCACCTGCAGATAGGTCTCGTACGGCTGGCCTCCGCCGCCGAGCTCCTCGGGGTAGGGCAGGCCGAGCAGCCCGCTGCGGCCCAGGGTGCGGAAGACATCGCGGGGCAGCTCCCCGCTTTTTTCGGCGGCCTCGACGCGCGGCGCCAGCTCCTTGCGGCAGAGGTCACGGGTCAGCTCGATCAGGTCGTCGCCAGCGGCATCCGGCAGCAGGCGTGAGGCAGGCATGCGACCGACTGTAATTGGCGTCCGGAACGGCGTGTGGCGCGCCCCACATCCCGTCTTGCGGCAGGAAATAATCTCGCCTAACCTTCGCTCGACAGGAAATAGTGATGCAAGGAGACGTGGTGGCTGTCTTTCCGAAGGTTCTGGTCGAGCAGGAGCATTCCAGTGCCTGGGCGCTGGATCGCGGGCTCGCTGCGGTGATCAATCCCGCGAACCCCGACGACGCCAGCCTGGAGCGCGCCGCGGCGACGCTGCGCGCCCGCGGCTTCGAGGTCGCCGCGAGGCACGATGGCCGGGTCAGCGCCTCGAGCCTCGACACCGCCGACGTCTACGTCATCGCCCACCCTGCCGACGGACGCTCCGAGCGGGTCGCCGGCAGCCTGCCCGCGGCCTTCGAGCAGTCCGAGCTGGACGCGATCCTGCAGTTCGTGCGCGCCGGCGGCGGTCTCGTCGTCCTGGCCGACTGCGACCAGGACGTCCACGGCAACAACGTCAACGACCTGCTCGCGCACTTCGGCGTCAGCGTCCGCAGCACCGTGGTGCACGAGTCCGCCGACGGCGGCCACCGCCACCTGGGCAACGCCACCTGGGTGCTCGCCGACCTGGCCGGCACCAAGGGCCAGGGCCTGCTCGCCGGCGTCGACGAGCTGTGCTTCTACCGCAGTGGCGTCATCGACATCGAGCCCGGCGCCGACGTGCAGGTGCTCGCGCGCACGAGCCCCACGGCGTACCCGGCGGAGGAGGCGCTGGTCGTGACCGCGTCGTACGGCGCGGGCCGGGTCGTCCTACTCGCCGACTCCGACATCATGGGCGACGACTCGATCGGCGAGCTCGACCACGGGCAGTTCTGGACGAACGCCGTCACCTGGGCGGCCGGTCGGCGCACCCACGAGACGCGGCACCAGGGCTCGGGCGTCGAGACCTCGGCCGAATGGCTGCGGTTGAAGGACGCGGTGCAGGAGCTGCGCCTCCTGCAGTCCAAGGACGGGTCCATCGACGGCGCGGCGCACGACCACACGCGCGCCGCCGACCTGGTCGACGTGATGAAGCGCGAGATCGCTGCGCTGGCGCCGCGATTCCCGCACGACGCCGCCTACCTCGCGGCGCTGCCGCGCGACCTGGACGCCTGGGTCGACGGCGGCTTCGGCGTGCCGGACTTCCTGGACTCCCTCATGCTGTTCCGCCCGGACCAGCACCGCGCGGACGGCGTCGAGCACCTCGTGCTCTTCCCCATGTACACCCAGAACGGCAACCCCGACCGCGTCTTCGAGGCCGTCCTGCTGTGGGTGGCGTGGCCGGACTGGCTGGCGTGGGTCGAGGCGTCGTACGACAACCCGATGTTCCTTGCGATGAACTTCATCGACTTCACTCCGGGTTACGACACCAACTCGGCCGTGCTCTTCCCCGAGACCGTCGCGGTGCGGGAGATCCCGAAGTTCAACTGGGGCGGCATCTTCTGCGATCGCGAGGGCGCGCGGTTCCGCCGCGTCGTCCGCGAGGCCTCGGCGCTGCTGTCGCTGCAACTGCCGCCGGACGCCGAGCGGCTCATCGCGTCGCAGGACCTGGCTCAGAGCACCTTCGCCATGTGGGACCTGATCCACGACCGCACCCACAGCCACGGCGACCTGCCGTTCGACCCGTTCATGATCAAGCAGCGGATGCCGTTCTGGATGTACGCGCTGGAGGAGCTGCGCTGCGACCTCAACACCTTCCGGCAGGCGGTCAAGCTGGAGGCGGCGGGTCAGCCGTACGCCCGGTCGGTGCAGCTCGCAATCGTCTTCGACCGCATCTTCCGCTTCCCGATCACCGGTGACCGGGTGCGCAACTACGACGGGCTCGGCGGGCAGCTGCTCTTCGCCTACCTGCACAAGCACGACGCGCTTCGCTGGACCGACAACAAGCTGTCCTTCGACTGGCGCCGCGTGCCCGAGGTGGTCATCGAGCTGTGCGACGAGGTCGAGCACCTCTACCGCGCGGGCATCGACCGGTCGCGGGTCGGCCACTGGCTCGCGTCGCACGAGTTCGTGGCGCGGTACGTCGCGCCGCACCCGGCCTCGACCTGGGCGAAGGGCGCCGCGGCGCTGCCGCTCGACGGTCCGCTCAAGCCGCTGACCGACGCCGTGCAGCCCGACGAGTTCCCGCTCAACGTCTTCTACGAGGCGCTGCGCAAGAAGATGACGCCGGTCATCGCCTCGACCGCGGGCATCACCGCGGCGACCGCGGATGACGCTGCCGGTGCTGCTCCGGCACCTGCGGTGCGGGTCGCATGACGGATCTCTCCCAGCTCGTGATCGTGGTCACGGGCGCCACCGGTGCGCTCGGACCGGCCGTCGTACGTCGCGCGGCCGGCGCCGGTGCCCATGTGGTGGCGGCCGGCCGTGACGAGACCGCGCTGGTCGAACTCGCCTCTGCCACCGAGGGATCGGTGAGCCCGAGCACGGTCGACCTGGCCGACGAGCAGGCGACGCTGGCGTGGGGCCATGAGTTGGTCGAGCAGTACGGCCGGGTCGACGGGCTGCTGCACCTGGTCGGCGGGTGGCGCGGCGGCAAGGGCATCGTCGAGTCGGACCTCACCGACTGGGACGTGCTGCACGCGTCGTTGATCCAGACTCTGCAGCACGCGTCCCGGGCGCTGCACGACCCGATCCGGGACAGCCCCCGCGGGCGGCTCGCGATCGTCTCCTCCACCGGAGTGGCGCGCCCGCGGGCCAAGAACGCGTCGTACGCCGCCGCGAAGGCCGCCTCCGAGGCGTGGACCCTCGCCGTGGCCGACTCGTTCAGCGGCACGCGGGCCGCCGCGAGCGTCGTACGCGTGATGGCGCTGCTCACCCCGGCGATGCGCGAGGCGCGTCCCGACGCGGCGTTCAAGAACTACCGGGACGTGGACGACGTCGCGGCGCAGCTGATCTCGCTGTGGGACTCCCCGGCCGCAGAGGTCAACGGCGCGATCCTCTGAAGGCCCCCGCCCTGACCAGCCCCGAGTGGCATACATATGTTTCGGGTGCACCCCGCACAGGTATGCCACTCGAGCAGTTGGTATGCCACTCGATGAAAGGTGGCCGACCGTGAGCCTGCCGATCCTGCACGACCGCGCCGAGCGCGGATTCGCGAGCGACAACTACTCGGGGGTGCATCCCGAGGTGCTCGCCGCCATCATCCGCGCGAACGGCGGCCATCAGACGTCGTACGGCGACGACGTCTACACAGCTCGCTTGCAGGAGGTCTTCCGCGAGCACTTCGGCCCGCGCGTCGAGGCGTTCCCTGTCTTCAACGGCACCGGTGCGAATGTCGTTGCGCTGCAGTCGGTCACGCAGCGGTGGGAGTCGGTGATCTGCACCTCCACTGCGCACATCCACGTCGACGAGTGCGCGGCGCCCGAGCGGATGGGCGGGCTGAAGCTGATGACCGTGTCCACCCCGGACGGCAAGTTCACCCCCGCCCTGATCGACACCGTGGCCATCCGGCTCAACGACGAGCACCACGCGCAGACCAAGGTCGTCTCCATCACGCAGACGACCGAGCTGGGCACCGCGTACGCCGTTGACGAGATCGCCGCCATCGCCGAGCACGTGCACTCCCGCGGGTGGGTGCTGCACGTGGACGGGTCCCGCCTGTCCAACGCCGCCGCGTCGCTGGGCGTCTCCTTCAAGGAGATGATCACCGACACCGGCGTGGACATCGTGTCGTTCGGCGGCACGAAGAACGGTCTCATGGTCGGCGAGGCCGTGCTGGTCCTCAACCCGGACGTCGTCACCGGCATGAAGTACCTGCGCAAGCAGTCGATGCAGCTGGCGTCGAAGATGCGTTTCATCTCCACCCAGCTCGAGGCGCTGCTGTCCGGCGATCTCTACCTGCGCAACGCCTCGCATGCCAACTCGATGGCCCGGCTGCTCGCGGAGCGGGTGCGCGACATCCCCGGCGTGCAGGTGCCCCGGCCGGTGCAGGCGAACGCCGTCTTCGCGATCCTGCCGCACGACGTCAGCGAGCGGCTGATGGAGCGTTTCCACTTCTACTTCTGGGACGAAGGCGTCGGCGAGGTGCGCTGGATGTGCTCCTTCGACACCACGGAGGACGACATCGAGACGTTCGCCGCGGCGATCCGCGCCGAGATGACGAGCGCGACGAGCGAGACGAGCATCGCGCGCTGACCCGCTCGGTGAGAGCGGGCCGGGGTCACCAGAGGTTCAGCGACCCCGCGAAGACGTCGTGGATGTCCTGCTCGGTGACGTCCTTGGGTGCGGTGGCGAGCAGCCGCTGCTGTTTCATCGTCCCCTCGACGAGGTCGTCGAAGTCGGAGGCCGAGTAGCCGATCGCCGCAACGCCGTTCGGCATGCCGATGGCGCGCATGAGGTCTGCCAGCACCGAGGGCAACTGGTCGCGAGGGTCGTCGGCGCGCGGCGCGTCGGGTGCGAGCAGGGCTGCCGCCCGCAGGTGCCGATCGGGTGACGCGTCGTACGTGAAGCGGAACGCCGCGGGCGCCGTCAGCGACACCGACATCCCGTGCGGCACCATCGCGGCGTCCTGCGGGTAGTCGGCGGGCCGGTAGTCGCGCACCCTCCCGGCGATGGGGTAGGCGTTCGCGTGCGGGATGTGCACGCCCGCGTTGCCGAAGCCCATGCCGGCGAACGTCGCCGCGAGCGCCATGTCGAAGCGCGCGTCCTTGTCCGACCCGTCCTGCACGGCGCGCCGGAACGAGCCCGCCATCAGAGTGAGGGACTTCTCGGCCCACATGTCGGCGACCGGGTTGGCGCCGCAGTAGGGCACCCGCTCGCTCGGTTGCTTCGCCGCGAACGACGTGTACGGCTTGGCCGTGTAGCTCTCCAGCGCGTGGCAAAGGATGTCCATGCCCGAGCACGCGGTGACCATCGGCGGCTGGCTGACGGTGAGGTCGGGGTCGACCACGGCGGTGGTCGGGCGCAGCGAGACGTGGCTGATGCCGGTCTTCACGTGCTGGGAGAGCACGTCGAGTACGCAGATGGTGGTGCTCTCCGACCCGGTGCCCGTCGTGGTGGGCACGGCGACCAGCGGCTTGAGAGGCCGCATCGGGTCGGCGCCCTTCCCGACCGGCGCGTTGACGTAGTCCATCAGCTCGCCGGAGTTGGTGGTGAGCAGGTTGACGGCCTTGGCGGTGTCGATGCTGGAGCCACCGCCGACGGCCACGAAGGCGTCCCACGGTCCATGCTCGCGCGCCCAATCCACAGCAGCCGCAAGGCTCTCGTCGGTCGGCTCGACGTGGGACCCGTCGTACACCTCGACCTGCACGCCCGCCTCGCGCAGCGAGTCGGCGACGTGTCCGGGCGCGCCCGTGGCGGCGACGCCCTTGTCGGTGACGACCAGGACCCTCCGCGCTCCTTGCGCCGCCAGGTCGTAGCCCACTTCGCGCGATGCCCCCGGGCCGAGCTTCAGGTGCGGTGCGGCGTAGGTGAAGACGGTCTCGCGGGCATCGCTCATTTCGCCAGTATGTCGTCGCCCGCGGCGGCGCCCTGATCGGCCCATACGACGACGCGTGCCGGGTCGACGTCGAAGCGGCAGGTGCCGCCGACCGGTACCTGCGACAGGTCGCGGGCCGTGGCGGCGAGGAGGACGTCGTCCCCGAGCCGCAGGGTCACCGCGATGTGGGATCCGAGGTCGGCAGCGTCCTCGACGACTGCATGATGCTCGCCGTCCGGGCGGAGCACGACGTCCTGCGGGCGCACGCACCACGTCACCGGCGTATCGGCCGGTAGCCCTGTCGTCACGAGGAATTCGCAACCCCCTGCCCGCAACGCCCCGCCGGCCGTGAGCCGGCCCACCGCGACGTCCGGGATGCCGACCAGCCGCGCCACGGTCGGTGATGCCGGGCGCCGGTAGACCTCGGTGACGGGACCTGCCTGCAGCAGCTTGCCGTCCGCGATGACCAGCACCTCGTCCGCGAGCAGCGCCGCCTCGACCGGGTCGTGCGTGACCAGCACGGTGGACAGCCCGCTCTCGCGCTGCAGACGTCGCACGGTCGTCTGCAGGCCGGCGCGCACGGGTACGTCCAGCGCGGAGAACGGTTCGTCGAGCAGCACGACGCGAGGGTTCTGGCTCAGCGCCGCCGCGAGGCTCACCCGCTGGCGTTCCCCGCCGGAGAGCTCCTGCGGGCGGCGGTCGAGCAGCTGGTCCAGCCCGAGTGTCTGCAGCCACCACGCGGCCAGCGCCGGGTCCGCGCGCACCCCGAACGTCGCGTGCTCCCACACGGTCAGATGGGGGAAGAGGCCACGGTTCTGCGGGACGTAGCCGACGCCGCGCAGTTGGGCGGGCACCTGTGCGACCGCGTCCCCCGCGAAGTCCACTTCGTCGCCGGGTGCGGCGTTCAGTCCGGCAATCGCCTTCAAGGTGAGGGTTTTTCCCGACCCGGAAGGTCCGAGCACGGCCAGCCGGTCGCTGCCCGCCCGATGGGCGAGCCGGAGGTCGAAGTCGCCCATCCGCTGTCGCAGGGCGAAACCGACGGGCACCCGTGCGGCGGCCTGCGGGTGCACGGGCGCGGGGACCCGGGCGCGGTGTCGGCGCCGGGGGAGGCGGAGACCGGCGAGCAGGAGGCCGACGACCGCGATGCCGAGCGCGAGGGCGGTCGGTGCCTGGGTGGTGGGCAGACCGGTGGCCGAGAACTGCACCGAGGTGAAGACGGGCAGCGTGTACGGGTGGTAGGCGAGTAGCACCGTGGCGCCGTACTCGCCCAGCGCTCGCAGCCAGGTCAGCACCGCACCCGCTCGGATCCCGCCCGCGGCCAACGGCAGATCCACCTTGAGGAAGCGAGCGAGCGCGCCGTGACCGAGGGTGGCTGCCAGGTCGTCGAGCGCGGGGTCCCGCTCCGCGAAGGCCGACCGTGCCGCGATGATCAGGAACGGGGCGGCGACGAAGGTCTGCGCGATCACCACTCCGGCCGTGGTGCCGGTGAGCCCGCCGCTGACATGCGTGCCAAGCCAGGTGTAGGGCCCGACCAGGTAGATCAGCACGATGCCGCTCATCACCGGCGGCAGCGCGAGCGGCAGTTGGACGACGACCGTCACCACGCGTGCGAACGCGCCGGTCGACGTCGCGAGCCAGTGCGCGAGCGGCACCCCGAGCAGCAGGACGATGACGGTGCTGATGCTGGCGCTCACGACCGACGTACGCGCCGCCGCCCACAGCCCCGACTCGCCGAATCCACGGTCGCCGGAGGTCGCGAAGCGCCAAGCGAAGTAGACCAGCGGCACGAGCAGATAGAGCGCCAGCAGCCCGCCGAGATACCTCAGCGGGCTGCTGCGCGTCGTGGCGCGACGGTGGGCTACGGGGTGCTCCTCAACTGCTGGGCAGCAGACCTGCGGGCGGTGTGCCGGTGACCTTGGGCGGCGAGGTCACGGTGAACGCCGCGGCCTTGAAGATCGCCTGTGCCTGCGATCCCAGCAGATACTTCACGAACGCCGCGGCACCCGCGGCGTTCGGCGCGCCCTTCAACACCGTGACCGTGTAGCTCGCCTTCAGGTCGGTCCCGGTCAGCGGGACCGTCTGGATGCCGGCCGTCTTGGCCTCGCTGGTGTAGAAGAAGCCCGCGTCCAGCTGCCCCGACTGCAGATTCGCGACCAGGGTCTCCTCGGGGAAGACGTCGGAGGTGGACGAAGCGACCTTCGACAGAGCCGGATGGGCCTTCGCGTCGTCGCTCAGCGCCTGCGCGGTGAGCTTGCCCTTCGGATCGGTCTTGGGGTCGGTGAAGCCGACCTTGAAACCGGGCTGGGTGATCACGTCGTACCAGGGCTCGGTCTTGAGGGCGCTCGCGAACCTGCTCTTGGGGTTGATGCCGAGGACGAGCTTGGAGGAGCCGAAGGTGACGTACCAGCTCACCCAGTCGCCGTTGGCGGTGCCCATCAGTGACTGGTCGGCCTTCGGGCTGGCGCTCACGAAGACGTCGCCCCGGCGCACCTTGCCCTTGATCTGGCTCGCCAGGGCGGTCGACCCCGCGGAGAAGCCACTGAACGAATACCCGGTACCGGCCTTGAATCCCGGCCCGATCTTGTCCTCCATCAGCTTCACCAGCGACCCGGCGTAGAGCACGTCGACGCTCCCGGTGCCCTTGGCGGGCGACGTGGACGAAGTCGTGGTGGACGCACTGCTCGAGCTGGAGCCGGACCCGGATGCGCCGGCCGAGGACGAGCCCGGCGAGGACGACCCACCGCCGCATCCGGCGGTGGCGCAGGTACCGAGGGTCACGAGGACCAGACTGCCGAGCAGGCGCTTCATGGGTGGTGCCTTCCGGTGGACGACGACAGCGCGTGCGCGCGACGGGACCATCCTGTCCCATTCGGTAGTCAAGGTGCGACTACTACGCCGGTTCGCCGAGGATCGTGTCGAGGAAGTCGATCGCCACCCGGGTCGACAGCAGCCGCCACACCACGACCCGGCGATCGAAACCCACGCTCTGCTCCAGTTCCTGCTCGATCTGCGCCACCCGTTCGGTGAATCTCGTGCGCTGTGCCCGGGCGAGCGGACGCGGGTCGGCCCCGGCGCCGTCGATCAGGGCCAGCTTGAGCAGGAACATCGACCGGAAGTCGCGTACCCGTTCGACCGGCTCCGCCAGCCAGCGCTCGGTCTCGACCTGCCCGGCCGCGGTGATGTCGACGATGGTGCGCCGCGGGCCGCGGTCGCCCGGCTCGCCGGCCCGCTCGCGCACCAGGTCGCGTTCGATCAGTCGGGCGAGCTCGCGGTAGACCAGGGGCCGGGTGAGACTCCACACCCGTCCCAGGTCGCCGGTGGGCTGCAACCGCCGGGCGATCGCGAAACCGTGGGTGGGCCCCTGCGCGATCGCGCCCAGCACGGCGTACGCCGCGGGGCTCATCGGTGGGTGGCTGGGCGGCATCGTGCGGGCGGTCGCCGAAACGGCGGGACGCTCAGTCGTTCCGCGACGTGAGCCGGCGCGGTTCGGGCTGCTTGGGCAGCAGGTCGTCGCCGGAGCTTCGGCCCTTCAACCGCCGCTGCACCCAGGGCGCCAGGTAGTCCTTCGCCCAGGCGGCGTTCTCGTGGGCGATGTGGGCGCGCGACAGGACAGGCCCGGCGGGCAGCGCCGCGGCCCACTCGCGCTCGCCCTCGATGACGCCCAGGGTCCAGCCGGCCTGCAGGGCGACCCGACGGTGGCCCTCGGTCGCCAGGTGCAACCGATCCGGTGACCACATCCGCGCGTCCCGCAGCGACCGCATCGACCAGATGTCGAGCACGTACGCCTCGGTGCGCTGCGCTATACCCCACAGGTTGGCGTTGTGTGCCGCGATCCTCGGGCGGGCGGCCTTGATGACCGGCGCCTGCGCGGGATCGGCCAGCGTGGCCAGCAGGACGTCCGCGCCCGCGGTCCGGGCCCGCATGACGGCCGCCTCGATCCGGTCGGCGATGTCGTCCAGGTCGGCCCGGGGGCGCAGGATGTCGTTCCCGCCGCCGATCATCGACAGCAGGTCGGGTTCGAGGGGCAGCGCGGCGTCGAGCTGCGGCCCCACCACGTCGGCCAGCAGCCGTCCGCGGATCGCGAGGTTGGCGTAGTCGAAGTCGGTGCGGCGGTCGCTGTTCTGCTTGGCCAGCTGCCCGGCGAGGCGGTCGGCCCAGCCGATGTAGGACTCCGGGCGCGCCGGGTCCGGGTCGCCGACCCCCTCGGTGAAGGAGTCCCCGATCGCGACGTACCGATGCCATGTCATGCCAAGCTCCAATCCACGGGGGCGCCACCCTGCTCGGTGAGCAGGGTATTCGCGCGACTGAACGGGCGGGAGCCGAAGAAGCCGTTGCGTGCGGACAGGGGGAGGGGTGCGCGCTCTCGACGTACGGCGTGCTGCCGAGGCGGGGCACCAGCGAGCGGGCGTCTCGGCCCCAGAGGATCGCGACCAGCGGCTGGTCGCGCGCGACGAGGGCGTCGATGGCGCGCGCCGTGACCTCCTCCCAGCCGTGGCCGCGGTGGCTGGCGGGCTTGCCGGGCTGCACGGTCAAGACCCTGTTGAGCAGCAGCACCCCGCGCTCGGCCCACGGTGACAGGTCGCCGTTGCCGGGGGTCGGGACGCCGAGGTCGCTGCTCAGCTCGGTGTAGATGTTGGCGAGACTGCGGGGCACCGGGCGCACGTCCGGTGCGACCGAGAAGGACAGGCCGACCGCGTGGCCGGGCGTCGGATAGGGGTCCTGTCCGACGATGAGCACCTTGACCTCGTCCAGCGGCTGCCCGAACGCGCGCAGCACCCTGTCGCCGGCGGGAAGGTAGCCACGTCCGGCGGCCAGCTCGGCGCGCAGGAAGGCTCCGCACGCGCTGATCGTGTCGGCGACCGGCTCGAGGGCGCCGGCCCAGCTCGGGTGGACGAGCTCGGGCAGCGGCGCGGTCGGCATACGGCCAACCTACGACGCCCATGTGGCGCGGCCGGCCTGGCACCTACACTCGCGGTCGTGCACGGCTACGACGAATACACGCAGGACCTGGGCAAGTCGATCCTCGAGTACGCCGCGGAGCGACTCGCGCTCGACCCGGTCCCTCTCGACGGTCCGCGGACCAAGGAGCAGCTGGACGCTGTGGCCGGGGAGGCGTTGACGGAGAAGGGCATCGGCGGCCAGGAGGCGCTGCGCCTCTTCGCCGAGGAGCTCTCGCTGGCGTGCCTGTCGACCGACCACCCGCGTTATTTGTCCTTCATCCCGTGCGCGCCGACGCGCGAGGCCGCGATGTTCGACCTGGTCGTGGGGGCCTCGTCCATCTACGCGGGTTCATGGCTCGAGGGGGCGGGCGCCGTCTATGCAGAGAACCAGGCCCTGCGCTGGATCGCCGACCTCGTCGGTCTGCCCGAGGGCGCCGGCGGCTCCTTCGTGCAGGGCGGCACGATCGGCAACCTCTCCGCGCTGGTCACCGCCCGCGAGACCGCCCGCGTACGCAGCGGTGCCCGACCGTTCCGCGTAGCCGCGACCGTCGGATCGCACTCCTCCATCGCGTCGGCCTGCCGGGTCATGGACGCCGAACTGGTGCAGGTGCAGGTCGGCGACGACCTGCGGCTGACCGGTGAGGCGCTGCGCGAGGTGCTCATCGACGAGGGGCCGGAATCGTTCTTCGCCGTCGTGGCGACCTGCGGAACCACCAACTTCGGCATCATCGACGACCTGGAGTCGGTCGCCGCGGTGTGCGAGGAGTTCGGCATCTGGTTCCACTGCGACGGCGCGTACGGCGGCGCCGGGCTCGCCGCGCCCAGCGTCCGGCCCAAATACGCCGGCATCGAGCGCTGCGACTCCTTCATCGTCGACCCGCACAAGTGGCTCTTCGCGCCGTTCGACTGCTGCGCGCTGCTCTACCGCGACCCGGCGCTGGCCCGGGCCGCGCACACCCAGCACGCGTCGTACCTCGACGTCCTCACCGACGCGCCGGACTGGAACCCCACGGACTACTCGGTGGGGCTCACCCGGCGCGCGCGGGGTCTGCCGTTCTGGTTCTCCCTGGTCGCGAACGGCACGCAGAAGTACAGCGCGGCGATCGAGCGCACCCTGGAGGTGACCCGGTTCGCCGAGGCGCAGGTGATCTCGCGCGACTACCTCGAGGTCGTGCGCCACGCCGACCTGTCGATCCTGGTCTTCCGCCGGCTCGGCTGGGAGCCCGCGGACTACCACCGCTGGTCCGACGGTCTGCTGGAGCGCCAGGAGGGGTTCGTGGTGCCCACCTCGCACGACGGGGAGACGCTCGCGCGCTTCGCGATCGTCAACCCGCTCACCAGCGAGGACGACATCACCGCGATCCTCGACTCGATGGCCTGACCTGCCCGGACCTCCCGCGGCGCGCGGACGTTCGTCGGTGCGGGTTCTGCCTCTGCGGCCAGTGCTGCAGCCCTGGCCGCAGACGCAAACCGGCCACGCCGACGCTTTGGCTTCGCCGTCGGATCGCCTCAGGCGGCGCGGATCTGCAGCTGTTGCCCGTCCGGGTCGGTCACGTGGACCGACCGCGAGTCGTCCGCGTGGGTGACGGTCGCGTCCGCGTAGCCGTGGTCCTGTAGGTCCTTCGCGACCGTGTCGAGGTCGCGCGCCGTGGTCAGGCACAGGCTCACCAGAGCGCCGGACCTGCCGGTGAGGGAGGTGCCGTCGCCGACGTGCAGGCCCACCGCGCCCGTCCCCGCGGAGAACTGCGCGTACGTGCCGTCCGCCGCGCTCATCGAGCGCTCGAGCCCCAGCGTCCGGAGGAACCGCACGTAGGGGCCGGCGGGATCGGTGAAACGGACCGCCACCACGCAGGTCGAGGCGTCGGGCGTCGGTTCGTGCGTCCGGTAGCCGTAGGTGTCGGCGTGCACCGAGTTGATCTGCACCTCGTCACCCAGCGGATCGGTGATCATCAGCGATGCGCCGAAGGTCTCATCGACGTACGTCGTGCCGAGTCGCTCGGCCAGGCCGATCAGGTCCGAGGATTCGAAACACAGATTCGTCTGACCGGCGGCGCTCGGGGAGTCCGCGTCGCCGGCGGAATGCAACCAGACCCGGCCCGCACCCGCGTGCAGATCGACCCAGCCGGACGACGTGACGGCGGGGGAGAGGCCGAGCACCTCGAGGAACTCCCGCATGGCCGGCAGGTCGTCGGTGTAGCGGATGGCGGCGACGGTCAGAGGCATGGTCATGACTCCCTTTCGGTGGACGTGCTCGTGGGCGTGCCGGGGTGGTCGGGGGTGTCGCCGTCGAGGTAGTCGGTGAGCGCACGTGAGACGAGGGTGGACAGGCTGCTGCCCTCGTCGACGGCCCGGTGCTTCACCCGGGTCACGAGGTCGGGCGGGAGGTAGACGTTGAACTGCACCTTGGAGGAGGAGTCGCGAGCTGTCATGACAGTATGCTAGCAAGATAGCAAGCGAGTGGGAAGGGGTCGCCGAGATGGTCGAGGATCGCCCCATCCGGCTCATCCGTCACGGCACGCCGCAGCGGAATGACAAGGGTGTGATTCGCTCCTATAGTCGAGGCTGTTCATCTCGACGGCTGAAAGGTTGCCCATGAGCGTCGCCGACGCGCAGGTCCAGGGGGCCGACCGCACCAGTGATCTGTCCGATCGCGACCGTCGCATCCTGGACTTCGAGCGCACCTGGTGGAAGCTGCAGGGCTCCAAGGAGCAGGCCATCCGCGAGACGTTCGACCTCAGCTCCACGCGCTACTACCAGGCGCTGAACTCCCTGATCGACACCCCGGGCGCCCTCGCGTACGACGCCATGCTGGTCAAGCGACTGCAGCGGCTGCGGGCCGGCCGGATGCGCCAGCGCACCGCTCGTCGACTCGGGTTCGACCAGGGCGAGAAGGCCTGACCCCCTCCAGCCGCCGGGCCTGAGGTCCGGCCTCCCATCCGGTGCGATCCGCGGGGCCCCAGCCGTTTGCACTCGGGGGCGGCGAGTGCCAATAATGCTGTTAGCACTCTCGCCATGAGAGTGACAGACAGTGGCCGTCCGACGAGTGCCGCTCACCGCCGGGTATCCGTACACCCGGGCAGGCGCGGCTCGTCCGTCGCGGGCGTCGTACGGCCAGCTTCGGTACGCACTGTGGGAGGACCACGCAGATGGCCAAGACCATTGCATTCGACGAAGAGGCCCGCCGCGGCCTCGAGCGGGGCATGAACATCCTCGCCGACGCCGTGCGCGTCACACTCGGCCCCAAGGGCCGCAACGTGGTGCTCGAGAAGAAGTGGGGAGCCCCCACGATCACCAACGACGGCGTCAGCATCGCCAAGGAGATCGAGCTCGAGGACCCCTACGAGAAGATCGGCGCCGAGCTGGTCAAGGAGGTCGCCAAGAAGACCGACGACGTCGCCGGTGACGGTACGACGACGGCGACCGTGCTGGCCCAGGCCATGGTCCGCGAGGGGCTGCGCAACGTCGCCGCCGGCGCGAACCCGATGGCCCTCAAGCGCGGCATCGAGGCCGCCGTGGCCGCGGTGTCCGCATCGCTGCTGAGCCAGGCCAAGGAGATCGAGACCAAGGAGCAGATCGCTGCTACCGCCTCCATCTCGGCCGCCGACCCGCAGATCGGCGAGCTCATCGCCGAGGCGATGGACAAGGTCGGCAAGGAAGGCGTCATCACCGTCGAGGAGAGCAACACCTTCGGGCTCGAGCTCGAGCTCACCGAAGGCATGCGCTTCGACAAGGGCTACATCTCCGGCTACATGGTGACCGACACCGAGCGCATGGAGACGGTGCTGGACGACCCGTACATCCTGGTCGTCAACTCCAAGATCTCCAGCATCAAGGACCTGCTGCCGCTGCTGGAGAAGGTCATGCAGTCCGGCAAGCCGCTGATGATCATCGCCGAGGACGTCGACGGCGAGGCGCTGTCGACCCTGGTGGTCAACAAGATCCGTGGCACCTTCAAGTCGGTTGCCGTCAAGGCCCCCGGTTTCGGTGACCGTCGCAAGGCCATGCTCGGCGACATCGCCATCCTCACCGGTGGTCAGGTCATCTCCGAGGAGGTCGGCCTCAAGCTCGACACCGCGGAGCTGGACCTGCTGGGCACCGCGCGTCGCGTGGTCGTCACCAAGGACGAGACGACCATCGTCGAGGGTGCGGGTGACACCGACCAGATCGCCGGTCGCGTCAGCCAGATCCGCGCCGAGATCGAGAACTCCGACTCCGACTACGACCGCGAGAAGCTTCAGGAGCGCCTCGCGAAGCTCGCCGGTGGCGTGGCCGTCATCAAGGCGGGCGCTGCGACCGAGGTCGAGCTGAAGGAGCGCAAGCACCGCATCGAGGACGCTGTCCGCAACGCGAAGGCTGCCGTCGAAGAGGGCATCGTCGCCGGTGGTGGCGTCGCACTGCTGCAGGCGACCGACGCCGCGTGGGGTGGACTCAAGCTCGAGGGTGACGAGGCCACGGGTGCGAACATCGTCAAGGTGGCCGCCGAGGCTCCGCTGAAGCAGATCGCCTCGAACGCGGGGCTCGAGCCCGGCGTCGTGGTCGAGAAGGTGCGCAACCTGCCCTCCGGTGAGGGCCTGAACGCCGCGACCGGCGAGTACGTCGACATGGTCGCCACCGGCATCATCGACCCGGCCAAGGTGACCCGCTCGGCGTTGCAGAACGCCGCGTCGATCGCCGCGCTCTTCCTCACCACCGAAGCGGTCATCGCCGACAAGCCGGAGAAGAACGTGCCGGCGGCGCCGGGTGGCGGCGACGAGATGGGTGGCATGGGTTTCTGACCCAGCCGCGCAACGAAGGTTGCGGGCGAGCGAAGCGAGTCCGCGGCCGCAGTGGAGTGGCTGGGGCAGAAACCCAGAAGGAACAGCTTCTGAGCTGAACCGATACGGACCAGTCTCCGACTGACCACTCCGCGAACCACGCAAGCGAACCACGCAAGCGAACAACGCAAGCGAACGACCGGGACCGCCCCGCGCCAGAGATGGCGCGGGGCGGTTCTGTCCTACCCGGCTCAGGAAGAGGGGCACGGGCGCCGAAAGCAGCGGGAGCGGGTGCGACGATGGCGCGATGGCGATCCTCGACGCGAGCCTGGACGAACTGCGCGCGACGCGCACGAGCATCAAGTGGCGTGCCTACGACCTGGACGTGATCCCGGTCTGGGTCGCCGAGATGGACTGTGCGCCGTGCGATCCCGTGGTCGAGGCCATCGAGGGTGCGCTGCGCCGGGGCGACGTGGGGTACGCGGCCCCGGGTCCGCTGGAGGAGGCGTTCGCGCACTTCGCGAAGGAACGTTGGGACTGGGCGGTCGACCCGGCCCAGGCGATGATGCTGCCGGACGTGATGATCGGCGTGGGTGAGCTGCTGCGCGCGAACACCCGCCCCGATGCGGCCGTCGTGGTGAGTCCGCCCTGCTACGACGCCTTCTTCGGCTTCGTGCAGGCCGTCGGACGTCGGCTGGTCACGGCCAGGCTCGACGCGAATTCCCGGCTCGACCCCGAGGCGCTGGAGGCGGCGTTCCGGGACGCCGGGCCCGGTGCGGCGTACATCCTGTGCAATCCGCAGAACCCGATGGGCACCGTCCACACCGCGGACGAGCTGGCGATGCTGGCCCGGCTCGCCGACCGGTACGACGTGCAGGTCGTGTCCGACGAGATCCACGGGCCGCTGACGCACCCGGGGGTGACGTACACCCCATACCTCGCGGTGCCCGAGGCGAGCCGGGGCATCAGTGTCGTGAGCGGGTCGAAGTCCTGGAACCTCGCGGGCCTGAAGATCGCGCTCGCCGTGCCGGGCGCGGACGCGACGGCCTCCCTCGGCGCCCTGCACGAGGTCAACACGCACGGAGCCAACCACCTGGCCGAGATCGCCCACACCGCGGCGTACGCGCACGGCGGCCCGTGGCTGGACGAGCTGCGCGGCGAGATCGTCGAGCGGCGAGAGCTGTTGTGGGGGATGCTCGCCGAACAGCTGCCCGAGATCCGAGTGACACCAGGGGAGTCGACCTACCTCGTCTGGCTCGACTGCACCGAGCTGGGACTGGCCGATCCGGCACGCTCCTTCCTGCAACAGGGCCGGGTGGCGCTCGGCGTCGGGACCAACTACGACCCCCGCGGTCGGCAGTTCGTCCGCTTCAACGTGGCGACCTCGCCGCAGGTGATCGGTCAGGCCGTCGAGCGGATGGCCGGCGTCCTCCACTGACCTGTTCACCCGCGTGTCGGCAGTCGGAAACCGAGGGCACAATGGACGCTCGTGACCACTGAGCAGGCCCTCCCGAAGGGCGCACCGGCCGACCGGCCGACCTCGCCCGTCACCCACGGATCGAGCGGTCCCGCGCTGGCGCTCGCAGCTCTCGGCGTGGTGTTCGGCGACATCGGCACCAGCCCGCTCTACGCGCTGCAGACCGTCTTCTCCATCGACCACAGCAAGGTCACCGCCGACCGAGGTGACGTCTACGGCGTGATCTCGCTCGTCTTCTGGTCGATCACCGTGGTGGTGTCGATCAAGTACGTGCTCTTCATCCTGCGGGCCGACAACGACGGCGAGGGCGGCGTGATGGCGCTGGCCGCGCTGGTGCGCCGCCACGTACCGACCGGCGGCAAGCGTTTCGGCGTCGTGATGATCCTCGGCGTGCTCGGTGCGTCGCTCTTCTACGGCGACAGCGTCATCACGCCCGCGGTCTCGGTGCTCTCGGCGGTGGAGGGGCTCGAGGTGCCGGCGCCGTCCCTGGCCCACGTCGTCGTACCCGTCGGTGCCGTCATCATCACCGTGCTCTTCCTGGCCCAGCGCTTCGGCACCCACGTCGTCGGGCGGCTCTTCGGCCCGGTGATGGTGGTCTGGTTCGTGGTGCTGGGAGTGCTCGGGCTGCGCAAGGTCATCGGCGACCCCGCGATCCTCAAGGGCCTGTCCCCGTCGTACGCCGTGCTCTTCGTCGTCGACCACCAGTACATCGCGTTCGTGGCGATGGGCGCGGTGGTGCTGTCGATCACCGGGGCCGAGGCGCTGTACGCCGACATGGGCCACTTCGGTCCGAGCCCCATCCGCCGGGCATGGTTCTTCCTGGTGTTCCCCTGTCTCACGCTGAACTACCTCGGCCAGGGCGCGCTCATCGTGCACGACCCGTCCAGCGTCAAGAACCCGTTCTTCCTGCTCGCACCGAACTGGGCGCAGCTGCCGCTGGTCGTGCTCGCGACCGCCGCCACGGTCATCGCCTCGCAGGCGGTCATCTCGGGCGCGTTCTCGGTGTCGCGGCAGGCCGAGCGGCTCGGCTACCTGCCCCAGCTGACGGTGCGCTACACCTCGGCGTCCAGCAGCGGCCAGATCTACGTCCCGAGCATCAACTGGATCCTCTACGCCGGCGTGATGATCCTGCTCCTGGTCTTCCAGTCCTCCGCCAAGCTCGCCACGGCGTACGGCCTGGCGGTGACCGGCACCTTCCTCATCACCACCACGCTCTTCCTGGCGTACGCCGAGTCGGCGTGGAAGTGGGCCCGCTGGAAGCTGCTGCTGGTCGGCATCCTCTTCGGCCTGCTGGAGCTCACTTACTTCGGCGCCAACCTGACCAAGATCGTGCACGGCGGCTGGCTGCCGTTGCTGATCGCGCTGCTGGTCTGCACGGCGATGCTGACGTGGCGCAAGGGCAGCCGGATCGTCACCGAGCGCCGCGCCAAGCTGGAGGGCCCCATCGAACCGTTCGTGCAGTGGCTGGATGCCGCGCCGCTCACCACCGTGCCGGGCACTGCGATCTTCCTGCACCCGGGTCGCCCCACGACGCCGCTGGCGCTGCGGGAGAACGCCAACTTCAACCACGTCATCCACGAGAACGTCTTCATCGTCTCGACATCGCCGGAGAACATCCCGCATGTCGCCGACGCCGACCGCTTCGAGGCGCAGCCCCTCGGCGGGTCGTACGACGCGATCACCCACGTCACGCTGCGCTTCGGCTTCCAGGACGAGCAGGACGTGCCGGAGGGTCTGCGGTTCGCCGCGACCCAGGGTCTGGCCATCGATCCCGATCAGGCCTACTACTACCTGTCGCGCATCACGGTGCACCCCAGCTCGCGGCCGGGGATGTCGCGCTGGCGCAAACGGGTCTTCCTCGGGATGGCGCACAACGCCGCCTCCCCGGTCGACTACTTCAAGCTGCCGCCGGACCGCACCGTCGCGATGGGCGCCCAGGTCTTCTTCTAGTCGGTCACGTTGCCCAGTGCCGGAGTGTGCCGTGCGAGTCGACCCATTCGATGGACAGACCCGTCGCTTCCGGCGGCACATGTTCGACGGCCGCGACGTCGTACGACGTGCCAGGCACGCGCACCACACCCACCGGCCCCTGCCCGGTGGCCCGGGCCCCCTCGGGTGGATCGAATTGCATCGACACCTGGTGAGCACCGACGGGAAGCAGGGCGAGGTAGGTGTCCTCCCGATCGTTCGGCGCGACCCCGGCAACGGCCGGCAGCGAGCCGATCCGGCTCAGCTGCATTCCCTTGTCGGCACTCGCCGACATCAGGTGCGACCGCGGGTAGACGACCACGCGCGTGTCGGCGACGACGATCCCATGGCCGCGCTCGCCGGTGCTCGAGGAGTATCCGCGGGAGGGTGAATCCCAGTACGCCACCGGGTTGCGTGGCTCCCCGTCGATCCCGATGACGGCGCGGACCAGCTGCCCCGAGGGCAGTCGGGCGGTATCCGAGACGAATCCCACCGGACCCTCGTCCGACAGCACCACCGAAGAAGTGCTGTCCGCGGGAACCGGTGCGAGCGCCACCCACGAGATGCCATCCTCGAACACCGTGACCCCGCACGGGCCACCCCCCACCACGGGCACGTTCGCGGAGCTCCCCACCCGTCGTAGAGACAGACTCCCGTCCGGCTCTTCGCCGATGACGTCCCGGTGCACTGGCGAGCCCGGGTGATCGGTGACGTTCTGCACATACGGGGTGTTCGCCGCCGTGTCCTCGCCCGGCCTGGTCGGGTCCACGACGCCACGGCTGAATCCTGCACAACCCGAGGTCAACGCGCCGGGGTGCGTGGCGTGGGGCGCTGCGCATCCAGCGGCCAGGAACACCACCCCGACAACGAGAACGAGCGGCCCGATACGCAGCATCAGGAGTAGCTCTTCGTGTGCCGGCCCGACGCGTCCGTCCACGAGACGCTCTGCACGAAACCGTCGGCCGACGACGGGTCCTTGACCGTTCCCGTGACGTAGACGACGTCGTACGCCGTGTCACCCAGCCGGCGTATCTGCGGCGGGTTCGCGGTGTCGCCCTTCGTCACGCCCACCGAGACGTCACGTGCGCCGTGCGGGACGGTCGCCGCGAAGTGCGACGTGTCGCCCGAGACTCTTCCGCTGATGGACAGAGATCCGGACACGAACGACCCGAGCCCACTGGTGTCACCGATCGGCTGGGCCCCGGTCACCCCGTAGACCCCGAACCGTTCGTACCAGTAGACCTGGGTATCGCCGAAGGTCGCGACCTGCGCCCGCTCACCCGTCGTGGAGCGGAAGTCAGCACCTGACGACCAGAGGACCGCGCGGACCGTGACCGGCTGATCGGTGAGCTCCAGGTCGACGTTGAGAGTCGGGTTCAGGCGCAACTCGGCGCTCGAGGCCGTCCTCAGGTTCGTGGGGTACGTCGTGAAGCGCACGGACACCTGGTCGGCAGTGCGCGGCAGCGGTGTGGCGACGATGGTCTGTGACCCGTCCCGGAACACCGAGGCTCCGCCGTTCAGGTGCTGGATACGACGCAGCGTGCTCGAGCTGCCGGCGACACGCACCTCGAGATCGTCGGCCGTTCCGCTCACGACGTACTGGTCGAAGTGGTCCTCGCCGAGCTTCGCGTGCGCGAAGAGCGCACCCAGCGGCCCGGTCGACGACTCGGTGGCCGGCGTCAGCTGGGCATGGTTGGCGACGACCCGGTCGGCGCCGACACCGGCGCCGATGACCAGGGCCGCGGCCAGGCCGTACGCGCCGTACCGGGCGCGGCGGCGACGCCGCGTGCGCCGCGCGCCGGCGATGATCTCCCGTGCGCTGACATCCATCGCGGGCGCGTCCGCGCGCCGCAGCAGCGTCTCGATGTCATCACTCATGGTCAGCTCTCCTGTTCGGTCAGTGCAGCGCGCAGTGTCGAAAGGCCACGGGACGCAGTGCTCTTCACGGTGCCGACGCTGACCTGCAGCAGGTCAGCGACGTCCCGCTCGGACATGTCGGCGTAATGGCGCAGGACGACGACCTCGCGCTCGCGAGGGGGCAGCAGGCGGAGCAGTCGGATGACCTGGTCGCGGTCACCGACAGCGCTGTCGTCCACGGCGGCGGACTCGGCGACCCACCCGTCGTACGTGAGCACCTCCTCGTGGGTCCTGCGCCAACGATCGGTGTTGACGTTGATGAGGACCCGGCGGGTGTACGCGAGCGGCTGCCCGCCCCTGCGCACCCGTCCCCATCGCAGGTAGACGCGTTCCAACGACTCCTGCACCATCTCCTCCGCGCGGTGCGGGTCACCGCACAGCAGCCATGCGGTGCGAAGCAGACCCGGCGAGGAGACCCGGACGAATTGCTCGAACTCCTCGGTGTCGGCTGTGTTCACAGCCACCCCCTTCCCTGTGTGCGTGCATTGTCTACGCAGGGGACGCGCGAAAGGTTGAGTCGTTAGCGTGGCCGGTATGACGTTCTCCATCGTTGGCCACGATCCGGCCACCGGCGACCTCGGTGTCGCGGTCGCATCCAAGTTCCTGGGGGTCGGCGCCGCGGTGCCGGCCGCGCGCCTCGGGCAGGGTGCGATCGCCACGCAGTCCTTCGCCAACACCCTCTACAAGCGCGACGGGCTGGCGGCGCTCGCGGGCGGGGCCGACGCGGCCGCGACGCTGCGTTCGCTGACCGACTCCGACGACCAGCGCGAGGAGCGGCAGGTCGGCATCGTCGACGCGGCCGGGCGCGCCGTCACCTTCACCGGCGAGGGGTGCAACGCCTGGGCGGGCGGAGTCGCGCGCGACGGGGTCGCGATCCAGGGCAACATCCTCACCGGCCCCGAGGTGGTCGAGGCGATGAGCGACGCGTGGATCGAGGGGGAGGGCCGGTCGCTCGCGCAGCGGCTCTACGCGGCGCTCGTGGCAGGGGACGCCGCGGGCGGCGACCGTCGGGGGCGTCAGTCGGCGGCGCTCTACGTCGTCTCGCAGACCGGTGGCTACACCCCGGGTGACGACCTGGCGTACGACCTGCGCGTCGACGACCACCCCGACCCGGTGACGGAGCTCGGTCGGCTGCTCGACATCCACGACGTGCTGTTCAAGCCGCCCACCGACGAGGAGCTGCTGCCGCTCGCCGGCGAGCTCGCGCAGGAGGTGCGGTCGCGGCTCTTCACCCTCGGGTACGACGACCTGGACACCTGGGCGGGTGTGGAGAACCTCGAGCTGCGCCTGCGGGCGGGTCACATCGACACGACGGTGCTGCGCATCCTGCGTTCGCAGACCCCCGCCTGACCCCGGCGCGCCCCGTCCGACCTCGGTCGGTGGTCGGGGTGGGGCGCGATACCGTGCACCGGCCCGCCCACCGCCCATGCACAAGGAGTCCTTGATGCCGTACGACCGGCTGCTCGCGCCGCTCACGATCGGCGGCATCACCCTGCCCAACCGGGTGGTGATGGGGTCCATGCACACCGGCATGGAGGACCGGGCCAAGCATTTCGGTGAGCTCGCGGAGTACTTCGCCGAACGCGCCCGCGGCGGGACTGGGTTGATGATCACCGGCGGTTTCGCGCCAGACACCACCGGCTGGCTGCTGCCCGCCGGGTCGCAGCTGACCTCCTCCCGTGCCGCCGACAAGCACCGGGTCATCACCGATGCCGTCCACGAGGCGGGCGGGCGGATCGCGTTGCAGATCCTGCACGCCGGCCGCTACGGCTACCACCCGTTGGTGAAGTCGGCCAGCGCCGTCAAGTCGCCGATCAGCAGGTTCAAGCCGCGCGCCATGTCCGGCAGGGACGTCGAGCGCACCATCGGTCACTACGCCCGGGCGGCGCGCCTGGCCATGCAGGCCGGCTACGACGGCGTGGAGATCATGGGGTCGGAGGGCTACCTGATCAACCAGTTCCTCACTGCCCGCTCCAACGGGCGCACCGACCAGTGGGGCGGCAGTGCGAGCAACCGGATGCGCTTCCCCGAGCAGGTGGTACGCCGGGTGCGCGAGTCCGTGGGGGAGGGCTTCCTGCTGATCTACCGCCAGTCGCTGCTCGACCTGGTCCCGGACGGGCAGTCCTGGGAGGAGACGGTCGAGCTCGCACAGCGCGTCGAGCAGGCGGGCGCGTCCGTCATCAACACCGGCATCGGCTGGCACGAGGCGCGCATCCCCACCATCGTCACGTCGGTGCCGCGGGCGGCGTTCGCGTCGGTGACCGGCACGCTGCGCGAACACGTCACCGTGCCGGTGATGGCCTCGAACCGGATCAACACCCCCGAGGTGGCCGAGCAGATCCTGGCCGACGGTCAGGCCGACCTGATCTCGATGGCGCGGCCCCTACTCGCGGATCCGCAGTTCGTGCGCAAGGCCGAGCAGGATCGCGCCGACGAGATCAACACCTGCATCGCCTGCAACCAGGCGTGCCTGGACCACACCTTCAAGAACCAGCGCGCCAGCTGCCTGGTCAACCCGCGCGCAGGTCGCGAGACGACCCTGCGCCTGCTGCCGGTCGGCCCGCACGCCGCCCGCACGGTGGCGGTCGTCGGCGCAGGTCCGGCCGGACTCGCGGCGGCTGTGGCAAGCGCCGAACGCGGCCACCGCGTGACGCTGTTCGAGGAGCAGGACGAGATCGGCGGCCAGTTCCGATACGCCATGCGAATTCCCGGCAAGGAGGAGTTCGCCGAGACGCTGCGCTACTACACCCGGCGGATGCAGGTCCTGGGTGTGGAGGTGCGCACCGGCACCCGGGTGGACGACGATCGCCTGGCGGCGTACGACCACACGGTCGTCGCCACCGGTGTCACCCCGCGCGTCCCGCCGATCCCGGGGATCGAGCACCCCAAGGTCGTGATGTACGACGACCTGTTGAGCGGGCGCGCCACCGCCGGTGCCCGGGTCGCGGTGATCGGTGCCGGAGGCATCGGCTTCGACGTCAGCGAATACCTGTTGCACGACCGCGACGAGACCGTGGAGCACTGGAAGGCGCGCTGGGGCGTCACGGATCCGCAGGAGTCGCGCGCCGGCCTCGGCCCCAAGCACGACGAACCCCCGAAACGCACCATCCACCTGCTGCAGCGCAGACCGGCGCCGCTCGGCAAGGGGTTGGGCAAGACCAGTGGCTGGGTGCACCGCCAGACCCTCAAGGACGGCGGTGTGGAGTTCATCGGCGGCGTCACCTACGACCTGATCGACGACGAGGGTCTGCACATCACGATCCGCTCCGGTGACGGCAAGGAGCCCGATGCCGAGGCCGATTCCGAGCAGCGGCTGCTGCAGGTCGACACCGTGGTCATCTGCGCGGGTCAGGAGTCCGTGCGCGACCTGGCACGCCCCGACGACCCGTCGCGACACCTGGTGGGTGGCGCGGACGTGGCCGCCGAGGTCGATGCCAAGCGGGCGATCCGCCAGGCGACCGAGCTCGCGGCGAGCCTGTAGCGACCGGGCGGCTCAGGGCGTGAACGTCGACATCACCTGGTGCTCGACCGCGGCGTATGCGCCGCCGGCTCGGCCGAGCGCGACGCTGATGTCCTCCAGGGTGGCGCGCACCTTCTCCTGCGCGACCTCCCACTCGTGGTGCAGCTGCACGTACTGACCGGCCGCCGCGCCCTTCCAGGTGCCCTGCAACGACTCCAGTTTGGTGCGCATCGCGCCCATCGAGTCGTGGATCTGACCGGCGATCATCGCCACGTCCGCGCCGTGCTGCGACAACTGACCGCTGTCGACGGCGAACGCGCCGTCTGCGTGCTGATGCATGGTCCCTCCCGGGTGTCGATCGGGCCGCTCGTACAGCGGTCCGCTGCACCGGACGGTACGCACGACGGGCGACCCGCCGCAGAAGTTGTGCACAGGGCCCGACATGACGCAGGAGGCTCCCGCCGCATCGGCGGGAGCCTCCCGGTCGGGCCCGGCCCCGTCACTGGCCGGGCCCACCCCGTCAGGGTCGTCGTGCGAAGGAAGGGAGACTCCGCGTCGATGACCCCGTCACGTCACTCAGTTCGAGGAAGCCTC
This sequence comes from Allobranchiibius sp. GilTou73, assembly GCF_021391335.1. Taxonomy (GTDB): domain Bacteria; phylum Actinomycetota; class Actinomycetes; order Actinomycetales; family Dermatophilaceae; genus Allobranchiibius; species Allobranchiibius huperziae. The sequence continues at coordinate 104,038 of NZ_CP090051.1, read as the reverse complement.
CCCGAGGGTGACCGTGACCTTCTGCTGCTGGCCACCGCGTACGACGGTCAGCACGACCTTCTGCCCGACGTTGCGGGCCCGGATGAAACCGACGAGCGAGTCGCTGCTCGCGACCTGCTGGCCGTCGACGTCGATGATGTAGTCGCCCGGCTTCAGCCCGGCCCGGCCGGCGGCACTACCGCTGTTGACGGACTTCACCTGAGCGGCAGCCTCGGTCGCACCGTTCAGGGTGGTGGTCCCGTCCTGGGCCATCACCCCGAGCTGGGCGTGGGTGGCCTTGCCGCTCTTGAGCAGCTGCCCGGTGATGTTCTTCACGACATCCACGGGGATAGCGAACCCGATCCCGATGTTGCCCGACTGGGAGGAACCCGAGGACTGACCGAGAGTCGCGATCGAGGAGTTGATCCCGATCAGCTTGCCGCTGGCGCTGACCAGGGCGCCACCGGAGTTGCCCGGGTTGATCGCCGCGCTCGTCTGGATCGCGTTGGTGACCACCGGGAGCGTGGTCGCGGCGGAGTCTGACTCGGAGGTGTTCACCGGCCGGTTGAGCGCGCTGATGATGCCGGTGGTGACCGTGCCCGAGAGCCCGAGCGGGTTGCCGACCGCCATCACCGGCTGACCCACGACGAGCGAGCCGGCGCTGCCGAGCGGCATGGGGGTGAGCGTGCTGGGCGGGTTCTTGAGCTTGATGACGGCCAGGTCGGTGCTGGCGTCGGTGCCGACGATGGAGGCACCGTAGGTCTCGTTGTTGCTGAGCGTGACCTGGACCGTTCCCGAGTTCACGGCGGCGGACACCACGTGGTTGTTGGTCACGATGTCACCGCTCTTGTCCAGGACGACACCGGAGCCCTGGTCGCCGCTGTTGCCCGAGCGCACCGTGATGGACACGACCGACGGGCTCACCTTGCTGGCGGTGCTGGTCCAGTTGACGGCATTGTTGTTCTGGTAGTCGGCGGGGTTCAGCTTCACCGTGGCCGGGCTGGTGGCGCCGGCCGAGGTCGTGGACCCGTGGTCGGTGAGGGCGTAGGTGGTCCCCGATGCCAGCGCCGCGGCGAGGATCGCCGCGATCGGCACGGCGTACAACGTCGACCGGTTGCGACGCCGGGGGCCGCGGGGGTGGGGCCGAACGCGCTGCCGCCATGAGCGGACTGGTAGGCGTAAGGGGACCCCTGCGGACCCTGCTGGCTCTGCGCGGCATACCCGCCCTGCTGCGGATGCTGCCCCTGCGGGTGCTGCCCCTGCGGGTTCATCGGCCGGCCGTAGGGCTGCTGCGGATAGATCGGCTGGGTGTGAGAAGGCCCGCCCGCGGAGCTGCCACCGGCCGGTGTGGAGCCGCCGGCACCCTGCGCCGGAGCGCCGGGGTCGGTGCGGTCCCGATCATCGAACTGATCGCTGTTTCCTGGGAACTGGTCCTGCGGCATACGTGCTGCTCCTCAATCGGCGCGGATTCGATCTGCACCGAAGTCTTCGGTGGTCGACTGGGCCGGACCTTCGTCGTCACTGTGGGCCTGCTGTGCGATGGACGGTATCTGCACGGTGAACGTCGCGCCGCCGCCCGGTGTTTCCGAGAGGTCCACCGAGCCGCGGTGAGCGGCCACGATGGCCGACACGATCGCGAGACCCAGGCCGCTGCCTCCGTGCGCGCTGTTGCGTGCGGCGTCGGCCCGGAAGAAGCGCTCGAAGACCCGCTCGCGCAGGTCCGTGCCGACCCCAGGACCATGATCGCGCACCACGACATGTGCCGCTTCCTCCCGGAGCCCCACCATGACCTCGATGTCGGTGCCCTCAGGGGTGTAGCGGACGGCGTTGGCGAGCAGATTGGTCAGCACCTGGCGCAGCCCCGCCTCGTCTCCGGAGACCATGGTGCTTCGCAGCGGCCCGCTCAGCCCGGTCATCCGCACCGTCCGGCCCGGCGCGCGGGCGCGGGTGTCCTGCACCGCGTCGGCGGCCAGCACCATCAGGTCGACCGGTGCGAAGGGGCGCGGCGGGTCGCCCGGCCCGCTGGGGTGCTCGTCGAGCCGGGTGAGGAGCAGCAGCTCATCGACCATCAGCCCGAGCCGGGTGGCCTCCTCCTCGATCCGGCGCATCGCCGAGGCGACGTCGTCGGTGCTGGTGACCGCGCCCATCCGGTAGAGCTCGGCGTAGCCGCGCACGGATGCCAGGGGGTCCGCAGCTCGTGCGAGGCGTCGGCCACGAACCGGCGCATCCGCTCCTCGGACTCGCGCCGCGCGGCGAAGGACTCCTCGATCCGCGTCAGCATGCGGTTGAGGGACTGCGCCAGGCCGGCGACCTCGTCGCGGGTGTTCTGCACGGGGATGCGCTGGGTCAGGTCACCGGCGGCGATGGCGCGCGCGGTGTCCTGGATACGGCGCAGCGGACGTAGCGCCCGGCGTACGGCGAACCACCCGAGCACCGCGCACGCCAGCAGGGCGATCAGTCCGGCCAGCGCGACGATCGCCGCGAGGCGGTCGACGGTGTCGTGCACCCGGTCCTGGGAGAGCGCGACCGCGTACGGGATCGTGCGGCCACCCACGGTCGCGGTGCCCGCGACCACGCGCCACTGGGTGTTGGACTGCAGGGAACCGACGGTGAACGGCCGCCCGGTGCGCACGCGGGGCGACCCCGGTTGCAGCTCGGGGAAGCGCGGCCGGTCGGTGCCGCTGCGGAAGTAGTCCTCCGAGGTGGTGGGAGTCCACTGCAGCCGTACGACGTAGCCGTTGCGGGAGGCGACCGCCGGACGTACCGGTGCGGTCGACTGCGGACGCGCGACGGCTGCGGCGACCAACTCCCTCGCGGTCACCTGCAGCTCGGTGTCCTGCTGCTGCTGCAGGAAGGAGCGCAACTGGTAGGTGGCCGCGGCGCCCGTGACGACCAGAGCCGCCATCAGCAGCGCGACCAGCAGCGCGGCGAGGCGCAGCCGCAGGGGCAGTTCGTGCAGCTCGCGCACTGCCCGCCGGGTGAGGGAGGGGTGGCCGGACGTCACGCGCCGCTCACCCGTGCCTCATTCGCGGGGTGCGCGCAGGACGTAGCCGATGCCGCGCTTGGTGTGGATCAGCGGCGCCGCGTCGATGTCGATCTTGCGACGCAGGTAGGAGATGTAGCTCTCGACGATGCCCGGCTCACCGCGGAAGTCGTAGTCCCACACGTGGTCGAGGATCTGGGTCTTGGACAGCACCCGTCCATTGTTCAGCATCAGGTAGCGCAGCAGCTTGAACTCGGTGGGGGAGACGTCGATGATCCGTCCGGCCCGGTTGACCTCGTGGGAGTCGTCGTCGAGTTCGAGGTCGGCCACTCGCAGGGCGGGGTTCTCTCGCTGCTCCACGCTCGTACGCCGCAGCACGGCGCGGATCCGTGCGACGACCTCCTCGAGGCTGAAGGGCTTGGTGACGTAGTCGTCACCGCCGACCGTGAGGCCCTTGACCTTGTCCTCCGTCGCGTCGCGCGCGGTGAGGAAGACGATCGGCATCTGCTTGCCGTGATCGCGCAGCTGGCGGGTGACGCTGAACCCGTCGAAGTCCGGCAGCATGACGTCGAGCACGGCGAGATCGACCTGTTGGGTGTTCGCGACCTCCAGCGCCTCGGCGCCACTGGCCGCAGGAAATACCTCGAACCCGGCGAAACGCAGGCTCGTGCACAGCAACTCGCGGATGTTCAGCTCGTCCTCGGCGACGAGGAGGCGGGCTTCGGCTGTCGTCATACGCGCAGTATCAGGACCATTCCTGGACGTTACCTGAAAGTCGGTGGTGCGCGAGGTCCATGAGCGGCCGGAAAGAAATACTTAGCACAAGTAATGAGTTAACCTAAGTACATGAAGCAACAGGACCGCCGTCGCCTGGCGGTCGAGTTGCGCTCGGTCTGCATGCGGATCAGCCGTCGCGCCCGTTTCGAGAACGTCGCGACGATCGCACCCCATCAGTTCTCGGTGCTCGCGAAGCTCGACTCCGGCAGTTCCACTCCGCGCACGCTCGCGGAGCTGGAGTGCGTGAGCGCGCCGTCGATGACCCGCACGCTCACCGGGCTGGAGCAGCTCGGCGCACTGACCCGGGAGACCGACCCCCAGGACCGCCGCCGCGTCGTCGTGACGATCACTGATGCGGGTCGCGCCATGCTGCGCGAGGGTCGCCGGTCCCGTGACGAGTGGATGTTCGAACGCATCAGATGTCTGAGCGATGAGGAGTGTGCAGTGCTGCGCGAGGCCCAGCGGATCCTGGACGGGGTGGTCGCTCGATGAGCCCCACCTTCGCGTCGCTGCGGATCCGCAACTACCGGGTGTACGCCGCGGGCGCACTGGTCTCCAACATCGGCACCTGGATGGGTCGGGTCGCCCAGGACTGGCTGGTGCTGACCCAGCTCACCCCGCACGACTCCACCGATCTCGGCATCGTCACCGCGCTGCAGTTCGCGCCCGTCGTGCTCCTCGCGCCGTTCGCGGGTGCGGTCAGCGACCGGTTCCACAAGCGCAAGGTGCTCATCGCGACCCAGTCGGCGCTCGCGATCACCTCGGCCCTGCTCGCCGGGCTGGTGCTCGGGAACGTCGTACAGCTGTGGCACGTCTACGTGCTGGCGCTCCTACAGGGAGTGGCGACCGCCTTCGACAACCCGACGCGACAGGCGTTCGTCTCCGAGATGGTGCCCCGCGAGCGGCTCGCCAACGCGGTCGGTCTCAACAGCGCATCGTTCAACGCCGCGCGGCTGATCGGCCCCGGCGTCGCGGGACTGCTGATCGCAGCGGTCGGCACGGGCTACACCCTCGTCTTCAACACGGGGTCGTTCATCGCGGTGCTCGTGGCCCTCGGGCTGCTGCGCACCAGCGAGCTGCGACCCTCCCCGCGCAGCTCGGGCAAGGGTCGGATCCGCGAGGGGCTCGCCTACGTGCGGCACCGGCCGGACATCGTCCTGGTGATGGTCATGGTGTTCATGCTCGGAACCTTCGGGATGAACTTCCAGATCACCATCGCCCTGATGTCGACCTCGGAGTTCCACGAGGGCGCCACCGAGTACGGCCTCCTGGGCTCGATCATGGCGATCGGCTCCCTCGCGGCCGCACTGATGGCGGCGCGCCGACCGCGTCCACGGCTGCGCATCCTGTTGGTCTCCCTGGCCGGGTTCACCGTGGCGTCCACGGCCGCCGCGCTGGCCCCGTCGTTCTGGTTCTTCGCCCTCTTCCTCATCCCCACGGGCTTGTGCGCCCTGACCGTGCTCACCACCGCGAACGCGACGGTGCAGCTCGGCGTCAGCCCGGAGATGCGCGGACGCGTGATGGCGCTCTACATGGCCATCTTCATGGGCGGCACCCCGCTCGGCTCGCCGGTGATCGGTTGGATCGGTGGAGCCTGGGGCCCGCGCTGGACCATCCTGGTCGGCAGCATCGCGACCGGTCTGACGGTGAGCGGTGCGATGGTCTACCTCATGCGCAACCAACAGCTGCGGCTGCGGATCGAGCGTCAGCCCCTGCCGCACCTGCCGCTGGTGCAGGTGACGGCGCGCGAGGTCGCCCGCGAGATCATCCCCGAGCGGGTCGCCTGATGTCGCCGAGGTTCCGCCGGCTGATCGTGCTGGTGGCCCTCGCGGTCTTCGTCGGTATCGCCGTGGTCGCGGCGCTCGTGCACTGAGGCTCAGCGCGCCGCGCGTACCCGCAGCGTGCGTTCGACGTCGTCCAATCCCTCGACCACACCGCGCCGCAGCGCCGCAGGTGCCTCGTCGTGGCGGCGCAGCCAGTCCCGCGCCATGACCACGACGGGTTCGTCGTCGGCCGTCACGTCGTCGCTCGCCTGCGGCGCCGGGAACATGCCGCTGACGAAGCGGCTCGCCATGGTCTGCGACTGCTGCGCCCAGACCGTGGTGAGGACGTCGAAGTACGGCTCGGCGTACTCCCTGGTGAGGTCGCTGCTGACCGGCTGACCGAAGCCCACGATCAGGGCGCGCTGCCGGTCGTTGGTCAGCCCCGCGCCGGACGCGTCCGCGAGCGAGTGCCACGCCTGCGCCTTCGCCTCGGGCTCGGGAAGACTCGCCAGCGCCTGGTCGTACGACGTCTGCCCGCTCATCGTGAAGTCGCGTCGCAGGTCCTGGGCCAACAGAGTCCGCGGCCGTGCACCGGTGGCGCTCAGCGCGGTCACGAACGACCACCGCAGCTCGGGGTCGACGTTCAGCCAGGGTGGCGGCTGGTCCTCGGTCACCAGCGGCTGGATCAACGGCGCGACGTCCGGTGTGAGGGCCCCGAACCAGGCCAGCGCCCGCGCCCACACCAGTTGCACATCGCCGGTGGTCCGGGTCATCCGGCTGTGCGCAAGGCGGGCCAGGTCGGTCGCCGTCCGGCGCTGGTCGTCGCCCTGCAGGAAGTGGTGCACGGCCGAACGTGCCATGGCGAGCACGGATCGCAGAAGGAACGAACTGCCCTCGGTGATCAGCTGGCCGCGGACCGTCTCCAGGAAGCGCACCGGGCACAGCTGAGCGTCACGGGTGTGGTTCCACAGCGCCGACCAGATGAGGGCGCGGGAGACCTCCGACGGCACGGTCGACAGGAGCCGGTGGGCGGTCTCCTGCGAACCGGGGTCGAGTCGGCTGATGGCGTACGTGAAGTCCTCGTCGTTCGGCAGCACGAGGTCGGGCGCATCGCGCACGGCACGGTCGAGCCGTGCATCGACCGAGGGGCCGTCGAGGCCCACCCGTACGAGCTGGGTGCGCTGCAGGGCAGCATCCTTCTCCGTGTAGACGCCCACCGAGAAGACATGGGGTCGCGGGTCGACCGCGGCGCCGGCAGTCTCCGGGGTCGCCTGCCGCACGACGAGGACGTCCTCGGACCGATCCTCGCCGGCCTCAGCGCTGATCTCGCTCGGTCCGGAGGTGCGCAGCCACGCCTGCGCCCAGACGCTCAGGTCGCGTCCGCTGGCCGCGGAGAGCGGCTCGAGGAAGTCCTCGAGTTCGGTGGAACCGTAGGCATGTTGAGCGAAATAGCGGCGGACGCCGTCGTCGAACCGGTCGCGTCCGACGTACGCCTGCAGCTGCTTGAGGACCGCCGCGCCCTTGGCGTAGGTGATGCCGTCGAAGTTCTGCGCCGCAGCCTCGACATCGGGGATGTCGGCGGCGATCGGGTGGGTCGTCGGCAGCTGGTCCTGGGTGTAGGCCCACTGCTTGCGCCCGATCGCGAAGGACGTCCAGCCGGAGGTGTAGCGCGTGGCCTCGACGCTCGCCTGGTAGCCCATCAGGTCCGCGAACGACTCCTTGAGCCAGAGGCCATCCCACCAGCGCATCGTGGCCAGGTTGCCGAACCACATGTGCGCCATCTCGTGCAGGACCACCTCGGCACGGCTCGCGAGCTCCGGCAACGTCGGCTGCCCACGATGCACGAAGCTCTCCACGAAGGTCACCAGGCCCGGGTTCTCCATCGCGCCGATGTTGTACTCGGGAACGAAGATCTGGTCGTACTTGCCCCACGGGTACGGGAATCCGAAGAGCTCGTCGAAGTAGAGCAGACCCTGTTTGGTGACCTGGAGGATGTCCTCGGCGTCCAGGTGGTCGGCCATCGACGCCCGGCACATGACGCCGAGCGGCACCTCGTGCCGCGTGCCGCCCGCACGGTCGACCGACCACAGATCGGTGACCAGGTGATAGGGGCCGACGGCGACGGCCGTGACGTACGACGACTGCAGCGGGGTGGGGGCGAAGCGCACGTCCGCGAGCCCGTCGTACTCCCGCCGGGACACCTCGGACTGGCCGGAGCGGATCAGCCATCGTGCATCGGCGACGACCTCGAAGGTGAACCGGCACTTCAGGTCCGGCTGCTCGAAGACCGCGAAGACCCTTCTGCTGTCGGTGGGTTCGAAGTGGGTGTAGAGGTAGGTCTCGCCGTCGGAGGGGTCGGTGAAGCGGTGCATCCCCTCGCCGGTGCGGCTGTAGAGACAGCGTGCGTGGACGACGAGCTCGTTGTCCGGCGCGAGACCGGGCAGCGGCAGCCGGGCTCCGTCGTAGCCGCTGACGTCCAGGGCGGTGCCGTTGAGCGTCGCGGAGACGATCTCCTGCGCCACGATGTCGATCCAGCTGGCGTCGCCGGTCGCCGTGAACCGCACCGTGCTGCGGGACTCGAAGGTCTTCTCCGCGGGATCGGCGGCGTGCCGCAGGTCCAGGCGCACGTGGTGCTCCAGCAGGCGCACCTGCTCGGCACGCCGGGCGCACTCCTGCCTGGTGAGGTTCAGGTCGGCCACGGTCGTCAACCTCGCTCGTTCTCGGTCGCGATGCACGCGGTGCCCACGCGTGCATATCCGACCGTCTCGTAGACGGACACCGCGGACCGCGTGGCTGCCGAGAGGAAGGGCGACCGACCCTCTCGCAACGCGGTCCCGGTGAGGATGCTGGTGATCGCCGTACCGATGCCGCGGCCCCGGTGGGCGGGCAGGGTGCCGATCCCGGTCACCTCGGTGAGGTCACCCCTTGGATTGTGCATCCCACCGCCGACGGGTCGCCCGAGGGTGTCGAACGCACCCACCAGCACCAGGAGGCGAGCGCGCATGCGCAGCTTCTGCTCGCTGGATTCCGGTGGCCCCATCCGGTCGCTGTCGCGGAAGCTGGCGTCGATGGCGGCGAGCACGGCGCCGGTCTGCGGATCGTCCGCGGTCATCTCGTGCACGCGGTATCCGGTCGGCGTCTTCGTCGGCGCGAACCGCCCCAGACGCAGCAGCGCGCACTCCTGAACGCTCATCCCCGCCTCCCGTGCGGCCGGCAGCAGGGTGGGGGTGGTCTCGTGCACCCACTCCAGCGCGCGGGGCACCCCGATCGCGCGCTGGAAGTCCAGGACCCGGCGTACCTCCTCGGGGAGACGGGTCGGGAGTAGCCGAGACGCGGCCGGGCGTAGAGGGGATGTCCGCGCGGGTTGTCCCGCACGAAGACGGTGAACGGCCCGCATTCCCTAGACACCGCTACCGCGCGGGGAGCGAGGTCAAGGTAGCGCTCGAGTGATCCGAGTTCGTCCTGGTCAGCGTGCGTGTCGATCACGGTCTCCCTTCGGCTGCGCTCAAACCTACCCATGACATATACCCCCATGGGGTATATATTCGGACGATGGAGAGCGGACCCGTCGCGCAGGTCGCGGACGCGTTGCGGATGGCCGGCCTGATGACCTGGCAGATCCTGTGGTCGCTGATCCTCGGCTTCGGCATCTCCGCGGTGGTGCAGGCACTGGTCCGGCGGGAGGCGATCATCGCCACCCTCGGCGATGACCGCCCGGCCACGCTGGCGCGCGCCACCGGCTTCGGGATCGCGAGCTCGTCCTGTTCGTACGCAGCCGTCGCGCTCGCCCGCTCGCTCTTCCGCAAGGGTGCGAGCTTCACCGCGGCGATGGTCTTCGAGATCGCCAGCACCAACCTGGTGGTGGAGCTCGGAGTGATCCTCGCGCTGCTGCTCGGGTGGCAGTTCACCCTGGCCGAGTTCGTCGGCGGCCCGCTGATGATCCTCGTGGTCGCCGTGTGCTTCCGGCTCTTCCTGCGCTCACGGGTGGTGCAGGCGGCGAGGGAGCAGGCCGATCGCGGCGCCGCGGGCTCGATGGAGGGACACGCGGCCATGGACATGACGGTCGGCGGCGAAGGCTCCTTCGCCCGACGGCTGCTCTCGCCGGCAGGCGCCACGAGCGTCAGTCACATCTTCGTGATGGAGTGGCTGGCGGTCCTGCGCGACATCGTGATCGGGCTGCTCATCGCGGGCGCGGTGGCCGCGTGGGTGCCCGACAGCTTCTGGGGGCACCTGTTCCTGGCCGGCCACGGCGGCTGGTCCGAGGTGTGGGGGCCGCTGATCGGCCCGGTCATCGCGGTGGCCAGCTTCGTGTGCTCGATCGGCAACGTCCCGCTGGCGGCGGTGCTGTGGAACGGCGGCATCAGCTTCGGCGGGGTGGTGTCGTTCATGTTCGCCGATCTGCTGATCGTGCCGATCCTGCTCATCTACCGCAAGTACTACGGCACCCGCATGACCCTCGTCATCGCTGGCTTCTTCTACCTGGCGATGGTCGTCGCCGGGTACGTCGTGGAGGTGGTCTTCGGCGTCCTGCACCTGGTGCCCGCGGCGGGGCACGCCTTCACCGGCAACGGCGCGATCAGCTGGAACTACACGACCTGGCTCAACCTGGTCTTCCTCGTGGTGGCGGCCGGGCTCGTCCTGCGGTTCGTGCGCACCGGCGGGGTGGGGATGCTGGCCTACATGAACGGCGACCCGGTCGACGAACCGGCCCACGCCCACCACCACTGAAGGCGCCTTCGTAGATCCCCACCCTGATGGTGTTTGCGTTCGTTGACGGTGTTCGAACGCCGTCAACGAACGCGAACGCCGTCAGCGTGCCGACGGGAGCGTCAGGCGATCCGCTGCACGACGTACTCGATGCACGCGGTCAGCGCGCTGACGTCGTCCGGATCGACCGAGGGGTACATGCCGATCCGCAGCTGGTTGCGCTTCAGCGCGCGGTAGGGCTCGGTGTCGACCACGCCGTTCTCGCGCAGGGTCCTGGCGAGCAGGGCCGCGTCGATCGCGTCATCGAAGTCGACGGTCGCCACCACGCACGAGCGGGCGGCCGGGTCGGCGACGAACGCGCTCGCGTACGACGTGTGCTCGACCCAGTCGTAGAGCCGCCGGCTGCTCTCGGCGCTGCGCGCGACGGCGAAGTCGAGACCGCCGCCTGCCTGCAGCCACCGCAGCTGGCTCACCATGAGGGCCAGCGTCGCCACGGCAGGGGTGTTGTAGGTCTGGTCGAGGCGTGAGTTGTCCACTGCCGTCTGCAGATTCAGACTGGGTGGAATCCATCGGTCACTCGAGGAGATCGTGGCCGTGCGCTCCAGTGCGGCCGGTGACATCGCCGCCAACCACAGGCCGCCGTCGGAGGCGAACGACTTCTGCGGCGCGAAGTAGTAGACGTCCGCCTCGCGCAGGTCGACCGGTAGGCCGCCCGCGCCGGAGGTGGCGTCGACCAGCATCAGCGCGCCGGCATCGGCGCCGGTGACGCGGCGTACCGGCTGCATCGCGCCCGTCGACGTCTCGTTCTGGGCGTAGGCGTAGGCGTCCGCGCCGGGGACCGCGCTCAGCGGATCGACCTCGCCGGGCACCGAACGGGTGACCACCGGTTCGGCCAGGAAGGGTGCCGCTGCCACCGCGGCCGCGAACTTCGAGCTGAACTCCCCGCACACGCCGTGCACGGACCGCTCCCTGATCAGCGAGAACGTCGCGACGTCCCAGAAGAGCGTGGAACCGCCGTTGCCCAGCACGATCTCGTAGTCCCCCGGGGCGCCGAGGAAGTCGTGCAGAGAGGAGCGGACCTCGCGCACCAGGGCGCGCACCGGTTCCTGTCGGTGGGAGGTGCCGAGGACGTCGGTGCCGAGGTCGCGCAGGAGGTCCAGCTGCTCGGGGCGCACCTTGCTCGGTCCGGAACCGAACCGACCGTCGGACGGCCGCAGTTCGCGCGGGATGACGATGCTCACGGCCGAAAGTGTGCCAGCGCCTACGCTGGCTCGATGAGTGAGATCACCCGGTGGGACTACGACGGGCGCGGCCTCGAGGAGGGCGAGGTGCCGGACGCGCCCTGGCCGGTCATCGAGGAGTGGGTGCGACAGGCCCGCGAGGCCGCGGCGGACGACACCCAGCCCGGGGTGCACGAGCCGGACGCGATCAGCGTCGCCACCGTGGACGCTTCGGGCGCCCCCACGGTCCGCACGGTGCTCATGCGGTACCTCACCCCCGCGGGACCTGGCTTCTACACCAACCTGGAGTCGCGCAAGGGCACCGATCTGGCAGCCGACCCGCGGATCGCCGCCACCCTGACCTGGCCCGCGCTCTACCACGCGATCCGCTTCACCGGCCGCGCCGAGCAGTTGCCGCGCGACATCGTCGCCGAGTACTTCGACTCTCGTCCGTGGGGCTCGCGCATCAGCGCGTGGGCCTCGGACCAGAGCCGCCCGGTCGCGGACCGCGCCGCACTGGAGGCTGCCGAGCAGCGGTACGCCGAGCGCTATCCCGACCACGGCCGCGCCGGCGACGTGCCGGTGCCGCCCTTCTGGGGCGGATACGTGATCCACGTCGACGAGGTGGAGTTCTGGGTGGGTCAGGCGAGCCGGCTGCACGACCGGGTGCGCTTCACGCGTACCGGCGAGGGTGCCCTGGACGACCCGTCGGTCTGGACCCGGGAGCGCCTGCAGCCCTGACGTGCTCGACCCGCTCGACCCGCTCGACCTGTCGAGTGGCGTAGAAGCCGCCCGAGTGCACCCGGTAGGAGTGCGCCACTCGAACCAAGGTATGCCACTCGGGAGTGGGCGTGAAACAGCCCGCGGGGTCCGACCTGGTGGCCGGTGCGCGATGGACGGGTCGCGCCCCCACGGGCTGCGGTGGTGCGTGGTCTTCACCAACGCCGTCCGTTGAAGAGTCGGTCACCGAATGGGAGGCCGACCAACGGCTGCGCTAGTGCGCAACCACCTCACGCGTCCTAGATGAATGCACTCTCGGACCACCTCCTCTCTCGTGTACCCAGCACGCTAGACACGTCGGCAGGTAGCCCGCAACGGGGTTTCGCGAGGCGGTTGAGGAAGGAAGAGGGCGACCGCCATACAGGGGGAGATGGCGGCCGCCCGAGCCGGGCTTCGCAGCCCGCTCGCCCCGGACCGGAGTCCGAGACCTTCGCGTGACAGCAGACGAGGGGACGTCCGTGCTGCCACGTTCACTGGAACGAGCGCCCGGCCCGGATGATTCCCGAACGGGCGCTGCGTGGTCACTGTGCGCCGACGGGTGCCGACGCCGGTCCGGGATGGGAAGATCGACCCTGTGACCGACTTGATCGACACCACCGAGATGTACCTGCGCACCATCTTCGATCTGGAGGAGGAGGGCATCGTCCCGCTGCGCGCCCGGATCGCCGAGCGTCTCGGCCACTCCGGGCCGACGGTGTCCCAGACCGTCGCCAGGATGGAACGTGACGGCCTGCTCACCCTCGCGGGCGACCGCCACCTGGAGTTCACCGAGCACGGCCGCACCCTGGCCACCCGCGTCATGCGCAAGCACCGGCTGGCCGAGCGGCTGCTGGTCGACGTGATCGGGCTGGAGCTGGAGTACGTGCACGACGAGGCCTGCCGCTGGGAACACGTGATGAGCGAGCGGGTCGAGCGCAAGATCCTCACGATGCTGAAGGACCACACTCTCTCCCCCTACGGCAACCCGATCCCCGGTCTCGCCGAACTGGGGGAGACCGGGACCATCGAGAAGTTCCGGGACGGCGTCGCCTCCCTCACCGAGGTGGTCTCCGCCGAGCCGTCGCTGCTCGTCGTGCGCCGCATCGGCGAACCCGCGCAGGCCGATCACGCCACTCTGGAGGTGCTGACCGCCGCCGGCATCTCCCCCGGCGCCGTCGTGCGCGCGCGTCTGGAGGACGGGCGGGTGCTGGCCCGGGTCGAGGACGGGCCGGAGGGCGTCTCGCTTCCCCCTGAGATCGCCTCCCACGTCTTCGTGCAGCTGCCCTCCACAGCGGCCCTCGCCGCGGGAGCCGTGCCCGTCTCCTGAGGCGCGGTCCGCCGGCTCGGGGAGATGTCCACCGTCGTTGTGACCTCGTTGTGACCTGGGTGTGCAGCTGATGTATCTTAGGCGGCGGTTCTCAGCCTGAGGACCCCCGAGCGGCACCGCCGAGTCCTGCCAAGCAGCCCGGGAATGCAACGATCCGCAAGGCAGGAGCGGGGGACCCACCTTCGGCCGTTCGCAGTATCGGGACGGCCTCGGGGCTAAGTCACGGGCAGTCATCGGGGAACGGACTGCCACGGACCGGGTAACACCTCCACCCGAGCCCGACAGCTCACCTCGTAGGCGCCGAGAGGTTTTCATCCGTGTCTGTCATGCAGCCCCGGGGGCGTCATCGCGCCCCGAGCAAGTTGTCCACGTCCTTCAACACCACCGCACGCGTGTCCGCCGCGGTAGCTGTCGGCGGCGGCCTCGTGGCCTCCGCCGTGTTCTCCCAGTCCGCGCAGGCCGCTGACACGAAGCACCAGGGCCCGGCCTCCGCCGCGGCTCCCGCCCAGGCGTCGATGACGCTGGTGCAGAACACCGCTCGTACGTCCGCGCCGCACGTCGCCGCGGCGGTCGACGCCCACACCCGGCTCGTCGCCGTCCACGCGGACACCTACGTCGCGCCCGTCGTGAAGAAGGCGGCGCTGGCTCCGGTGCGCCACGTGGTCGCCCCGGTGCGCCACGCGGTCGCCCCGGTGCGCCACGTCGTGCGTCAGCCCGCGCCGAAGCACACGACGCCGGTCCGGTCGGGCAATGGCGGTGGCAGCACCGTCTCGGCGCCCTCGTCCGCCAGCGGCGTCGTCGCGATCGCGGAGCGCTACATCGGTGTTCCCTACGTCTACGGCGGCACCACCCCCAGCGGGTTCGACTGCTCCGGGTTCACCAGCTACGTCTACGCCCAGCTCGGCATCAACCTGCCGCGCACCGCGGCGGCCCAGCAGGCGTCGGCGACTCCCGTGAGCACCCCCCAGCCGGGCGACCTGGTGTTCTTCGGCAGCCCCGCCTACCACGTCGGCATCTACCTGGGTAACGGCATGATGATCGCCGCGCCCAAGCCCGGTGACCACGTGAAGATCGAGGCCGTCTACGGCACCCCCTCGGGGTACGGCCGCCCCTGAGCGTCCACGTCATGACGATGCCCCCTCACCATCGGTGAGGGGGCATCGTCATGTCGTGCGGAGGTTCGGTCAGTCGCGCGCGGCGGGGCCGTCGCCCGGCCGCTTCTCGTCCTCCTGCTGCGAGAAGCTCTTGTCATCCCCGGTCGCGGCGCCGCTGCCGCCGCTCGTCTCGGAGTCCGCGACGAGCCCCGTGTCGCCTGCCTCGCCCTCGTCGGGGCTGAGCTGCTGGGCGGGTTCCTGGGGGTTCGGGTCGTTCGCGTCATCGCTCATTCGGCCAGTATGTCCGCACCGGGCCCACCTAGGCTGACGCTCGTGCCCTCCACCCCACCCGCACCCGGCGCCGCCCCGCATGTGCTGAGCGGTCGACGTCCGGTCGAGATCGTCGACATCGGCGCCAACCCCATCGACGGCGAGCCGCCGTACGCGCCGCTGCTGGAGCAGGGAGTCGCCCGGGTGACCGGGTTCGAGCCGCAGGAGTCCGCGTATGCCGAACTCACGACGAGAGAGGACGGGGCGCACCGCTATCTGCCGTACGCGGTGGGGGACGGGGCCGAGCACACCCTGCGACTCTGCGTCGAGAGCGGCTTCGCCAGCATGCTCGAACCGGACCGTGCCCAGCTGGGACTGTTGACCGACTTCCCGCGGATGGCGTCGGTGACCGACCGCATCCCGATGGCCACCCGACGCCTGGACGACATCACCGAGATCGAGCAGCTGGACTACCTCAAGATCGACATCCAGGGCGGTGAGCTCGACGTCTTCCGGCACGGCCGGCGGCTGCTCGCCAGGGCTGTCGCCGTGCAGACCGAGGTGGGGTTCACCCGGTTGTACGAGGACCAGCCCACCTTCGCCGACCTCGATCTGGAGCTGCGGGCGCACGGCTTCGTGCCGCACCTGTTCGTCAACACCAAGACCTGGCCGCTCGCGCCGCTGCAGTGGGCCGACCCGCTGCAGGAACAGGCTCGGCACCTGGTGGAGGCCGATGTCCTCTACGTGCGCGACCTGGCGCGCCTCGACGTGCTGAGCGAGGACCAACTGCATCACCTGGGGCTGATCTGCGACCTGGCGTACGCGTCGTACGGCGTGACGCTGCTCTGCATCGCGGAGCTGGTCCGCCGAGGTGTCCTGGACCCGGACAGAGCCCGGATCTTCCGGGACCAGCTGGCGGTCCGTACGCAACCGACGCCGTAACGACGGTGCGCGATCTGTGGGGCTGCTTCCGGCCCGCAGGGATGTCGGGAGGGCATCCACCAGGGTCAGTCCGTGGTGACGCCGTCCTCCGCGCCGCGCCGGCGTCCGGGTCGACGGGCGACAGGCGGCACGATCCGCTGCCCCGTCTGGACCCAGGTGCGTGGAGCCCACTCCAGTCCGGGCCGCACGTTCCACGCGGCCGTCGCCTGCTCGGGATGTTCCAGGTCGAGCTGGCGCACGATCTGGTCGATGGCGGCCAGCATGGATCCCTGCATCATCCAGGAGTCGGTGTCGGTCATGGGATCGATCATCACGAGCTCGGTGTGCCGGGTCCGGGTCTCCAGCACGACCTCGCGGATCCGGTCGAGCGCCTGCTCGGCCTCGTCCACCCGATCGGCGGCCACGAGGTCCCCGAACTCGTGCACGCCGGAGGCCAGGGAGTCCAGCAGCACCGAGAAGACCACCCGCAGGTTCGGGTCCCACGCGTCCGCGCCATCCGCGCCGTCCGAGGCGAAGGCCCTGCGCTCGGCCAGGACGGCGAGGGCGCGTTCGGCGGCGCAGCAGCGGTCCAGTCGCTGCAGCGCGACCCGCAGCTCAGGATGGATGCGCAACGCGACCAGCGCGCGCGGGTTGAGTTTGCGGCTCTCCTCCAGGGCCTCGACGGCGGTGGCGGCTTCGGCCAGCTCCCGGCCGATCGCCTCGGCGGAACCGATCCAGGACTGCGCCTCCTCCACCCCTGGCGCCCGGGATGACAGGGTGCGCGCGATCTGGCCGAGCAGGGCGGCCTGTGAGCGGGCCACTCCGCGTACGGAGTCCCGGGCCCGGGTGTTGGGGATCGCGACGGGCACCAGCACGCTGAAGGCGACCCCGACGACGGTGCCGATCATGGTGTTGCCGATCCGGATCTCGGCGGCGAGCCCGGGTGAGCTCACGGCCAGGATCAGCATCGCGCTGATCGGCGTCTCGAGGGACTGCGCACCGAGCCGCAACATCTTGGCCAGCACCAGGGAGGCACTGATGACGGCCGCGAGAGACCACCACGACAATCCGAAGTAGTTGGAGAACGCCGTGGCGACCAGCACTCCCGTGAGGACGGCTCCGACGCGGACCATCGCCATCCGCAGCGTGCCGACGGTGGAGGCCTGCACGACGAGCAGTGCCGTGAGGGGCGCGGTCAGGTCGACCACGTGCGTGAAGAGGAGCGTTGAGCCCAGGTACGCCAGCACCGCCGCCCCGGTGAGGCGGCCGATCTGTGCGGCGGCGGGCTGCACACGGCGTGATGCCTCGGACCAGGTCGAGGGGAAGGTCGGCCAGGCTCGCCGCAAACCCCGCATGAGCGGACGCGGCACGCGCAACGTGTCCCGACGCATCGACCACCGCCTCTCCTTCAGTCCAGCCTGGCACGCGGTGGCCGCCGACGGCCGCGCTGCACCGGCCACGCTCCCACGGCCCGGCGCCGCGCACCGGGGTCCGGCGACACCACGGTGCGGCTCGACATGTGCCGGGAGGCCTCCGGCTACGCGACGCCGCCGCTCTTTGATGTGACATCTGCGACAGAAGGGCGAAGATGCTGAGAAGTTTCCCTACACATCGCGCGCGGCGGGGCTCTGAGCATGAGCGGACGATCCAACGGTCCGTCCAGAGGTGCCGCCACTGATCTGAGCGCCCTCTAGTTGAGAAGAAAACCGTTTTTTCGCAATAGTTTTCGTGAAGCTAACGCTGTCGGAGTCACCCCGCCGAGGCGACCTAGGCCGTCGGCTGAAGGCCGGAGATGGGAGGAGCGCACGCTGCGCGGGTGGGTCACGAAGGAGTAACGATCAAGGTCTTGCGACTATATATTTAACAAGTTCTATGAGTAATGTGGTGTGAGTCACAGCAACCGACGTCGACGAAGGAGGCACCGTGAGCGCGACCGACGCCACCTGCGGCATCGACGTCGGCACTCAAGGAGTGCGCGCCTCCCTGGTCGACGCCGAGGGCCGCACGCTCGGTTCCGGGGCGGCGCCCATCACCAGCGACCACCGTGACGGTCGTCGCCACGAGCAGGACCCCGAGCAGTGGTGGACGGCGCTGTGCGACGCGGTCCGGCAGGCGCTGGACGTTGCGGGTGAGGTGCACGTGACCGCGATCGCGATCGACGCGACGTCCGGCACGGTCCTGGTCGAGCGCGCCGACGGCAGCCCGGCAGGACCGGCCCTGATGTACGACGACACCCGAGCCCAGGGGTTCGCCGACCGTGCGCAGCGCGCCGGAGAGTCGCTCTGGTCCTCTCTCGGCTACCGCATCCAGCCCGCCTGGGCGCTGGCCAAGGTGTTGTGGCTGCGCGGCGAGGACGTCCTCGGTGCCGGCGACCGGGTCGTGCATCAGTCCGATCACCTGGTGCGTCGACTGGTGGGCTCCGTCGTGCCGACCGACACCTCGCACGCTCTGAAGACCGGTGTCGACCTGCGGACCGCCGCCTGGCCGGCCGATGTCTTCGCCGAGCTCGGGATCCCGCTCGAACTGCTCCCGGGGGTGGCCCTGCCGACCACCGTGGCAGGCGTGGTCAGCAGGTCGGCCGCGTCCGAGACCGGGCTGACGACGGGCGCCGTCGTCCGCCTCGGCATGACCGACGGATGTGCGGCGCAGATCGCGGCGGGCGCGCTCGAGATCGGCCACTGGAGCAGCGCCCTCGGCACCACCCTGGTGGTGAAGGGCTCCACCGACGAGCTGGTGCTGGACCCCTCCGGCGCCGTCTACTGCCACCGCCACCCGGACGGCGGCTGGTTGCCGGGGGGCGCTTCCAGCACCGGTGCCGGTGCGCTGCGCGATGCGTTCACGCACGGCGAGGACCTGGGCCGGCTGACCGAACAGGCCGCCGGTCTGGGGGTGATCCCCGGTGGGACGTATCCGCTGATCGGTCGTGGGGAGCGCTTCCCGTTCGTGGCGGCGGACGCGGTGGGTTTCGTCGGCGGCCACGCGGACTCCGACGCCGCCCGCTTCGCCGCGCTCTGCCAGGGCATCGCGTACGTCGAGCGGCTCAGCTACGACGTGCTGGCCTCCCTGGGCGCCGACACCACGGGCCCGGTCTCGTTCACCGGCGGCCCTACCGCCAACGAGTGGTGGAACCAGCTGAGGTGCGATCTGCTGGGCCGCCCGGTGCAGGTGCCGCGCGAACCGCACCCGTCGACCGGGATGGCCATGCTTGCGGCGGCCGAGCCCGGCCGGCTGACCGAGACCGTCGCGTCCATGGTCGGGATCGGCCGGTCCTACAGCCCCGATGCCGACCGGGGTGGACAGCTGCGGCAGGGGTACGCCGAACTGGTCACCGCCCTCGCCGAACGCGGGTGGCTCGGGTCGCAGGCCGCGTCGTACGCGCTGGCCGAGGCCGGGGGAGTGCCTCGATGAGCGATCGCGTGAGTCTGTGGCTCGCCCGGCACGGCGAGACGGTCTGGCACGCCGAGAACAGGTACGCCGGCGGCGACAGCGACATCGACCTGACTTCCGCGGGGCACGAGCAGGCATCCGACCTGGGCCGCTGGTCGCTGCGCCACGGGATCGAGGTGGTCGTCAGCTCACCGGTGCGGCGCGCGCAGGAGACCGCGCAGCCCTCCGCGTCGGCGATCGGGGCGGACCTGGTGGTGTGCCCGGGTCTGAAGGAGGTCGCCTTCGGGGTGGCCGAGGGTCGCACGGCCGCCGAGATCGAGTCCTCCGACGCGGCGGTGATGGCGGCCTTCCGCGACGACCCGGTGGCCAATCCCTTCCCGGGCGCGGAGTCGGCGGCCGACGCCGCGGCGCGCGGCGCCGGCACGCTGCGGGAGATCGCCGCGGAGCATGCGGGTCGCAAGGTGCTGGTCGTCGCCCACAACACCCTGCTGCGGCTCGCGCTGTGCGAGCTGCTCGGCATACCCCCGGCGCAGTACCGGCGCGTCTTCCCCCGGCTGGACAACACCGCGGTCGCCGAGGTCGTCGTCCCCCTCCACGGCCACGGGCTGGCCGCACTGCGTTCTCTCAACGTCCCGACGAGGGCGGCGCCGACGTGACGCCCGCCCCTTCCGCACCTGCCCGACCGACCGTTCGTCAGCCCGCTCAACCCATCCCACGAAGGAACCGAACATCATGACCGCTCGCAGGATCACGCAGATCTCCGTCGCTGTTGCCGTGGCTGCCACACTGCCCATCCTGGGTGCGTGCAGCTCCGGCAAGAACTCCTCGACCAAGTCGGGTGCAGCCGGCTCGTCCGCCGCGGCCGGCGGTGACAAGGGCGCCAAGATCGCCTTCCTGATGCCGGACGAGGCATCCACCCGCTACGAGCAGCACGACAAGCCCGGCTTCGTGGCGGAGCTGAAGAAGGTGTGCCCCACGTGCACGCCGCTCTACAACAACGCCACCGGTGACGCCAGCAAGCAGCAGCAGCAGTTCAACGCGGCGCTCACCCAGGGCGCGAAGGTCATCGTGCTCGACCCGGTGGACTCCACCGCCGCGTCGAGCCTGGTGTCGGCCGCCCACTCCAAGGGCGTGAAGGTCATCGCCTACGACCGGCCGATCCCGCAGGCCAAGCCGGACTTCTACGTCTCCTTCAACAACGAGGAGATCGGCAAGTCGATCGCGCAGTCGCTGGTCCGGGACCTGAAGGCCAAGGGTGTCTCGACGGGTGGCGGCAACGGGATCCTCGAGGTCAACGGGTCCCCGACCGACGCCGCGGCCGGTCTGATCAAGAAGGGCGTCCACGAGGGTCTCGCGGGCAGCGGCTACAAGACGCTGTCGGAGTACGACACCCCCGAATGGGACCCGAGCAAGGCGCAGTCCTGGGTCAGCGGCCAGGTCTCACGTTTCGGTAAGAAGATCGTCGGCATCGTCGCCGCGAACGACGGCACCGGCGGCGGCGCGATCGCCGCCCTCAAGGCCGCCAGCGTCAACCAGTTGCCCCCGGTGACCGGCAACGACGCCACGACCGCCGGACTGCAGCTGATCATCGCCGGCGACCAGTACAACACCATCTCCAAGCCGAGCGAGATCGTCGCGGGCGCGGCGGCCGACGTCGCCGTCGACCTGCTCAACGGCAAGTCGGTCACGGCGGTCGGCGGCGGCAGCCTGACGACCGTGTTCGGCACCAAGACGATGCTCTTCGTCCCGAAGGTGATTACGCAGAGCAACCTCAAGACCGACATCATCTCCACCAAGATCGCCACCGCCTCCCAGCTGTGCACCGGTAGCTACAAGGCCGGCTGTACCAAGCTCGGTATCTCCTGATCGTGGGTGTGCTGATGCGAGACACGGCGAGAAAGGACGGCGCGGCATGACTGCCACAGCCACGGAGACCACGCAGGCACCGTCGGGGACACCCGTCCTGCGCCTGCGCGGGGTCGGTAAGACCTTCGGGGCGGTGTCGGCCCTCACCGACATCGATCTCGAGGTGCACGCAGGTCAGGTCGTCGCCCTCGTAGGGGACAACGGAGCCGGCAAGTCCACCTTGGTGAAGGTCTTGTCCGGGGTGCACGCGCCGACGTCGGGCGAGGTCTTCTTCGACGGGAAGCAGGTGACGATCGACAGCCCGTCCAAGGCGATGGAGCTCGGGATCGCGACCGTCTTCCAGGACCTGGCGCTCTGCGAGAACCTCGACGTGGTCGCCAACCTCTTCCTCGGGCGCGAGCTCAAGGGCGGCCACCTGGACGAGGTCACGATGGAGACCAGGTCGTGGGAACTCCTCGGGGAGTTGTCCGCCCGGATCCCGAGTGTGCGGGTGCCCATCGCCTCGCTGTCCGGCGGCCAGCGGCAGACCGTCGCGATCGCGCGGTCTCTTCTGGTCAATCCGCGACTGATCATGCTCGATGAGCCCACCGCGGCCCTGGGCGTGGCCCAGACCGCCGAGGTGCTGAACCTGATCGAGCGGGTCAAGGCACGAGGACTGGCAGTCGTGATGATCAGCCACAACATGGAGGACGTGCGCGCTGTCGCCGACAACGTCGTCGTCCTCCGTCTCGGCCGCAACAACGGCGAGTTCGGTCCCGACGCGAGCAACCACGACCTGGTGGCCGCGATCACCGGGGCCACGGACAACGTCGTGACGCGCCGGTCGGCACGCCGGTCCGGCGGCGCCGACACCACCGACGCCACGGCGGACGACGCCGCGGCGCCCACCGCGGGGGCGCACGCCGCTCCCACTCTGTCGAAGGAGGACTCCTGATGGCACAGACGGCAACCCCGCCCCCGAAGGCGCTCGACCAGCAGGACGCCAGGGTCAAGGTCGGCAGCGGCAGCCCCAAGGACATGCTGACCAACTTCGGCTACCGGGTCCGTTCCGGTGACCTCGGCCCGTTGCCGGTGGTGATCGGGTTGATCGTCATCGCCGTGGTCTTCCAGGCGTTGAACTCCCTCTTCCTGTCCTCCGGCAACCTGGTCAACCTGATCTACGACAGCTCGGCCGTGGGCATGATCGCGCTCGGCATCGTCTTCGTGCTGGTCCTGGGTGAGATCGACCTGTCGGTGGGCTCGTTGAGCGGCCTGTCCTCGGCCCTGCTCGGTGTCCTCTACGTCAACAAGGGCTGGAACCCGATCCTGGCGATCGTCGTCGCCGCGTTGTCGGGAGCGTTGATCGGCTTCGTCTACGCGCAGGTCCGCAACAGGTTCGGCATGCCGAGCTTCGTGATCACCCTGGCCGGACTGCTCGCCTTCCTCGGACTGCAGCTGCAACTGCTGGGGTCCCAGGGCTCGATCAACCTGCCGTACGGATCGGGGCTGGTCACGTTCGGACAGCAGCAGTTCCTGACGCCGATCCTCGCGTACATCGTCGCGGTACTCGCCGCCGCCGCCGTCTTCGTCGCCGGGATCCTCAACATCCGACGCCGCAGGGCCGCCAACCTGTCCGCGAGCTCCCCGGCGAACGTCGTCATCCGGGCCGTCGCACTGCTGGTCGTCCTGCTGCTGGCCGCGTGGTACCTCAATCGGGACAACGGCGTGCCGTGGATGTTCGCGATCTTCGTGCTGATGATCGTGGCGGCGAACTACGCGCTGACCAAGACGAACTGGGGCCGGCACATGTTCGCGGTCGGCGGCAACGAGGAGGCCGCGCGTCGCGCCGGTATCAACGTGAACATGATCTACACCTCGGCCTTCGTGCTGACGGGTCTGTTCGCGGCCGTCGGCGGCGTGCTCAGTGCCGCACGCCTGGCGTCGTCCAGCCAGAGCGCGGGCACCGGTGACGTCAACCTGAACGCAATCGCCGCCGCCGTCATCGGCGGCACGAGCCTGTTCGGTGGTCGCGGCAGCGCGTACTCGGCATTGCTGGGGATCTTAGTCATCCAGTCGATCTCCAACGGGTTGACGCTGCTCAACCTCTCGTCGGCCTACCGCTACATGATCACCGGTGCCGTCCTGGCGCTAGCGGTGCTGATCGACTCCCTGGCCCGGCGCTCCCGCGTCCAGCACGGGACGGCCTGATGCGGGTCGTCTGCGTCGGCGACCGGTTCATCTCGGCCGCCTCCTTCGCCCACGCGGCGAAGGAGGCGTTCGGGCCGGACACCGAGACCGTCGAATACTCCACGCGCTGGCCGGACGAGGCGTACGGGGCGGTCGAAGGGGTCAAGGAGTCGTCCGGATCGGTCGACGAGATCGCCGAGCTGATGCCCGGCGCAGACGTCCTGCTCACCCATCTCGGCCCGGTCACCGCCACCGTCCTGGCGCGCGCCGACCGGCTCAAGGTGGTGGGGATAACTCGCGGTGGCCCGGTCAACGTCGACCTGGCCGCGGCCACCGCGCACCACGTCCCGGTGGTCTATCTGCCGGGTCGCAACCTCGGCGCGGTCGCGGAGTTCGTGATCGGGGTGATGATCACGATGCCGCGCGGCGTCGTACGCGGGTCGGCCGAGCTGGTCCACGGACGCTGGAGCCCCAGGGCGTTCCGCTACGAGACGGCGGGTCCGGAGCTGCGTGCGTGCACGGTCGGGCTGGTCGGCATCGGCGCCGTCGGGCGGCGGGTCGCGCAACTGCTGGACGCGTTCGGCGCGCGGGTGGTCGCCTACGACCCGCACGTCGACCGTGCCGATGGGATCGAGCTGCTGGACTCCCTGGAGGCGGTGCTGTCGGTCAGCGACATCGTGAGCGTCCATTCGCGGTTGACCGACGAGACGCGGAAGTCCTTTGATTCCAAAGCATTCGGCGCGATGAAGCACGGCGCCTACTTCGTCAACACCGCCCGTGGGGAGATCGTCGACGAGGCCGCCCTGCTGGAGGCGTTGGACTCCGGGCTGCTCAGCGGCGCGGCACTCGACGTCTTCGACCCCGAACCCCCCGGCCCGGACAACCCGCTCGTACACCGACCCGACGTCATCGGCACCCCGCACCTCGCGGGTGCCTCCCGACAGGTCAGTTCGGAGTCGGTGCAACGGGTGGTGCGCGACGTCGCGAGCTATCTGCACAGTGGCCGGATGGACCACTGCGCCAACCCGGACGCGTTGAAGGAGGGCTCATGAGTGTGATCGGGGTCGATCTGGGCACCTCCCGGATCAAGGCCGTCCGCTACGGGGAGGACTGGGCCGAGGCCGACAGCTGCGCCGAGGACGCCGTGGTCGACCGACCGGCGCCCGGGCACTCCGAGCAGGACATGGCCGACGTGTGGGCCGGTCTGGTGCGCGTGGTGCGCACCGTTGCCGAGAGGTCGCCGGACGACATCCAGCTCGTCGCCGTCACCGCCCAGGGCGACGGCTGCTGGCTTATCGACGCCGACGGCGACCCGGCCGGCCAGGCACTGCTCTGGAACGACGCCCGCGCGACCTCCCTCGTCGACGCCTGGGAGGCCGACGGCACGCTGCAGCGGGCCTTCGACATCAACGGATGCTTCGGCTTCGCCGGGGTCGCCTCCTCGCAGTTGCGCTGGTTGCAGGAGAACTCGCCCGAGGTCATCGAGCGGGCGACGACGTTGCTCAGTTGCGGCGGGTGGGCCTACTTCAAGCTCACTGGACGGCGCGCGATCGACGACAGCGAGGCGGCGAACCCGTTCTTCGACACCCGCAGACGTGCGTACGACGAGCGGATCCTCGATCTGTACGGCATTGCGGACCTGCGTCGCCTGCTCCCGGACGCCGTGCGCGGCAAGGATCGGGTGGCACCCCTGCTCGGTGACGTCGCCCGGGAGATCGGGCTCCAGGAGGGCACTCCGGTGGTCGTCGCGCCGTACGACGTGGCGTCGATGGCCACCGGTAGCGGAGCGCACCGCCCGGGTGACGCGTTCGCGATCCTCGGCACCACGTTGTGCAACGGGCTCGTCTCGGACAACCCCCGGCTGGACCGGCCGGGCAACGGCATGTCGCTGCCCGCAGCGGAGGAGGGCGGCTGGCTGCTGACCTATCCCACGATGGTCGGCACCGAGGTGATCGGTTGGTGTCAGAAGCTGTTCGGCTTGGACCAGCCGGGCGACGTGATCCGGCTCGCGGACCGCTCGGACCGCAGCCGGACGCCGATGGTGCTTCCCTACTTCTCCACCGCCGGCGAGCGCAGCCCGTTCCTGGATCCGCGGGCGCGTGGGGCGATCCTCGGCCTGGACGTCACCCACACCCGCGAGGAGGTCGCCGCCGGCATCGTGGACGGGCTCAGCATGGCGGTGAAGGACTGCGTCGCCAGTGCGGGGTCGGCCACCATGGTCGCGATCTCCGGCGGCGGTGCGCGCAGCGTGAGCTGGTGTCAGGTGATCGCCGATGCCGTCGGGGTGCCGGTGACGCTGCCGGACGTGGAGGAGATCGGCGCGCGCGGCGCGGCGCTCGTCGGCGCGTACGAGATCGGGATGTTCGATTCGCTGCACGACGCTGTGACGGCGGCCGTCCGCCCACGCCAGGTGCTCGAGCCGGACCCCGAACGCACGAAGGTGCTGGCCGAGCGCTACGAGCAGTTCCTGCAGGTGCGGGGCAAGTTGTTCGGGTGACCGCTCGCGCGAGAAGCGTTCGCGGTCAGATGTTTTCGTCGCCGGTGGAGGCGACTCGCACGTCGGGGCAGCGGTCCCGCAGGAGCTGCAGGTCCTCGTCGGCGACCCGGTCGTCGGTGATGACCGTGTCGAACGCCTCGACGCCGCACAGCACGTGGGTCGCGGGACGACCGAACTTGGCGTGGTCGACCAGCAGCACCTTGCGCAGGCTGCGCGCCAGAAGGGCACGGCGCACCATGACGGTCGCTTCCGAGCGGTGCACGCAGCGGCCGCCGGTGATCCCGGTGGGCGACATGAACAGCAGATCGGCCTGCAGGGCGTCGATCGCGTCGATGGTCTGCAGGCCCGAACACGACTGCAGACGCTCGTCGTAGGCGCCGCCGAGCAGTTTGGCCTCGACGCCGGACGATGGGCTGAGCGTGGCCATCGCCGGCACGAAGTTGGTCGCGAGGGTGATCGGCACGTGCGCCGACAGGAGCGGGACGAGTCCGACGGCGGTGGTGCTGTCGTCCAGGAAGATGGTCTGCCCTCGCCCGAGCAGCCGTCCCGCCTCCCGCACGATGGCGGCCTTCTCGGCGCTCATCGAGAGGCTGCGTTCGGCCACGCCCGCGTCACGCAGCGCCGTGGGGTTGGCGGTGGCGGCGCCGCGGATCTTGGTGATCCAGCCCTCTTCCTGCAGCTGGTCCAGGTCGCGGTGCATCGTCATCAGGCTGACGCCATGGGTCTGCGCGAGGTCCTCGACCCGGACGTAGCCGGCTCTCAGCACTTCCTCGCGCACCTGGTCGCGTCGGTGCGACAACCCTTGTGTCGTCACGGTTCTCGTCACTCCTGCTGGTCGGTCGCCACGCCTCGCACGGGCTGTGTGGTGTCAGCGTTAATTCTCACACCGACGACGCTCGAACGGCAGGAGGGTGGGGTCCCCGTCCTCAGAGCATGGCGAGAGGCACGTCGAGCCGCTCGCGCAACTCATCCACGGTGATCCCGAAGGTGTCCCGCACGACCGCGCCGTCCGGCCCCACGTCGAAGACCGCGAGCTCGGTGTAGACACGGCTGACACACGCCAGGCCGGTCAACGGCTGGGTGCACTGCGGCACGAGCTTGGGTCGGCCCTGCTTGTCGAAGAGCGACATCAGGACGAACACCTGGCGAGCGCCGATCGCGAGGTCCATGGCCCCGCCGACGGCGGGGATCGCGTCCGCTTCACCGGTGTGCCAGTTCGCGAGGTCGCCGTTCGTCGCGACCTGGAACGCTCCGAGGACACAGACGTCGAGGTGGCCGCCGCGCATCATCATGAAGGAGTCGGCGTGGTGGAAGTACGACGCGCCGGGCAGCTCGGTGACCGGCTGCTTGCCGGCGTTCGTCAGGTCGGTGTCGATCTGCTCGCCGGTGGCGGCCGGGCCCATGTTGAGCATCCCGTTCTCGGTGTGCAGCACGACGCCCGATCCCGGCGTCAGGTGGTCGGCCACGCGAGTCGGCCGGCCGATGCCGAGATTGACATAGGAGTACGGCGGGATGTCGCGGGCGATGACCGCGGCGAGCTCGTCGGGGTTCAGCGCCATCAGCGGGCTCCCTGCACGGTGTAGTGGCGGGGCGCGACGCACACGACGCGATCCACGAAGATGCCGGGGGTCACGACCGCCTCCGGGTCGAGCGCTCCGGTGGGCACGACCTCGTGCACCTGCACGACGGTGGTGCTCGCCGCGGTGGCCATGACGGGCCCGAAGTTGCGAGCTGTCTTGCGGTAGACCAGATTGCCCATCCGGTCCGCGCGGTGGGCGGAGACCAGGGCGACGTCGCCCTTGATCGGGTACTCCAGCAGGTAGTCGCGCCCGTCGATGGTGCGGGTCTCCTTGCCCTCGGCCAGCATCGTTCCGACGGCGGTGGGGGAGTAGAAGCCTCCGATGCCCGCGCCGGCGGCGCGCATCCGCTCGGCGAGGTTGCCCTGCGGGACCACCTCCAGCTCCACCTTCCCGGCGCGGAAGAGCTCGTCGAAGACGTAGGAATCGGCCTGGCGGGGGAAGGAGCAGATCACCTTCGCGACCCGGCCGGCCTTGAGCAGCGCCGCCAGGCCCACCTCGCCGTTGCCGGCGTTGTTGCAGACGATCGTCAGGTCGGTGGCGCCCTGTCGGATCAGGCCGTCGATCAGGTCGAACGGCATTCCCGCCAGCCCGAATCCGCCGACCAGCACGGTGGCACCGTCCTCGATGCCGGCGACCGCCTCGTCGACGGTGTCCAGGTGCTGCACCTGGCTCATCCGGCCACCTGCAGGTTCTCCAGCACGACGGCCAGGCCCTGGCCGACGCCGATGCACACCGCGGCGACGCCGTACCGCTCACCGCGCTCGCGCAGCACCTTGGCCAGGGTGGCGAGCACGCGGCCGCCGCTGGCGCCGAGGGGGTGGCCGATCGCGATCGCCCCGCCGCGGGTGTTGACCAACGACGGGTCCTTCAGGCCCTCGGCGAGCCAGGCGTCCACGCACACGAGCGACTGCACCGCGAAGGCCTCGTTGAGCTCGACGGCGCCGATCTGGTCCCAGCCGATGCCGGCGCGGACCAGCGCCCGGTTCGCGGCCTCGACCGGTGCGTACCCGAAGGCCTGCGGGTCGAGGGCGAACGTCCCTCGTCCCGCGATCCGCGCGACCGGCTGCAGCCCGATCCGCTCGGCGGCGGCAGCGGACCCGAGCAGCGCAGCCGACGCACCGTCGGACAGCGGCGAGGCGTTGCCGGCCGTGATGGTGCCGTCGGGGCGGAAGGCGGGGGCGAGCCCGGCGAGCTTGTCCACGGTGGAGTCCGCGCGGATGCCCTCGTCCCGGGCCAGGCCCTCGACCGGTGCCACCAGGTCGTCGTAGAACCCGTCGTCCCATGCGGCCGCGGCCAGCTGATGGGAGCGCACGGCGAACTCGTCCTGACGCTCGCGGCTGACGCCGTACTTGTCCTGCAACTGCTCGTTGCACTCACCGAGCGACGCGGTCCATTCCTTCGGCATCTTCGGGTTGGTCAGCCGCCAGCCGAGCGTCGTGGACACGGCCGTGACATCGCGTGCCGGGAAGCCCTTGGCCGGCTTGGGGAGCACCCACGGCGCCCGCGTCATCGACTCGACGCCACCGACCACGACGACGTCCGCGTCACCGGTCTCGATGGCCCGTGAGCCGCCCATCGCGGCGTCCAGGCTCGACCCGCACAGTCGGTTGATGGTGGTGCCGGGCACCGACGTCGGGAGGCCGGCCAACAACGCTGCCATCCGACCGACGTTGCGGTTCTCCTCACCCGCGCCGTTGGCATTGCCCCAGATGACATCGTCCACCGCGGCCCCGTCCAGACCCGGCGCCTTCGCGAGCAACGCCTCGATGACGCGGGCGGCCAGGTCGTCCGGTCGGACGCCGGCGAGCGCTCCGTTGAAGCGGCCGAACGGCGTACGGACGGCGGAATAGAGGAAGGCATCCATGGACGTCACGGTAGGGGGTCTGCTCGAACCAATGGCGGCGGTGTCCGTCGCGCGTGCCTGGCGGGCCGGCGCCGGTTCGCGTGGTCAGGGCAGATCGGGCCAGGCCGCGATGTCGACGAGGTTGCCGTCGGGGTCGGCCAGGGTGGTCCATTGCGGAGCGAACCGGTCCTGCACCACCCGCCCGCCAGCCTGCAGTGCCGCGGCGACGCGCCTCGGGGCCTCCTCGACCGAGACGGAGATGTCGACGTGCAGCCGCGCGGGCGCCTCACGACCGTCGTTGACCGCCTGGTTCCACACGCCGGGGCCGCGCCGCAGCGGGTCGATCAGGTCGGCGTCCTCCGGCTGCTCGTAGCCCGTCACGGCATGCCAGAACGGCACCGCGCCGCTGCCGCCGTCGATGGCGATCTGGATCGTCTGCAGGTGAGAGACGTCCGCCGGCAGGTCGAGCTGTTGCGCGACCTGGGAGATGCGCGCGGCCACCTCGGCGGCCGCGTCCGGGAGCCCTCCCTCCTCGAACGTGGCGGCCAGCCGGACGGTGACGCCGCCGCTGCGCAGGTCCAGATCGGGGGACAACGCATCACCCGCCGCCGTGACCACCTCGCGCGCGAATTCGACCCGTGCAGCAGCGTCGGTGCAGACGAAGTGGGCCAGAGCCCCCTCGAACACGAGCACCCACTCCCTACGCGGCGCGACGGCGTAGAACTGAGTTGCGTTGATGGTCATGGCACACCCCTCGGTCAGATCGTGCTCAACCTAGCGAGACCAACCCGGCGGGGCAGCAACTTCTGGGAACGAGGCGACGAGGGGCCGCGCGCACCCGTCAGTGAGGAAGATCGCCCCCGGTGAATGCTCCGATGGTGGTGAACAGCGTCAGGCGCGTCCTACCAGGGGACGATCTCGCGGTCCTCCCACAGCACCCCGGTCACGGCACCGCCGGCAGACCGACCGGCGAGCCATACCGCGGTCTCGGCGCCCTGCTCGGCGGAGCGCGGCGCGTCCTGGCCGCCCATGTCGGTGCGGCAGTGGCCGGGACAGGTCGCGTCCACGAGCACTCCGCGCATGCCCATGCCCTGCTCGTGGGCGAGGTTGCGCACGAGGGCATTCACCCCCGCCTTTGCCACGCGATACGGCGCCAGCCCGCCGGCGTTCCCGGGGCCGCTCATCCGGCCCAGACAGGCGCTGACGGCGATGACCCGGCCGTGGCGGCGTTCGACCATACCCGGGACGAACGCCGTCATCGTCCGCCAGACCCCGTCGAGGTCGACGGACATCACCCGGCGCCACTCGCTCTCGCTGGTGCGCAGCGTCTTGGCGGTGCGCTCGCTCATCACCCCGGCCGCACAGATCAGGATGTCGACCGCGGCCAGGGGGCCGAGTCGCGCGGGCAGGGCGGCCACCTGCTCGGCGTCCCCCACGTCGCAGCCGACCCCGAGCGCGTCGATGTCATCCGTGACCAGCGTCGCAGCCGCTGCCTTGGCGGACTCTTCGCTCCGGCCGACGACCACCACGGTCGCGCCGCGCGCACCCAGTCCGCGGGCAGCGGCGAGTCCGATACCCCGGGTGCCCCCCGTCACCAGCGCCACCTGTCCGTCAAGTCGTCCGTCGGACTGCTCGAGCCGCGTGCTCTGCGAGGTCATATGCCCACTATGCGTCGCCCGACACCCCGCCGCTGATGGCGGGCGGCCTACATCCCGTCACCGATGCGGACCCACGGCCCGGTCGGCGGACGTGGAGCAGTCGTCGTGCCGGTAGAGGCGCGGTGACAGTCTGGCCTCATGACCACGATCAAGATCAATGCCATCACCGTCCCAGCCGGCTCGGGCGGTGAGCTCGCGCACCGGTTCGCTGCCCGAGCGGGTGCGGTCGACCACGCCGATGGCTTCGAGGGTTTCGAGCTGCTGCGCCCCACCGACGACAGGGAGCAGTGGCTGGTCATCACTCGGTGGCGCGACGAGGAGTCGTTCCAGGCCTGGGTGAACTCCCCGGAGTTCGCCGACGGTCACCGGTCGGCTGTCGAGCGGGCAGGCGGCGACGCACCGCGTCCTGTCTCCACCCATAGCGAGGTGTGGAACTACGAGGTGGCAGGCGGCTCGTCGGGGACGTCGAACGAACGGTGACCACGGCGGCGGGAGCCGGACACCACTCAGACGAAAGCGCTCTCGCCAGTGATCGCGCGTCCCACGATCAGTGTGTTGATCTCGCGGGTGCCCTCGTAGGAGTAGATGGCCTCCGCGTCGGCGACGAACCGGCCGACGTGGTGCTCGAGCAGGATGCCGTTGCCGCCGAGCACCTCTCGCGCCCAGCCGACGGCCTCGCGCATCCGCACGGTCGAGTGCGCCTTGCACAGCGACGCGTGCTCGTCCTTCAGCAACCCCTGATCCTGCAGTTGCGACGCGCGCACGTTCATCGCCGTGGAGGCGGTGACGTTGGCGAGCATCTTGACCAGGAGGTCCTGCACCATCTGGAACGAGGAGATCGGCCGGCCGAACTGCTCGCGCCCGGTGGTGTAGCGCAGTGCGTGCTCGAACGCGCCGCGGGCACATCCCGCGGCCTGCCACGCCACGCCCATCCGGGTCACGCGCAGGACGTCGGCGGTGGAGCGGAAGCTCGTCGCGTTCTGCAGCCGGTTCGCCTCGGGGACGCGGACGTCGTGCAGGTGGATCTCGGCGTTCTGGACGACGCGCAGGGCGATCTTGTCCTCCTGCTTGTCGAACGTCATCCCCGGGGTGTCCTTCTCGACGACGAACCCCTTGACCTGCTCGTCGTCCTCGTCACGCGCCCAGATGATGACGAGGTCGGCGAACGCCGCGTTGCCGATCCACTTCTTCTCGCCGTTGAGGATCCACTCGTCCCCGTCGCGTCGCGCGCTGGTCGCGAGACCGGCCGAGATCGCCGATCCGACGTCGGGCTCGGTCAGCCCGAACGCGCCGATCAGCTCCAGGCGGGCCATCGCCGGCAGCCATCGCTCGCGCTGCTCCGGGGACCCGCAGAGCTGGATCGACCCCATCGCCAGACCGCCGTGCACGCCCATGAAGGTCGACATCGACGGGTCGACCCGGGCGAGCTCCATCGCGACCATCCCGTCGACCAGGGCGCCGCGGTTCGGGCAGCCCGGACCGTCGTACGCCAGGCCGGCGATGCCGAGCTTCGCGATGCCAGGGAGCAGGTCGTGCGGGAACGCCGCACGGGTCCAGTAGTCGTTGATGACCGGCTCGACCTCACGGGTCATGAACGCGTGCACCCGGGTGAGCAGCTCGCGGTCCTCATCCTCGAGCAGCAGCTCGAAGCCGAGGAAGTCGGAGAAGGGGGAGTCCTCCAGGGCCGGGGTGTCGTCATTCATCCGGGGTGCTCCTCGTGCGGGTCGGGTCCTCGTCGTCGAGGAACGTGTCGATGACGGGGGCGAGGGCGTCGGCCTCGGTCAGGATGCCGAGGTGGCCCCCGTGATAGATGTGCAGCTGCGAGTGGGGCATCAGCGCGGCCTGCATCCTCGGGTTGGCGATCGGGATGATCGGGTCGTCGTCGCCGCCCATGACCAGGGTCGGCTGCCGCAGCAGGCGCAGGAACGGCAGGCTCGTCCAGCCGGTCATCGCCGCCAGTTGGTAGTAGTAGCCGAGCTTGGAGCCCGATCGGGTGGCGCCGTGCAGCAGCGCGGCCCCGCGGGCGGGATGGGTGCGCATAGAGCCGCCGTAGATCTGCGGCGCGACCTTCGCGGCGTACGCCGGATCGCGGTGTCGTTGCGGGGTCGACATGATCCGCAGCACGCGGGGGTGCGCCGGCACCATCAACGTCCCGGTGCCGGTGGCGACCAGCACCACCCGACGCACGCGGCGTGGGCCCTGCACCGCCAGCTGTTGCGCGAGCCCGCCACCCCAGGAGAGGCCGAGCACGTCGAAGCGGCGATGGCCCAGCTTCGCCATCAGCGCGGTGACCCAGGAGGCCAGCCCGGCGATCGTGTAGGGGAACGGCGGCAGCTGCGAGCCGCCCACACCGGGTACGTCGAACCGCACCAGGCCGCGGTCGGGATGCAGCTCGTCGACCAACGGCTGCAGCGCTTCCAGGCTCGTGCCGATCCCGTTGCAGAGCAGCAACGGGACCTGGTCGGTGCAGGAGCCGACGCCGGGCCGCACCGAGACACGGCCGGTGACGCCTCGTACGGTCACGTTGCGCACCCGGTCCTCGGCGCGCGGGCGGGCCCGCTCAGCGGTCATGGACGTAGGTGCCGGGGGCCTTGTCCTGCGGCGGGTACGCGGCGTTGCCGAGCGAGCGCGGTGCGGTCCGCTCCTCGCCGGTGCGACCGGCAAGCCATTCGGTCCAGTCATCCCACCAGCTGCCCTTGACCTTCACCGCCCTGGAGAGCCACTTCACGGTGTCCTTCGGGTTGTCTCTGCCCTGCCGACCGCCGCCCGAGGGCGCGGTCTGGAAGCTGGCCTTGGGGTTGCCGGGCGGGTTGACCATGGCGGCGATGTGCCCGCTGGTGGACAGCACGAACTTGGTGTCGCCGCCGAAGAGCTGGGTGGTCTGGTAACAGGACTCCCACTTGCACAGGTGGTCGGCGATGCCGGCGACGACGTAGGAATCGGTGGTGATCTTGCCGAGGTCGACCTTGGTGCCGAGCATCGTGGAGGCCCCGGGTTTCACCAGCGCATTGCGCATCGCGAGGTCCATGAAGTCGCGGTGCATCGCGGCGCTCATCCGCACCGGGTCGGCGTTCCAGTAGAGGATGTCGAAGGCCTTCGGGGCGTGCCCCATCAGGTAGTTGTTCACCCAGTAGTTCCAGATCAGGTCGTTCGGCCGCAGCCACGCGAAGACCTCGGCGAGCGTGCGCCCGTCGAGGTAGCCCTTCTCCTTCGACGCCAGGGTCGAGGCGGCGGCCGCCTCCTCCGAGAGCAGCGCACTGGTCACGCCGGCCCGTTCCTGGTCGAGCACGGTCACCGCCAGGCTGTACGCCGTGACGCGGTCCGCTTCGCCGATCTCGGCAAGGTGGGCCAGCACCATCGAGGCGATCAGACCGCCGGAGCAGATCCCGAAGATGGACGTCTGCTTCTGCCGGGTGATCTTCTCGCAGGCCGTCATCGCCTCCAGGATCGCCTGGCCGTAGGTATCCAGGCCCCAATCGGCATGCCGCACATCGGGATTGCGCCACGAGATGCAGAAGACCTGCTGGCCGTTCTGCACCAGGTGCTCGACCAGCGAGCGGTGCTCCGCCAGGTCGATCACGTAGTACTTGTTGATCGTCGGCGGCACGATCAGCATCGGCACCGCGCGGACCTTCGGGGTCTGCGGGGTGTACTGGATCAGCTCGAAGACATCGGTCCGCAGCACCACGGCGCCGGGTGTCACCGCGATGTCGCGGCCCACCTCGAAGGCGTCGGCCTCCACCATGGACGGCACGCGCGGGGCGGTCGCGAAGTCCTTCACGAACCGGCGACTGCCGGCGACCAGGTTGCCCCCGCCGGTGTCGAGCGTCCGCTTGAGCACCGCGGGGTTGAGGAACGGGTTGTTGCTGGGCGCCGCCGCCTCGACCACGTTCTCGACGATGAAGCGCATCCGCTGGTCGTCGCCCCAGCTCAGGCCGGCGTCGTCGACCAGGCCACGGGCCGCCGCACCGAGGGCCAGATAGCTCTGCAGGGTGCGCTTCAAGGCGGGGTTCTTCGCCCAACCCTCCTCGGCGAAGCGGCGGTCCTTCTCGGCCGGCGCCAGCTGCGAACGACCGAGGCCGACCCGGGTCAGCTCGTACGCGAGCCCCGCCGTCCGCTTCGCGACCACCCTCGGATGACGGGCGACCCCGGCGGCGAGCCGCACCCCCGACATACCGGGGACGAACTGGCGAAGGGGCCCGCTCCCCGCCTTGGACAGGAGCAGGTCGAGTGGCGTCGCCAGCGCGGTGTCGGCCGATCGTTCGGCGGCCTCCTGCGACTCATCGACGTCGTGCATGCGGCGCTCGGCCTGCGCGGCCGTCGTGGCGGAGGCGTCGCTCTCGGAGGCTGCTCTCTCCGCGGCCCGAGGCGCCCGCTGCTTCGACCCGGTCGACTTCCGGGCCGTGCTCGTCCGGGGGCGTCGGGTCCGCGCTCCGGTGGTCGTCACTTCGACTCGCCGTCCGGTGCGCTGACCTCGCGCCGCAGGATCTTCCCGGTCGGCCCCTTCGGCAGTTCGCTCACGATCCAGACGGTGCGCGGATACTTGTACGCCGCCAACCGTTCCTTCGCGAACGCCTTCAGGTCCTCCTCGCTGACCTCCTCGCCGCGCTTCAGGGCGACGGCGGCGCCCACTTCCTCGCCGAGGTCGTCATGCGGGATGCCGATGACGGCCACCTCGGCGACCGACTCGTGCTCATAGAGCGCCTCCTCGACCTCGCGGGGATACACGTTGTAACCGCCCCGGATGATCAGGTCCTTCTTGCGGTCGACGATGAAGAAGTAGCCGTCCTCGTCGACCTTCGCCAGGTCGCCGGTGTGGAACCACCCGTCCTTGATGGCCTCGGCCGTGTCCTCCTCGCGCCCCCAGTAGCCCTTCATCACGTTCTCGCCCTTGACGACGATCTCGCCGACGTCGCCCTGTGCGACGTCCTCGTCGTCGTCACCGACCAGCTTCATCTGCACCCCGCGCACCTCGGTGCCGATGGATCCCGGCTTGCGCTCCTGGCCGGGCTTGTTGAACGACGCGACGGGGGAGGTCTCGGACAGGCCGTAGCCCTCCAGGACGATGCAGTCGAACTGCTCCTCGAACTTCTTCATCACCTCGACCGGCATCGCCGACCCTCCGGAGATGCAGGCGCGCAGGCTGGACATGTCGGCCTCGTCGGCGGTCTCGGCGTTCAGCATGGCGGCGTACATGGTCGGCACGCCCTCGAACGCGGTGACCTGGTCGCGGCCGACGATCGCCAGCGCCTTGTCGGGGTCGAAGCGGGGGATCAGCGTCAGGCACGCGCCCTTGAGGATCGAGGCGTTGAGCCCGCAGGTGAGGCCGAAGACGTGGAAGAGAGGCAGACACCCCATCACGACGTCCTTCTCGGTGAGCTCCAGCAGCGTCTCGGCACTCGTGGCGGCGTTGCTGCTCATGCTGTGGTGGGTCAGCTCCGCGCCTTTCGGCGCGCCGGTGGTGCCGGAGGTGTAGAGGAGTACGACGGCGTCGTCGTCCGCGCGGTCCACGACCTCTTCGTCCGGCTCGTACCCGCCGAGCACCTCGGCGAAGTCGGTGCCGACCTCGACGCACTCGATCCCGACCTCCGAGGCGCCCTTCCCGGCCTCGGCCGCCATGTCCTTCCAGGCGAAGACGATCGAGGCGCCCGAATCCTCCAGGTAGTACTTCACCTCGCGACCCTTGAGCAGCGGGTTCATCGGCACGACCACGGCGCCGACCGCCAGCGCGCCATAGAAGAGCACGGGGAACGGCGGCACGTTCGGTAGCACCAGCCCGACCCGGTCACCCGGCCCGACGCCCTTGTCCTTCAAGAGCGCCGCAACGCGCCGGGCGCCGTCCTGCAGCTCGGCGTAGGTGAGCACCAGGTCGTCGAGCTTGATCGCGGGACGGTCCCCGTGCTGCTCGGCGGTCTGGGTCAGGTTGTCGGCCAGGTTGGTCACGGTCTGCCTCCGGCGTGCGTCGTCCGCTGGGTCGTGCCACGCAGAAGAGTCCGCTGGGCGACACAGCGACCCCACCGACGGCAGGGTTGCTGCCTCACTGTCTACCTTGTCGACGACCGCCGCGACCACGGGTCGGGGATGCGCCGGGCATTTGGTTCAAGCCACGGTCGGGCTCGCGCCTCGCCGAACCACCGTCGAGCAAAGGCGAAGTCTCACAGCAGACGTGGTGCCCCCGGCATGATTCGAACATGCGACACCCGCTTTAGGAGAGCGGTGCTCTATCCCCTGAGCTACGAGGGCGGGGATGGTCGGTGTCGCGACTGACCTCACGCCGCACCGACCGATGCTCGCGACCTGCGGAGATGGCGCCCCGCAGGCTGGAGCGCGTCCGATCGTAGCCGAGCGAGCCGGCCCGCCCGCGACGCCAGGGAACAAGAACGCGGTGCCAGGGGTCGGTGCTCCGTGCCACGCTGGTGCGTGCGCCCTGAGGATCGCGGCGCCACCCTCGTACGAAGGTCGTGACCGTGCCGTGCCCGAGATCACCGACGAGATGCTGCTGCAGCTGACCGCGGCCGAACGCGGACAGCTGACGGCCCGCCTGCAGGCGCTCGCCGCCGCGGACTACCATCCGCCGACGAGGGTGGTCCGGGCGAGGCGGTGGTTCCCGCGGATCCTCGCGGCATGCTGCGCGCTGCTCGTGCCCTGGATCGTCGTACTGGCCGCCCGGCTGCCGCGGCACTACGTCGCCGGTCACTGGCAGGTGGTGTGGATCGGTTTCGACGTCGCGCTCTTCGGCGCGCTCGCCTGGGCGTCGTGGTCGCTGTGGCGCCGCCAGACCATCGCCATCGCGGCCACCATCGTCGCGGCCACCCTGCTGCTGTGCGACGCCTGGTTCGACGTCACCACCTCCGCGCCCGGCTCGGATCTGGCGGTCAGCCTCGCGACCGCGTGTCTCGTCGAGATCCCGCTCGCGGCGTGCCTGGTCTTCGTCTCCTACCGGGTGCGGATGGTCACCCTCAGCCTGAGTCGCGGTCGCGCGCCGACATCCCGTCGCTGACAGCGCCGAAATGCAATCCATGCCCGCCGGGTGAACGAACCACGGGACGACAGGCCTCTCTCGAAACAACAGGAGTACCTACTGCCATGACCACCGTGACCGCGAGCTCAGGACTGTTGGGCAAGACCAACCTCTACGTCGAGGACTCCGGCGGTGACGGACGCGCCATCGTCCTGATCCACGGCTGGCCGCTGTCGGGGGAGTCCTGGGCGGGTCAGGTGCCCGCGCTGCAGCAGGCGGGCTACCGCACGATCGTCTACGACCGTCGCGGGTTCGGGCGCAGTGACAAGCCCACAACCGGCTACGGCTACGACACGCTCGCCGAGGACCTCGACGCCGTCCTCACCGAGCTCGACATCCGCGACGCGACGCTGGTGGGCTTTTCGATGGGCGGCGGCGAGGTCGCCCGCTACGTCTCGAAGTTCGGCGAGGAGCGGCTGCGCAGCGTCGTCTTCGCTTCCGCCGTGCCGCCGATGATGCTGCAGACCGGTGACAACCCTGGGGGTCCGCTCACCAAGACCGCCGCCGCTCAGATGACCGCGCAGCTGACCAAGGACCAGGACGCGTTCTACGACGAGTTCACGACGGCCTTCTTCTCGGTCAACGGCGAGCTGAAGGTGACCGAGGCCCAGCGGCAAGGACGCGCTGCGGATGGCCGGTCAGGCCAGCAAGCTGGCGGCGCTGCAGTGCATGACGTCGTTCGGCACCACCGACTTCCGTGATGACCTGTCGAAGGTCACGGTGCCGACGCTCGTCATGCACGGTGACGCCGACGGCACCGTGCCGTTCGAGGGATCCGGCAAGCGGACCCACGAGGCCATCACGCAGAGCCGGCTGCACGTCATCGAGGGCGCTCCGCACGGGGCCAACGTCAGCCACGAGGCCGAGTTCAACGAGGCGCTGCTCGACTTCCTGGCCTGAGCGCTCCTCGGGTCACAATGGCCCGATGACCGACTCCGCGCAGCCCACCGACCCGCCCGCACTCGTCACGTACGACGTGTCCGGGCGGGTCGCTCGCGTCACCCTGGACTCCCCGCGCAACCGCAACGCCCTCAGCACCCGCCTGCTCGACGAGCTGCTGCGGGCGCTGGAGAGCGCGGCCGAGGACGAGTCGGTGCGGGTCGTCGTCCTCGGGCACACCGGCGGCACCTTTTGCGCAGGGGTGGACCTCAACGAAGTCACCGGCGAGGACGACCCGAACACCGCGCGAGGGATTCGGTTGACGGCTGTGATGCGCGCGATCGCCGCGCACCGCTGCCCGGTCGTCGGCCAGATCGACGGGCACGTACGCGCGGGGGAGTCGGCCTGGTCGCCGCATGTGACCTGGTGGTGGCGGGCCCGAAATCGACCTTCGCGCTGACCGAATCGCGGCTGGGGCTCGCGGCGTTCGCCATCTCCCTGACCGTGCTTCCGCGCCTCACCAGTCGGGCGGCCGCGCGCTACTTCCTCACCGGTGAGACCTTCGATGCGGCGACGGCGCGCGAGATCGGTCTGGTGACCGAAGCCGCGGAGGATGCCGAAGCAGGTGCCGGCGAGTTGGTCGAGCGCCTCACGCAGGCGTCACCGCAGGGGCTCGCGGAGTCCAAGGCTCTGGTGAACCGCCAGCTCCTGGCCAGCTTCGACCACGACCGCGAGTGGGCCATCGAGCAGTCCGCGCGGCTCTTCGCCTCGTCCGAGGCACGCGAGGGGATGGCCGCGTTCCTCGCGAAGCGGCCGCCGAGCTGGCTGGCCTGACGTCTCGTCGCCCGCCCGTGCGTTCGGGACCGAGCGGGCCGAAACGACGGCTGGCGACCAGCGGCGCGCGCTCGTTCGGGTCCAGGCGGGCCGAAACGAGCGCCGCGCGGTCCCTTATGTGGGAGGGGATGGCTCCCTTCGCTCCACACGGGCGCCGCGCGGTCTGTTGTGGGGTATGACGGGGCGCGGGTGTGCTGACAAGGGCACCGCGCGGTCCTTTGTGCGGGAGCGCCCGGCTCACGTCCGCTGACAAAGGCACCGCGTGGGCCCGCATGCGACGCCGGCCGGCTCACGCTGAGAGCGAGCTAGTCCTTGTCCAGGGTGTCGGCCACGTCCGGGTCGACCGTCCCGCGAGAGGCGTCGGGTTGCGAACGACGGACCCGACCCAGCAGCGCACCCACGCGACCCGTCGACTCCTCCTCCGCGTCGGGCCGACCTGACCGCCACCGCTTCGCCATCACGATTCCATGCTTCTCGCCGGCTTCGGCGGCCATCACTCCCTCTGGCGTGATGGGCTCCAGCTGGTCGGCGTGCACGTCGCCGGTGCGCAGGTCGATCTGCTCGTTCATGTAACGGAACAGGACCGTCACGGTCGCTGCCACCGGTACGGCGAGGAACGCGCCGGTGATCCCGAACTCGTCACCTCCGAAGGCCACCGACAGCAGCACCACGCCGGGGTGCAGCTCCATCGACCTGCTTTGGAAGATCGGGGACAGGATGTGCCCCTCGAGCTGCTGCACGGCCACGATGACGCCCAGCAGGATCAGCGCCTTGGTCAGCCCGACCGTCACCAGTGCGACCAGGACGGCGATGGCGCCGGCCACGAACGCGCCGACGATCGGTATGAAGCCGCCGAAGAACGTCAGCACGACCAGCGGCAGCGCGAGCGGCACCTGCAGCACCCACAGGCCGATGCCGATGCAGACCGAGTCGATGGCGCTGACGATGGCCTGCGCGCGGATGAAGCCGCCGAGCGTGCTGTAGGCCCGGGACAGCGCCTCGGTCATGTGGGAACCGGCGCCGCGACCGGCGATCCGGCGGACGAAGGGCAGGAAACGCGGCCCGTCCTTGATGAAGAAGAAGGTCAGCACGAGGGCGACCAGCAGGGAGACCAGGACCTGCGTGGCGATGGTCGCTCCGGAGAGCACGCCGTTGGCGATCTTGTCCCCGCTGGTCTGCAGCTTGCCGGTCAGTTGCTTGACGGCGCTGTTGAGCTGGGTGGACGACAGGTTGAAGGGCGCCTCGCTGAGCCGGCTCTGCAGGTCGTGCACACCGGCCACGGCCTTGTCGGTCAGGTCGCCCCACTGCGAACTCACGGTGGTGCCGATGAGGGTGAAGACCCCGCCCAGGACCACGAACATCCCGATCATCGTGCTCGCCGCGGCCAGCGCCGGGGGAAGCCCTTGCTGCGCAGCCACCGGGCCGGCGGCCACAGCACGGTGGAGAGGATGAGCGCCAGGATGACCGGGAGCAGCGCGCTCCAGAAGATCCCGATGACCTTGAACGCCACCCAGATGCCGGCGGCGATGATCACCATCCGCAGCGACCAGCTGGCGCTCCAGCGCAGCCCAGCGCTGATCACCTGGGAGCGGTCCACCCCGACGTTCGGGGAGCGGTCGATCGCGTCCTGGCGGGTGGTGTCGGTGCGTTCCTCGACATTCGGTCTCTCCAGGGACGCCGGACTCGGCCTCTGCGTCATGATGTGCCCTTCGTCGAGGTCGTGACCAGGTCACGTACGGCTGGGCCCCACCCAACCAGGTCAGGTCCATTGTGACTGCAGGGGAGGCTTCTGCAGATCGCCTACGCGCGTGGATACGCCCGGGTAACCTCGGAACGACCATGGCAGGCGACAACGATCCCGAGCGTCCTTCGGGCTCCCGCTGGCCACGTCGAGGTCCGCGTTCCTCCGGGCGCGGGCCGACGGACGAGCCGCAGGAGCGCGACGAGACGGCACCGGGCCGTCCGGGCGCAGTTCAGCGTCCGAACGCGGCACCGGGGCGGCCGCCTGCCGCGAAAGCACCGGCACCCTCTGGCAGTACGCCGGCACGCCCGAGGCCCGCTGCCCCGCGCCCACGGCCGTCGGTCGGAGGCGCGACTCCGGCGTCGGCCGGTAGGTCGGGACGTCCGGGGCCTTCTGCCCGACCTGCCGGGTCCACCCGCCCGGTCGTCACGGGCGCGTCCCGGGCCGTCCTCTCTGCCGATGCATCGACGGCGTCCAGCGCGGCCGGGGGTGGCGTGTCCGGAGCGACCATCGCCGGGGGCGGCGGGCGGCAGGGTCCCGTGGGCAAGGTCGCCAGGCTCGGCGTCCTCGCCCTGATCCTGGTGGTGGTGATCGCCGGGGCGTTGGTGTGGCATTACGGCCAAGGAAGCAGCAGCGTGGCCAGTGCGTGCCCGAAGAAGAGCCAGGTGAAGGTCGCGGTGCCCGACGAGATGTACAGCCTCGTCCTCGACCAGGCTCGCGCTGCCGAGGAGGCAGGCGGGTGCGCGGCGTACACCGTGGTGGACGAACCCGCCGGCCAGGTCGCCCAGCAGATCACGTCCGGCGGCGACAGCGTGCCGGATGTGTGGATCCCCGACAGCCCGATCTGGGTGGATGACGTTTCGAGCAGGCTGGGCAGCGGATGGGTCACCCAGGGCGGCACGATCGCGACCAGTCCCGTGGTCTTCGCCGTGCCGAAGAGCCTGCAGGGCATCCGCAAGTACAACAAGAAGACCGACTGGCGCACCATCTTCGCGTCCGGGCTGCCGATCAGCGTCAGTGACCCGGTCGACTCATCGACCACCATCTCCGCCGCCGCGACCGCCGAGCAGGTGACCAGCAATGTCAAGCAGCGCAACGCGTTCTTCAAGAGCCTGATCACGCTCAGCAGGAGCTCGCAGACGCCGCGCGCCCTGCAGGACAAGGCGACCAAGGGGTCCTCGCAGGCCCGCATGTACCCCGCGACGGAGCAGCAGGTGCTCACGTTCAACCGCGCGCACCCGACGCAGAAGTTGCTGACATTCACTCCCCGTCAGGGAGCTCCCCAGCTGGAGTACCAATGGGTGGTGCCCGTGAAGTCGGACGCCCCCGACGCGAAGGTCCTGAGCGCCCTGTACGAGCGGCTGACCTCACCGGGCGTCAAACGCCAGCTCGTCGCCGCCGGTTTCCGGGTGCCGGACGCCGCCGCGCCGAGCCCGGCGGCCCTCCCGAGTTACGCCAAGATGATCTCCCAGCCCAGCAGCTCGGAGTCGGTGCTCGCGGTCAAGGACTACAACGAACTCGCCAAGGACGCGCGGATGCTGGTCCTGCTCGACGTGTCCGGGTCGATGACCGCTCCGATCGCCCAGGGGCAGAGTCGGATCGAGCTGCTGGAGCAGTTCAGCATCGGTGCACTCGACGCGCTGCCGCCGACCACGAAGATCGGAGCGTGGGCGTTCTCCACCAACCTGGTCGGCTCTCAACCCTGGCTCGACGAGTCCGGCGGCATCGAGTCGATCGCGCACACCCCCGCCGGCGACGCCTTCAAGGCCAACCTGAAGGCCGCCGTGAAGACCCTGCCCGACCTGGTGGTCCGCAACGGTGACACCGCGCTCTACGACAGCACCTGGGCGGCGTACCAGCGGGTGAGCGCCTCGTACGATCCTCGCTACGTCAACTCCGTGGTCATCCTGACCGACGGGGCCAACGACAACCCTGCCGGCGGTCTCAGCCTGCAGCAGCTCGTCAGCAAGCTGCGCGGCGCCTACAACCCCGCCAAACCGGTCAAGATCGTCGCCATCGGGATCGGCGACCAGATCGACAAGTCCGCGCTCGACACGATGGCGTCCGCGACCAACGGACTGTCCTACCAGGCGCGCACCCCCCAGGACGTCACGAACGTCTTCTTGGACGCCTACCTCAAACGCGGCTAGTGC
Source organism: Allobranchiibius sp. GilTou73 (assembly GCF_021391335.1). Taxonomy (GTDB): domain Bacteria; phylum Actinomycetota; class Actinomycetes; order Actinomycetales; family Dermatophilaceae; genus Allobranchiibius; species Allobranchiibius huperziae. The sequence goes on along the minus strand of NZ_CP090051.1, from coordinate 60,613 downwards.
GGGGCGTCGTCGAGGCCACCGCACCGTTAGCCTGTCGTGGTGACAGACGTCGAGACCGGCACGGACGAATCAGCCCGCACCGCACTGGTTTCGAAGGCGGCCAAAGCCTGGCAGGAGCAGCTGTCCGCCATCGGCGGGCCGAACTCGCTGCTGTGGGACGCCGGCACCGTCACTGATCAGCGGATCGATCTGACCACCGCGCATCCGGCGGGGATGGCCCGTCTGCTGTCCTCCGGCACCGTCCGCTTCTCAGAGCTCTTCCGCGAGCCGGCTGCCCGCGAGCGGGTGCTGGAGCAGGGCCGCGGCGTCGCGCACCTCGCGGCCCGCCTGTACGACGACTTCGGGCTCACCTCCTGCCATCTGGCCGCCGGCATCGCGAGCTGGTCCTGGGCGGGCGCCGACCGCACCCCGCACGCACCGGTGCTGCTGCGCACCTGCACGTTGCGGCCGGTCGCCGATGATCTGCACCTGGTCGTCTCCGACCGGGTCGAGGTCAACCCGGTGCTCGTCGCGACCCTCACCGCCCTCGGCGTGGACCTGAACACCCGGGCCGTCCTCGACGCGGTCGCGCTCGGCAGCAACTTCGACCCACGCGCGGCGTACGACGTCATGCGCGCCGCCTGCGCGGGGCTGCTGGACTTCCGCATCGAGCCCCGCCTGACGGTGGGTGTCTTCAGCCGCTTCAAGCTGCCGTTGATGCGCGACCTGCCCGATCAGGCGACGACGCTCGCGCAGGGACATGTCGTGCCCGCGCTCGCCGGCGACCCGCAGGAGATGGACGAGGTCGGGGCACTGCCGCCGGAATACAGCGAGCACGACCCCAGGGACGAGTGGCTCGCGCTCGACCTGGACTCCACCCAGCAGGAGGTTGTGGACGCCGTCGTCGCCGGTGCGAACCTGTGCGTGCTCGGTGCCGCCGGCACCGGCAAGACGCACACCGTGGCCGCCCTCATCGCGTCGATGGCGGCACAAGGTCGGCGGGCTCTCTTCGTCTCACACGCCCGGGCGAGCATCGACGACGTGCAACAGCACCTGGCCGGAGTCGGCCTCACCGATGTGATGCTCGACCTCGGACGTGCGGACCGCACACCCGAACAGGTGCTCCAGCACCTGCGGGACCTGCTGCACGCCTCGTCGGGATCGGCCGAACGGGTGCCCGCGCTCGATGTGGACGTCGCAGCACTTCGCTCGCGCGTGCAGCAGCATTACGCGCTCATGCACGAACCCCTCGACCCGTGGGGGGTGACCCTGGACGAGGCACAGGATCAGCTCACCCGGCTCAGCCGTCGCACCCCGCCGCCGCGGTCTCGGGTGCGGCTCACCGGCGACGCGTTGACCGGCATCGGGGGCGTCCGTCGACGCAACGACCTGGAGCAGCAGCTGGCGGCCGTGGTCGCAGGCGGCGCCTGGTCGACCACGGGGGAGACCGACGCCTGGTACGGCGCGCGCCTGGTCGGGGCCAGCCAGACCGAACGTGCCCAGGAGATCGTCGAGCGGCTCTCCGGCGGAGGGCTCGCGACCCACCAGGCGCCATGGGAGGAGCTCTGCGCCGACCTGGGGCTGCCCGCGCCGACGAGCCTGGTGGCCGAGGAGGAGCTGCTCGAGCTGCTGCGGCAGGTGCACCAGACGCTCGAGGTGTTCCAGACGGAGATCTTCGACGCGCCACTGGACGACATGGTCACCGCCACCACCGGCCGCCGCGAGCGCACCGGCGTCGAGCAGCGCGTGGGCGCACTGGAGCGCCGGCGGCTCGAACGGCAGGCCCGCGCCTTGTTGCGCCCTGGTGCGCCGCCGCGTGATCTGCACGCGGTGCTGGTGCGCGCCCGCGACCAACGCCAGCAGTGGCGTGCGGCTGCCGGACCCGGAGCCCGCCCGGCGACCCGCACGAGCGTGCCCGAGCTGGCGCGCCGGGTCGAGGAGCTGCGCGGAGAGCTGGAGTGGCTGGGCGAGCGTCTGGCGGACACGCCGGACGGGGGCGAACTGCTCGAGATGGACTACCAGGCACTTCAGGAACGACTGGAGCTGCTCGCCGCCCAGCCCACGCGTCTGCAGGCCGCGGCGGCGTCCCTGCCGACCCTGGACCGGCTGCGGGACGTCGGGCTCGGGGACCTCCTCGCCGACCTCGCGTCGCGGCACGTGCAGGCTGCGGATGCCGCGCAGGAGCTGGAGTTCGTGTGGTGGGCATCGATCGTGAACCACGTCGCCGCGGCCATCCCGGCGTACGAGGAGGGCACCGGAGACCAGGTGCGCGGGACGGCGCAGGCGTACGCCGGCGCCGACAGCCGCCACCTCAGCCTCGGCGCCGCCCGGTTGCGGGCCACCATCGCCGCGCAGCGCGGCGGCCGAGCGTGACCTGCCCGAACAGGTGGGGTCCCTCGAGCGCCATTCCGGGCGCGTCGGTGAGTTGCTCCGGGTGGCACCGGAGCTCACGACCGCGCTCGCGCCCTGCTGGGCCATGTCACCCCTCGCGGTGCCCACGCACCTGCCCGCCGGGCTCTGGTTTGACGCCGTCATCGTCGACGACGCGTCGGCAGTGTGGACCGCGCACGCCGTACCGGCGATTGCCCGGGGGGCGCAGCTGGTCATCTTCGGCGACCCGGCCGGCGCCGCGCCCGCGCCGTTCCCGACCGGCCCTGCCGCACGCGGCGGCGACGTGCTGCTCGACCGCGCGCGTGAGCTCTTCCCCGTATGCGCCCTCGGCACCCACTACCGCTCCTTCGATGAGCGGCTGTTCGGTTTCGCGGCGGCCCGCGTCTACGACGAGGAGATCGTCACCTTCCCCGCGGCCGACCGGTCCGGCGGTCTGCGCCTGGACGTGGTGGGCGACGCACGCTACGACGACGGCACGTCACCGGTCGAGGTGGAGCACGTCGTGCAGGTCCTGCTGGACCAGGTGCGCGCCCGCCCGCAGGAGAGCATCGGGGTCGTGTCCTTCGACGCCCGCCATGCGGAACGGATCCGCGCGGCGCTGCGCACCGCCGCGACCGACGCTGCCGCGGCCGCGCTGCTCGGTCGATGCGTCGTGACCACCGCGGACCGCGCGCTCGGGCTGGTGCGTGACGCAGTCGTCGTGGCGGTCGGGTTCGGACGGGACGCGCGCGGACGGGTGCCGCAGCGTCTCGGTGCGGTGAGCGAGGGGGGCGGCGAGCGGCTCGTCACCACCGCGATGAGCCGGGCCCGTCGCCGCATCGTGGTGGTGTCGGGCGTGTCCGGGGAGGATCTGGATCCTTCGGCGCTGCGCTCCCGCGGCGCCCTGCTGCTGCGCGACTACCTGCTCTATGCCGCGTCCGGCGGGTCCGGGCGACGGATCACGCGCGGTGACGACGCTGCCGCTCCGTCCCCGTCCGGCACGCCGGGGCGCAGGCGACGTACGGCGTCGACCGGCAGCGTGCTCGACGCGCCGTCGGCGCCGCAGGGCTCCCCGGTCGATCTCTCGGTGACGGTCGTCGACCTGGCACGCCGTCTCGGCGCCGAGGGGCTGACGGTGCACACCGGGCACGGTCTCGGCGATCCGCGCATCGACCTGGTCGTGGAGGATCCGGGGCGCCGCGGAGACCTGCTGGTCGCGATCGAGACCGACGGAGCCGCGTACGCGTCGCAGCCCTACGCCCGCGACCGAGAGCGCATCCGGCCCGCGCAGCTGCGGGCCCGCGGCTGGAGCCACGAACGGGTGCTCACCCGTGACCTCTTCCGCGACCCCGCCAAGGAGGTCGCCCGGTTGGTGCGCGCGGTGAACGCGGCGTCGGCCCGGCGGAACGCGGTGCCCGGACTGTCGCCGCAACGGAGCGATGACTGAGCGACGACGCCGCCCTCGGCGTGCCGTGCGGCCGCCGACCGCGGCCCCGCGTGAGCGAACCGCGGAGCCGGCCGACGACTTCGCGGTGTCCGCGGACGATCAGGACGAAGGCTGGGCCGGATCGGGCGAGGCGGCTCGCACGTCGTCCGGCGAACCCGACGACCGGGACGAGCGCTGGTGGCGCGAACAGCGCCCACCGCACTGGGAGTAGCGCGTCGAGCTCTCGCTGCGTGCGCCGGGATCCCGGCGCGTGCTTCAGGCCGCGGGGTGCAGCACGACGGTCAGTTGGGTGCCAGCAGTCCGTGAGGTCACGGTCTCGGCGGCGATCCGCGCGGCGACCGACGTCGGGGCGCTGACCCAGATCTCGCCCGATGATGTGCTGGGCGCGGTCGGGGCCTGAGTGACCAGGAGCACCGGGAGGTCCGCACCCAGCGACCCCGTCGCCCCCAGCACGTCGATGCGGTCACCCGCGCGCAGCAGCCGGGTCAGCATCGGGTCGGCCACCGGCACGGACACCACGACCTCACCCGCGCGTACGCCGGGCCATCGACGACCGGTACGCACCCGGGAGGCGGTCACCGGCTCGCCTGCGGCGATCACACCGGTGGTGACCGATCCCTGGGCCGCCGAGCGAGGGAGTGCTCCCGCAAGGCCGGCTCCGGCGGGCCAGGCACGCTCGCGCAGATCGCCCGGCTCCACGACGTGGCCTGCCGGCAGCTCGTGCGCAGCGACGACGATCGAGCCCGATGCAGCGGCGGGTCCTTGCAGCGCACCCCACCCGAGCAGGCCGGCGACCAGCAGCAGGCCGGCGCTCGCGACGCGGCGACCGCGGGCACGCCGCCACGCAGCAGCACGGCCGGGTCCGCGCCAGGCCGGCGGCAGCAGGGCGTGCACGCGGTTCACGGCAGGGTGAAGGGCAGCGACAGTCCGTCGAGCGCGCGGCGGCAGCCGCACGTGGCGTCTGCGTCGGAGACGGCCGCGGGCATCCGGGCGATGGTGTCCATCAGCAGCGACTTCAGGCCCTCAATGTTGCGCTCGAAAACGCGCAGCACCTCGGTGTGGCTGACGGCCTCGCCGGAGTCGACCCCGGCGTCGAGGTCGGTGACCAAGCACACGGAGGTGAAGCACATGGCCAGCTCCCGCGCGATCGCAGCCTCCGGCATGCCCGTCATACCGACCACGCTCCACCCCGCGGCCTGGTGCCACAGGGACTCTGCCCGGGTGGAGAAGCGCGGGCCGTTGATGACGACCATGGTGCCGCCGTCGACCAGGTCGAGCCCTGGCGCGGCGGAGTCCGGCGAGCCCAGCACAGCCGAACGCCCTTGCGGGCAGTACGGATCCGCGAGGCTGACGTGCACCACGGTGCCCGGCTCGTCGTAGACGGTCTGGTCGCGGCCGTAGGTGCGGTCGACGACCTGGTCGGGGACGACGACGGTGCCGGGCCCCTGCTCGCGAATCAGCGAGCCGACCGCGCACGGCGCGAGCACCTGACGCACCCCGACCGACCGCAGCGCCCACAGATTGGCGCGGTAGTTGAGCCGGTGCGGCGGGTAACGGTGACCCTGCCCGTGCCGGGCGAGGAAGGCGACTCGCCGACCGCCGACGTCGCCGATCACGATGTCGTCGGTCGGGTCGCCGAACGGGGTGGTCACCTTGACGTGCTCGGTGTCCTCCAGGAAGGAGTAGAAGCCCGAGCCGCCGATGACGCCGAGGTCGGCAGGGGCTGCAGCTGTAGTCATGGCCGCACGCTATCCACCGTGCGCCGGCGCCCGACCGGTCGGGCGGGGCGGTGTGGGCAACCGGGCGCCCGCGGCGGGGGTGTGGAAAAAGGACGCGAGCCGGTCAGGAGGCGGGCTTGGAGCCCGCGCTGCTGCCGGAACCGGAGGAGGACCCCGTGGAGCCCGTCGAGCCCGTGGAGCCCGACGCGGGCTTCGACGAAGACGACGACTCGGAGGATCCCGAGGACGAGGAGTCCTTGGACTTGGCAGTGGAAGCATCGGACGACGTGCTGCCCTCGGAGGAGCTGCTCGAGGCGCTCGCGGAGCTGGTCGACTTCTTCTTGTCGGCGTCGCGGCTGTCGTTGCGGTAGAAGCCCGAACCCTTGAAGACCACGCCGACCGAGCCCCACACCTTGCGCAGGTTTCCGCCGCAGTTGGGACAGATGCTCAGGGCGTCGTCGGTGAAGGCCTGCGAGATGTCGAACGCGTGACCGCAGTCCTTGCACGCGTATGAGTAGGTGGGCACGGGCGCCAAGTCTAGGAGAACGCTACGGCGTGCCGGACCCGCGGGCCCGCCAGTCCGCGAGGCGGCCGCCCTGACTCACCGCGCGTACCCGCCGGATGGTGGCGCTGCGGGTGGCGGCCGTGGTCACCAGCAGGAGCTGGTCGCTGCGCCGCAGGACGGTACGGCGGTCGGGGACGAAGCTGGCGCCCTCGCGCACCACCATGGTCACGTTGGCGCCAGGTGGCAGGCGCAGTTCGTGCAGTTCCACGCCGTGCAGCCGGGAGAGCGGGCCTACGCGCACCTGCAGCATCTCCGCGTGCAGGTCCTCCAGCGGCGTGGACTCCACCTGCATGTCCAGGGCCTGGGTGTCCTCGATCAGGCCGAGGCGCCGGGCGAGCGCCGGCAGGGTCGGCGCCTGCAGCAGGGTGAAGACCACGACGAGCACGAAGACCAGGTCGAAGATCCACTCGGTGCGGGGCGTCCCGAGCGTGAGCGGGACGGTCGCGAGGACGACGGGGACCGCGCCGCGCAGGCCGGCCCAGGACAGGAAGACCTGCTCGCGCCAACGGAACCCGAACCACGACATGCTCGCCACGATCGAGGCGGGACGGGCGAGCAGCAGCAGGACCAGCCCGATCACCAGGGCCGGCACCAGCTGAGCCTCCAGCCGGGAGGGGGAGGCCAGCAGCCCCAGCAGCACGAACAGGCCGATCTGGGCCAGCCACCCCAGCGCCTGCCCGAACCCGAGCACCGCCTGCCGGTGCGGCAGGTGCAGGTTCCCGAGCACCAGCGCCGTGAGGTAGCAGGCGATGAAGCCGCTGGTGTGCGCGAGCGTCGCGCCGGCGTAGGAGAGCACGCAGATGGCCACGATGCCGATGGAGAACAAGCCGGACGACCCCACGCCGGCGCGTCGGATGAGCCGGCCGAGACCCCAGCCGAGCAGGAGCCCGATCACGGCGCCGCCCGCCAGCTCGAAGACGGCCGTCAGCACCACGGTCCACCAGGCGCCGCTCGTCTGGCCCGGGGTCGCGGCCTCGGCGAGGGCGATGACGATCAGGACGACGGGCGCGTCGTTGAAGCCGGACTCGGCCTCGAGGACGCCGGTCAGGCGGTGCGGCAGCGGCACGTTACGAAGCACGGAGAAGACGGCGGCGGCGTCGGTGGAGGAGACGATCGCGCCGAGCAGGAAGCTGATCTGCCACGACAGATCGAGCAGAACGTGCGATGCGACTCCGACGACGGAGATCGAGACGACCACGCCCAGAGTGGAGAGCAGGGCGGCCGGCGCCACGGAGGACTTGATGGTCGACCACCGGGTCGTGAGACCGCCCTCGGTGAGGATCAGGACCAGCGCGGTGTAGCCGAGCACCTGCGTGAGTGTCGGGTCGTCGAAGCGGATGCCGAGGCCGGCCTCCCCGATGGCCACGCCGATCGCCAGGTAGAGCAACAGGGTCGGCAGCCCGGAGCGGTTCGCGAGGCGCACCGCCGCCACCGAGACCAGGAGCACCAGGGAGCCGACGAGCAGGGCGACGGCCAGTTGGTGCGGGCCGAAGGAGTCGATCGTCGTGGAGCCCCCCGACGTCGGCATGCGGGTCTCCCTTCAGCGGCGAGTCGTCATTCTGTCAGGTGTCGTACCCCTGCCCGGGGCGTGAGCACGGCGTCCACGGCCAGGTCATGGGGCTCGCTGGGTACGACGTCCGCCAGCTCGTCGTCGTAGACCACGGCCAGCGCGAGTGACCCCGGCGAACGCCGATGCAGGGAGCGGTCGTAACTGCCCCCGCCCTGTCCGAGCCGCATGCCGCGGCGGTCGACCGCGAGGGCCGGGACGATCAACAGGGTCGCTTCGGAAACGAACGACGGGTCGTGGGCGTTCCCGTCGTCCCAGCCGAGATCGTTGTCCGGCAACAGGATCGGCGCCATTACCCGCCATCCGGCCTGTTCCAGCAGCGTCCTCATGGCCCTGGTGGGCGGTTCGGTCGGCAACGCGGAGTACGTCGCGGCGAGACCCGGCAGCCGGTCGCCCAGCAGGTCCCGCAGGTGCCCGGCGAGTGCCGCGTCGTCCTCGGAGCGCTCCTGCGCGGGGCGTGCGCGACGGCCGGAGCGAATCAGCGCCCGGGCCGCACGTTTGTCCTGGGGGAGTTCACGCCACATGGGGCCCAGTCTGCCGACCCGCCGGGCTGGACCGGGCCTGCGGGGAACCCGTCACCGGCCCCGACGGCGAGCGGTTAGCCTTCGGGCATGACGGCACCCCACAAGACCGACGTGCACAAGGCCGTGATTCCCGCGGCCGGCCTCGGCACCCGGTTCCTGCCTGCTACCAAGGCGATTCCCAAGGAGATGCTCCCGGTCGTGGACAAGCCGGCGATCCAGTACGTCGTCGAGGAGGCGATCCGCGCCGGATGCGACAACATCCTCACCATCACCGGTCGCAACAAGTCCGCCATGGAGAACCACTTCGACCGGCACTGGGAGCTCGAGCAGGCGTTGGAGCGCAAGGGCGACGAACTGCGTCTGGACCGGGTGCGCAAGTCGGCCAACCTCGGCAACGTGCACTTCATCCGCCAGGGCGAGCCGCTCGGCCTCGGCCACGCGGTGCTCTGCGCGAGACCGCACGTGGGTGACGAGCCGTTTGCCGTGCTGCTCGGCGACGACCTCATCGACGAGACCGAGGACCTGCTGGAGCGGATGATCGCGGCGCGCGGCACGTACGGCGGCTCCGTCGTGGCGCTCATGGAGGTCCCCAAGGACCAGGTGCAGCTCTACGGCTGCGCCGACGTCGAGCCGATCGAGGGCGAGCGGGACCTCGTCCGCGTGAAGTCCCTGGTGGAGAAGCCCGAGCCGGGCGAAGCGCCGAGCAATCTGGCGATCATCGGTCGCTACGTGCTGGACCCGGCGATCTTCGACGCGTTGGAGAAGACCGAGCCCGGGCGCGGCGGTGAGATCCAGCTGACCGACGCGATGCTGAAGCTGACCGACCCGGGCGTGCCCGGCGGCGGGGTGACCGGCGTGATCTTCCGCGGCAACCGCTACGACACCGGAGACCGGCTGGACTACCTGAAGGCCGTGGTGCGGCTGGCCGCCCGCCACCGTGACTTCGGCGACACCTTCCGGGACTGGGTGCGCGAGTGGGCGGCGTCCGACGAGGCGGCGGGCAAGGCCGAGCACCGCCTCATGGAGCATTGAGTCGACTTTCGGGTCGAGGCCATGCGTAGCGTCGAGGATCACCGCCGGCACCTGCTCGATCAGGTCCGGTCGCTCGCGCCCCGCCGCATCCCGGTGCTCGCACCGGAGCTGCTGGGGTCGGTGCTGGCCGCCGATGTCGTCTCCGGTGCCCCCCTGCCCGGTTTCGACAACTCCGCCATGGACGGGTACGCCGTCCGCGCTGCCGATGTCGCCGACGCACCGGTGACCCTTCCCGTGGACGGCGACATCCCGGCCGGTGACACCCGGTCGTCGGTGCTGCAGCCGGGCACTGCCTGGCGGATCATGACCGGCGCGCCCGTGCCTGCCGGTGCGGACAGCGTGGTGCAGGTCGAACTGACCGACGGCGGCACCGATCAGGTGCGCGTCGAGCGAGCCGTCGCGCCCGGCACCGCCGTACGCCGGCTCGGCGGCGACGTCCAGAAGGGCGACGTGGTGGCGTTGGCCGGCACCAGGGTCGCGCCGTTGCACATCCCGGCCATCGTGTCCGCCGGGCACCCCGAGGTGGACGTCATTCCCCGACCGCGCGTGGGGATCGTGACCACCGGCGACGAACTGCGCCCGGCTGGGAGCGATCTGGCGTACGGGCAGGTCATCGACTGCAACGGTCCGATGCTGGCCTCGCTGGTGACCGCGCACGGCTTCGTGGTCGGCGCGGTCCGCACGGTCGGCGACGGGGGACCCGAGACCCGCGCGGCCCTGACATCGCTCGCGGGGGAGGTCGACGCCATCGTGACCTCCGGCGGAGTGAGTGCGGGCGCGTTCGAGCCCCTGAAGCTGGCCTTCGCCGACGACTTCGAATTCACCCAGGTGGCGATGCAGCCCGGGAAGCCGCAGGGGTTCGGGATGCTGGGGGACGTGCCGGTGTTCTGCCTGCCCGGCAACCCGGTCAGCTCCCTCGTCTCGTTCGAGGTGTTCGTGGCGCCGGCGCTGCGCAGGATGGCCGGTCGGCCCGATGCCGCGCACAGCGTCCGCGCGACGGTGCAGACCGGGTGGTCCTCCCCGCCCGGTCGCGCACAGTTCGCCCGGGTCGTCCTGGATCACGATCGGCGCATCGTGTCCTCCGGGGGCCAGGCGTCGCACATCATGGGCGGGCTCGCGCACGCCAACGCTCTGGCAGTGGTGCCCGCAGAGGTCACCCAGGTGCACGAGGGTGATGTGCTCGAGGTCATCCCGTTGATCGGCGGCGCCTGACATGGACCGGCTGACCCACCTCGACGACGCCGGCGACGCCCGGATGGTCGACGTCTCGCAGAAACCGGTGACGGCACGCGTGGCGCAGGCACGTGGTCGGGTCCTGTTGTCGCGCACGGCGATCGGTGCGTTGCGCGACCGGACCGTGCCCAAGGGCGACGCCCTGGCCGTGGCGCGGATCGCAGGCATCCAGGCCGCCAAGCGCACCCCGGAGCTCGTGCCGCTGGCGCACCCCGTCGCCGTGCACGCCGTGTCGGTGAGCCTGGTGGTGCAGGATGACGGCGTCGACATCGAGGCCGAGGTGCGCACCGCCGACCGCACCGGCATCGAGATGGAGGCGCTCACCAGCGTGTCCGTGGCGGCGCTCGCGCTGGTCGACATGATCAAGGCCGTCGACAAGCACGCGCGGATCACCGATATCCGGGTAACGGCGAAATCCGGTGGCCGCTCCGGTGATTGGAGCGAACAGGATGCCTAGGGCGTTGATCATCACCTGTTCGGACCGGGCCTTCATGGGCGAGTACGACGACCGCTCCGGTCCGCTGCTCGTGGCCGCCGTGCGGGAGTGGGGGTTCGACGCGGACGAGGCGCTGATCGTCCCCGACGGTCCGCCGGTGGGGGATGCCCTGCGGGCCGCCGTCGCGGACGGGGTGGATCTGGTCCTCACGACGGGCGGCACGGGGCTGGCGCCGTCGGACCACACGCCGGAGGAGACGGCAGCGCTGCTCTACCGCCGGGTCGCGGGTATCCCGGAGGCGCTGCGCGCGGCCGGCGTGCGCAAGGGGGTCGCGTCTGCGGTGCTGTCACGGGGACTGGCGGGAGTGGCCGGCCGCACGCTGATCGTCAATCTCCCTGGCTCCACGGGCGGGGTGCGGGACGCGATCGAGGTGCTGCGGGACGTCGTGCCGCACGCGGTCGCCCAGGTGCACGGCGGTGGTGACCATTGAGCGACCGGCCGTGGCCGATCGCGATCGCCGGTGACTGGCGCGGAATGCGGATCATGTTGCGACCGTTGCGTGCTCGGGCCGACCGGGCCGAGTTCGTGCAGTTGCGTGCGCAGAACGCCGCCTGGACCAGGGAGTGGGACTCCACATCGCCGATCCAGCAGGCCCCCGTGTCGTTCGCGCAGATGGTGCGCCAGCAGGACCGGCTGGCGGCGCGCGGTGAGCTGTTGCCGTTCGCGGTTGCCGTCGACGGCGAGCTGGTCGGCCAGATGCACCTGTTCAACATCGTGCGGGGCGCGCTGCGGTCCGCGGGGGTGGGCTACTGGATCTCGCAGCGGTACGCCGGGCGCGGCATCACGCCGTACGCCCTCGCGACCGCGATCGATCACGCCTTCGGCACCGTCGGACTGCACCGGGTCGAGGTGAACATCCGCCCCGAGAACCACTCGAGCCTGGCGGTCGTCCGCAAGCTCGAGCTGCGTGACGAGGGGCTGCGCCGGGCCTATCTGCACATCAACGGCCGGTGGCGCGACCATCGCACGTTCGCGGTCGTGAGGGAGGACCTCGCTGCGGGCGAGACGATGGTCGGGAGGCTGCGGGCGACGTATCCGGAACCGGTCTGACGACACACCGACGGTGCTGCGGTGCAAGGCTTTCCGTACGCCGTACCGTCGCCCTCGTGGACAACCCGAGCAGCCTCATCTTCGTTGCGATCGTGGTCGTCTGGGCCGGTTGGCTGTTGCAGCACCAGATCCGCCGCCGGCAGGTGCTCCTGACGGCGCGCACCGTCGAGACGTTCTCCGACGCCATGCGGGTGCTGGAGCGCCGTGCGCCGGTCACCGTCGATGCCTCCCACTCGCACGCTGCCGAGCGCACCTCGCTGCGCGCCGGCACCGTGATCCACGGTGGACACCCCGTGCACGATGAGCCGCAACTTCCCGCACACCACTCGAACGAGGTTGCCATGTCTGCGGATTCGCCCATGACGGACAAGCTCCACCACGTGCTCGACCGGGCACGCACCGTGGCGGGTCAGCGCCGTACGCGCGGCATCGCGTTCCTCGTCGCCGCCGGCCTGCTGCCGCTGACGCTGCTCCTCGTGGTCGCCGGGGCCGTGTCCTGGCTCGCGATCGTCGCCTCGCTGATGCTGCTGGGTGCAGTCCTGCTGTGGCTGCGCGCCGAGACCGTGGCCGAGCAGCGCCGTGCGAGCCACGACGCACCGGCCGTGCGTCGTACGACCCCGCAGACGCGACCGCAGCAGCCGCGTCAGGCCGCGCAGCCGGTGCGCCGCCGGCGCCCCATCGCCGAGCGCCACGACGACGAGACCCACGTGGAGTTGATCCGCTGGGACGACGTGCCGTTCGATGCCCAGCCCGCGCGGGTCCGTGCCCAGCAGGCTCCCGCAGCGCGGACGAACGAGAGCGTCGAGGTCGAGACGGTCGCCACACCGACCGTCGATGCCCCCGAGTCGCCGGTGCCCGCCGCGTCTGTCACAGCGCAGAGCGCCCCCGACGGCACCTGGTCGCCGGTCCAGGTGCCCAAGCCGACCTACACGATGAAGGCCAAGGCGCCCGAGCGTGCTCCCGCCGCACCCGCGTCCTACGAGAACGTGCCGGTGCAGGAGCTGCCCTTCGACGGGATGGCGCTCGACCCCGAGGTCGAGGAGTTGCCCTCGGCCTTCCGCGCCGGCTGACCCGCCCTACCTGGGGTTTCGCTGGGAACGGCTGCGTCCGGGCTCAAGACCGTTGTGCTTGCTCTAGGTTCACTTCATGCACTGGTTCATGATCCCGTTCTTCATCCTGTTCTTCGGCATCGCCCTGTGCAACGTCATCGCGCCGGAGGCCACCTGGCGACGCACCCGTGCGTGGCAGTACAAGAACCCCGGAGCGGCCGAGCCCAGCGCGGCCGCGTTCAAGGTGCAACGCATCAGCGGGGCGGTCGCGATAGTGGTCGGGGTCGTGATTCTGGTCGTGACGCTCAGCAGGTGAGCCGGTTCGGCGGATGGGGCGCGCGGTGTTAGAGTTTCGCTTGCTTTTGGGGCTGTGGCGCAGTTGGTAGCGCGTCTCGTTCGCAATGAGAAGGCCAGGGGTTCGAATCCCCTCAGCTCCACCAGTGGCAGACCCCGTCAGGTCGGCGCGACAGCGTCGGGCGGCGGGGTCTGATTCATTTTCCGGCCCTGGTGATCAGCCCTGTGACGTGGGTCGGATGGTCAGGTCGCCGATCTCCACGTCGTCGGGCTGCTCGATGGCGAACGCGATGGCGCGGGCCACTGCGGCGGGGTCGATGCCCAGCTCGGCCATCCGTCGCTGCATCTGCTCCCGGATCTCGGGGTCCTCCACGGAGTCGACCAGTTCGGTGCGCACGAACCCCGGCGAGATCGAGGTGGTGCGCAGGACGCCGTCGGTGGACTCCTGGCGCAGCGCTTCGAGCAGTGTGCGGACCGCGTTCTTGGTGCCCGCGTAGACGGCCTGGGTCGGGGCGATCTTCAGACCCGAGGTCGACACCGTGGTCACGAGATGACCGCGCCCCTGTTGCCGGAAGACGGGCAGCGCGGCGGCGATGCCGTGCAGCACACCCCGCACGTTGATGTCGATCATCGCGTCCCACGAGTCGACATCGAGGTCGGATACCGGTGCGGTCCGGGCGATTCCCGCGTTGCTCACCAGGACGTCGAGCCGTCCGAACGTCTCGACGGCGACTGCGACCAGTCGCGTCAGGTCGGCGCGTCGGGTGACGTCTGTCGCCACGACCTGAGCGCGTCCTCCATCGGCGCGGATCCGCCCGGCCAGCGCCGCCAGGCGGTCGGTGCGTCGGGCACCCAGGACGACCGCTGCGCCGCGTCCGGCCAACTCCAGCGCCGTCGCCTCGCCGATCCCGCTGCTCGCGCCGGTGATGGCCACGACCTTGCCGTCGATCCCGCTCATGCCTGCCTCCAGCTCTAAGCTGACACTTGTCCGGTTGATAGCAGCGTAACGGACATTTGTCCGTTTAGCTCGAGTCACGAACGGGGAGCCCATGTCAGCACGCGCACCTCGTGCGGACGCGGTCGTCAACCGTGCTCGCATCGTCAGCTCCGCACGCGCGGCGCTGGTCGCGTCGGGCGGATCCGTCGACGGTCTGCGGCTGCAGGCCGTCGCCAAGGACGCGCGGGTGGGGCAGGGCACGCTCTACCGTCACTTCCCGACCCGGGAGCACCTGGTCGCCGAGGTGTATCGGCAGGAGATGGGCGACCTGGTGCAGACGGTGCCCGCGCTGCTCGCCGAACACCCGCCGCTGCGCGCGCTGGAGCTGTGGCTGGAACGTCTCCTGGAGTACGCGCGCGTCAAACGCGGCGTCGTCGCGGCGATCGAGGCGTCGGCGTGGCAGGACCTTTACGCCGACAACGAGAAACGGCTGGACCACGCGCTGCAGACCCTGCTCGACGAGGGCGCGGAGGCCGGCGACGTGCGCGAGGATGTCGACGCGACCGACGTCATCCTGCTGCTCGGTGCCCTGTCGCGCGTGCCCGAGGGGGAGTGGGTTGCCCGCGCTCACACCCTGGTGAGGGTCATCCTCGACGGCCTGCGCCGCTATCGGTAGTCCTCCACGGGCATAGGCGCTGCCCCGTCCCCGGCGGTGCGGCGGGCCAGGTAGCCCCAGCAGTCCGGGCGCGACCCGTCGGCGTCGGTCACGTCGTACGCGTCCGAGAGCTGGCGGGCGGTGACGATCTGACCGGACCATCGGTCGACCCCCGGATCGGCGGCTGCCGCCGCGACTCCGCGCGCGACGTACATCGGGGACTCCGAGATGGCGAAGCCCGGCTCCTTCGCCAGGGCGTCACGCCAGCGCTCCTCGGTCACGCCGAACCCCTCGAGCATCGCTTCGGAGCGCAACCAACCGGGTGTGACGCCGATGGCCGTGACCGGCTCCTCCCGCAGCTCGAAGGTGAGGCCCTTGACGATGCGTTCGACGGTGGCCTTGACCAGGTCGTAGTAAAACCGACGCCCTCGCGGAACGACCTGTTGAACTGCGCCGTGCCGTCGGTCATCTCCACCACCAGCGCGCGTACGCCGGTATCGCGCGCCGTGCGCAGCATCAGCGGCAGTGCATGGTGGCTGGTGATCAGGTGGGTGTCGACGCCCATCCGCAGCATCCGCAGGCCGCCCGCCAGGTCGTGCTCCCACAGCGGGCGGTCCCACTGCGCGTAGCGGTCGCCGCCGAAGATGTCGTTGACGAGCACGTCGAGGCGGCCGTGGTCCTGCTCGATCTCGCGCACCAGCGCCTGCACCGCGTCCGGATCCTCGTGGTCGACCACCACGGCGCGCCCGGTGCCGCCGGCCGCGTACATCGCCTCGGCCGTGCCCTCGATGGTCTCGGGGCGGTCAATCTCCGAACGGCCGGACGCCCGGCTGCTGCGGCCGGTCGCGTAGACGAAGGCGCCCGCGCGCGCCAGTTCGACGGCGATCGCCCGGCCGGCGCCGCGGGTGGCCCCGGCGACCAGGGCGACCCGGTCGGTCAGCGGTCCGTGCTCCATGGGGTGCTCCTGCCGCGCGACGCTCGGGCCCCCCTTGCTACCGCAGTCGGCGCGGCGCCGCAACGGCGCTCAGTAGCGCTGGGGCGCCCGGCCCGCTCCGCCCCGCAGGTACTCCAGTTCGCGCTCCGTCGGCGACTTCTTGAACGCGAAGACGAAGAACATGATGACGTTGAGGATCGGGACGAGCCCGATGAGGACCCACCAGCCGGAGTAGCCCGAACGGCGGATGATGCGCACGATCGCCCAGATGTAGAACACCAGAACGATCAGGTAGACCACGCCCGCACCGATGAACACGCCGTTGGCGATGTGGAAGTCGTTCGTGTTCTCGGTGTCCATGACGCCCCTCGTTCAACCCGCGCAGATGTGGTGTGGCCGAAGGTAATACACCGGTCGCGTCGGCGGTGGGGGAAGATCTGCAGGTGTCGACATCCCGCCCGGAAGCCGTGCTCTTCGATCGTGACGACACGCTCATCGGGAACGTCGCGTACAACGGCGACCCGGCCCTCGTCGTGTCCGTCCCTGGTGCGCGCGAGGCCCTCGATGCCGTACGCGCGGCCGGCCTGCGCACCGGCGTGGTGACCAACCAGTCGGCCATCGGGCGCGGGTACATCACCGAGGCCGACATGCGGGCCGTCAACGACCGCGTCGAAGAACTGCTCGGGCCGTTCGACACCTGGCAGTTCTGCCCGCACACGCCACAGGACGACTGCGCGTGCCGCAAACCGCGGCCCGGCATGGTGCTCGCCGCTGCCGCGGCGCTCGGGGTCGCGGCGAGTGCATGCGTGCTGATCGGCGACACCGAGGGCGACATGTCGGCGGCGCGCGCGGCCGGTGCCCACGCGATCCTCGTGCCCGGACCGGCGACGACGCAGCAGGCCGCCCGCGCGGCGTCGGCCGTCTGCGCAGACCTTGGCGAGGCCGTTCGTCTGGCGTTGCGCGGGTCGGCGAACGAGGCGCCGTGAGAAGGTTTCCCGTGTGGATCAGCTGAGGGAGCCGAGACACCTGGTGGCGCCCCGCGCGAAGGCCATGTGGGCGACGCAGTACGGGGTCGCGGGGGTCGTCGTGCTTGCCGTGGTGGTGGTCCTGGTGTGGACCGGCGCCATCACCGGGGTGTGGCGTTACGTCGCGTGCGCGGCCGCTGCGCTGCTGGCCGTGGTCGGGATCTGCGTGGTGCCGTTCTGGCGCTACGCCGTGCATCGCTGGGAGATCACCGACACCGCCGTCTACACCCAGCGCGGCTGGCTGGTGCGCGAGCGACGCATCGCGCCGGTCTCCCGGGTGCAGACCGTCGACACCGAGCGCGGACCCATCGACCAGCTGTTCGGCCTGACCACCGTCACGATCACGACCGCGTCGGCCAAGGGTGAGCTGCGCATCGAGGGTCTGCGGCGCGGCGACGCCGAGAAGGTCGTCCGCGACCTCACCACCGCCACCGCGGTCAGTCCCGGCGACGCGACGTGACGGCACCGGGCGGGGTCGGGTACATCGCGGACATCCCCGAGGACGGCGTCTGGCGGCGGCTCAGCCCGCGGATGCTGCTGATCCACCCGGTCCGGGAGATCATCCGCTTCCTGCCCGCCCTGGTCACGGTGGTCTTCGCCGGCCGCAGCGGCGGACAGAACTGGTGGGGGTTGATCGTCGCCGCGGTCGCCATCGGCGCGGGAGTCGCCCGCTGGCTCACGACCCGCTACCGCTTCACCGACAGCCAGGTGCAGCTACGGGCCGGGCTGCTGCGGCGTACGACGGTCGCCGCGCCGGCCGACCGGGTGCGTTCGGTCGACGTCACCGCCTCGATCCTGCACCGTGCGCTCGGCCTCGCGGAGGTGAAGATCGGCACCGCCGCCGGGGAGAAGGAGATGCGGCTCAACGGGCTGACCACGCGGGAGGCGGCCGACCTGCGAGCCGACCTGCTGCACCGCAGTCGAGCCGGGGGCGTCGAACTGTCCAAGGACCCCGGACCGGTCGAGCCGGAGCGGCAGCACGACGAGGGTGCGGACGTCGAGCTCTACCGGCTCGATCCGTCCTGGCTGCGGTACGCGCCGTTCGGCCCGAGCGGGCTGGTCGCCGCCCTGGCGATCTTCGGTCTGGCCAGTCAGGTGGTCCAGGCCACCGGGCTCGACCCGACCCGGTCGGGGGCCCTGCGCGATGTGAGTGGGGCGGTGCTGCGCGCCGGGACCGTGCTCGCCGTCGCCGTCGGTGTGCTCGTCCTGCTCGTCGTCGTGGTGCTGCTGTCCCTGCTCGCGTACACGCTGGCGTTCTTCGGTTTCCGGCTGACCCGCAGCCGTGGCGGGGAGACCCTGCACGTCGCCCGCGGGCTGCTCACCACCCGCGCCGTGTCGCTGGAGACCCGGCGGCTGCGGGGGATCGAGCTTCACGAACCGATCCCGCTGCGCTGGGTCGGGGGCGCCCGGCTGCGGGCGGTCACCACAGGCCTCAAGGGCGACGACCGCGGGATGAGCGCGATGCTGGCCCCTCCGTCGCCGACCGCTGTGATCGCGCGGACCGCAGGCCGGGTGCTCCGGTTGCCCGGAGAGTTGCGGATGCCCCTGCGACAGCACGGCGTGGCGGCCCGTCGCCGGCGGTGGGGTCGGGCGTTCGGAGTCTCCGTCCTCGTCGCGGCCGTCCTCCTCGTGGTGGCGTGGTGGATGTCCTCGTGGTGGTGGGTGGCGCTGGCCGTGCTCGCGATCGTGCTGGCCTGGCCGCTCGCGGTCAGCCGCTCGGCCGCGCTCGGCCACCAGGTCACCGACCGTTTCGTGGTCGGCCGGTCCGGTGGCGTGCGCCGCACGACGTTCGTGATCGAGCGCGGCGGGGTGGTCGCTCTGACCACGCGGCAGTCGCTCTTCCAGCGTCGGGTGGGCGTCTGCTCGGTGATGCTCGCGACGGCCGCCGGCAGCGGCTCCTACGAGATCCTCGATGTGACCACCGACCGTGCGGACGAGGTCCTCGACGAGGTGAGCGGCGGTCTGTCGTGCCAGTTCAGCGCACGGCCCGCGAACTGAGCCTTCCGTGTGGTGACTCGTCTGCGGCCGTGCCGGTTCTGAGGCGGCTTGGACGAGGATCGCTGCAGCCGGCCTCCGCTGCCGCCGTCACCTGCGTTGGTTGTCGGCGGATCGGTCACTTTCCTGCACCGGCGCCACGGGCCGACGTGGGTTGTCGGCGGATCGGTCACTTTCCTGCGTCGGCGCGCGGGTCCTCAGACCCAGCTGGGGAACCACATCCGCCACTGCCAGTGCGTCTGCGGGATGACCTGGCCGGTCCAGATGGGCCAGAAGAAGATGAAGAGCGCCGTCACCAGGAGCAGATAGCCGCCGACGGCCACCTTGCCGAAGAGCACCCGGCGCGCGTCAGCCGTGACCGGCCCCAGCATCAGCCCCAGCACGAAGACGCACGCGAGCACGACGTACGGGGAGAAGACCACGCTGTAGAAGGTGAAGATGGTCCGCTGCTGGTACTCGAACCACGGGAACCAGCCCGCCGCGACACCGCCCCAGATCGCACCGGCGCGCCAGTCGCGGCGCAGCAGCCAGCAGAAGAGCAGCACCGCCAGCGCCACCGTGCCGAACCACCAGATGCCGACGTTGCCCAGTGAGGTGATGGCCTTGCTGCACTGCGCCGCGCCGCACTCGTGCGGGGGCGGGCTCTCGTAGAAGAACGACGTCGGGCGGGTCTGCAGCATCCACGACCACGGGTTCGACTCGTACGGGTGCGGCTGCGTGATCGACAACGCGGCCTTGTACATCTCGACGTTGTACTGCCACAGCGAGCGCAACGGATCCGGCAGCCAGGCGAAGAGGTGGCTGTCAGGGGAGATGCCGTCGTTCTTCACTGCCGGGTTGTCGGCCGCCCACTGCCGGTCGTACGCGCCCGGGTGGGAGAACCAGCCGATCCAGGTGATCAGATAGGTGCCGACGGCGACCGCCACCATGTAGACCGCCGCGGGCAGCGCGTCCTTGATGAAGGTCGCGCTGATCCAGCGGCGTACGCCGACACTGCGCCGGGCGCCGACGTCCCAGAGCACCGACATCACGCAGAAGACCGCCAGGTAGTAGCCGCCGGACCACTTGGTGGCCACGTCCAGACCCAGGCACACGGCGGCGACCCAGCGCCACGGTCGCCAGCCGAGCCACGGTCCGGCCAGGTCGTGGGAGTCCCAGGTGCCCGCGTCCTTCATGGCGGCGACCTTGCGGGCCAGGATGCCGCGGGTGCGGGCCCGGTCGGCGAGCAGCGCGACGAACCCGGCGAGCGCCCAGAACATCACCATGATGTCGAGGATCCCGGTACGGGACATGACGAACTCGCTGCCCTCGAAGCACAGCAGGAGGGAGGCGATGGTGGCGAGCAGCGGTGATCGGAACAGGTGCCACGCCGCCCGGCCGACGAGATAGATGCTGAGGGTGCCGGTCGCGGCGACAGCGAACCGCCAGCCGAACGAGCTGTTGATGCCGAAGAGCGACTCTCCGAGGCCGATCAGCCACTTGCCCATCGGCGGGTGCACCACGAAGTCGGGGTTCGCACCGTAGATGTGCGGATTGCCCATCGTGAAGAGGCTGTCGGGGTTGTTCGTGATGCCGGTGGTCTTGTCCTGCTTGCGCTCGTACCCGAAGCGCATGAGGGACCAGCCCTCTTTGACGTAGTACGTCTCGTCGAAGATCAGCTGGTGGGGACGGCCGACGTTCCAGAACCGCAGGATTCCGCCGACGACGGTCAGCATCGCCGGGCCGAGCCAGCCCCAGAGCTTCTCCTGCGCCGTACGCGGTCGCCCGAGCAGCCGTCGGCGCAGCTGCTCGGTGGTGCTGAGGGCCCGGGTCGGCGCCAGGCGGGTACGCCGCGGCGGACGCACGAGCGTCTGGATCACGGGTGACCTCCCTGCCACGTCGCTGCGCACCGCGGTCCGCCACCGGTTGGCAGGGCCGCCGCAGGGAGATTAACCGACGGGGCTGCGTCACGCCGTGTCTGCCACGGCCCGGTCGCCGTGCCAGGGTGGCGTGCGTGACTGGAGCACTGGTGCTGGCCGCCACCCCGATCGGCGATCCGCGCGACGCCGCCCCGCGGCTCGGCGCGGAACTGACCACCGCCGACGTGGTCGCCGCCGAGGACACCCGCCGCCTGCGGCGGCTCACCGACGACCTCGGCATCACCGTCGGCGGCTCGATCGTGAGTTACCACGAGCACAACGAGGCGCGGCGTACACCGGAGCTGGTCGAGCGGATCGCGGGCGGCGAGCGGGTCGTGCTCGTGACCGACGCCGGGATGCCCTCGGTGTCCGACCCCGGCTACCGCCTGGTGGTGGCCTGCGCCGAGCGGGGGCTCACGGTGACCTGCGTGCCCGGCCCGTCGGCGGTGCTCATGGCATTGGCGGTGTCGGGCCTGCCGGTCGACCGGTTCTGTTTCGAGGGGTTCTGCTCCCGCAAGGCCGGTGAACGCGCCCGCCAGTTGGCCGCGTTGGCCGGCGAGCGCCGCACGATGGTCTTCTTCGAGGCGCCGCACCGGTTGTCCGAGACGCTCGCCGCGATGGCCGACGCGTTCGGCGCCGACCGGCGCGGTGCGGTGTGCCGTGAGCTCACCAAGACCTACGAGGAGGTCCGCCGCGGCGGGCTCGGTGAGTTGGCGCGGTGGGCCGCGGACGGCGTCCGCGGGGAGATCACCGTCGTGGTCGACGGCGCCCCGCAGGTGCAGGTCACCCTCGAGGACGCTCTGCCGCAGGTGCTGGGGCTGGTGGCGGACGGCGTACGACTGAAGGACGCGTGCGCGAGCGTCGCCGACCGGACCGGGCTGTCGAAGAAGGCGCTGTACGACGCCGCGGTCGTGGCCAGAGGACAGAAGGCGGCGCCGGTGGTGCCCGAGATGCCGGAGCCCCGCTGACCCCGCGTTCGCGGTAGGTGCACGGTTTGCGTCTGTGGTCAGGGCGGCAGCACTGGCCGCAGACGCAGAACCCCCACATCGTCGTACGACGCCCTGCGCTGACTCAGCGGCGCCGCCGTTCGGGCTGGGAAAAAGCGGTGGCCCGCCCTCCCTAGACTTGCCCGGTCATGAAGATTTTGTCTGCAGTCGCCTGGCCGTACTCGAACGGTCCCCGCCACATCGGTCACGTCGCCGGTTTCGGGGTGCCCGCCGACGTCTTCAGCCGGTACATGCGGATGGCCGGGCACGACGTGCTCATGGTCAGCGGCACCGACGAGCACGGCACGCCGATCCTGGTGCTCGCCGAGCGCGAGGGCGTCACAGTGCGTGAGATCGCCGACAAGTACAACGCGGTGATCGCCCAGGACCTGACCGATCTCGGGCTGTCCTACGACCTGTTCACCCGCACCACCACCGTCAACCACTACACCGTCGTCCAGCAGCTCTTCGAGTCCATCGACGCCAACGGCTACTTCATGGAGCAGACCACCCGCGGCGCGATCAGCCCGAGCACCGGGCGCACCCTGCCCGACCGCTACATCGAGGGCACCTGCCCGATCTGCGGATATCCCGACGCACGCGGCGACCAGTGCGACAACTGCGGCAACCAGCTGGACGCCACCGACCTGATCGACCCGCGCAGCAAGATCAACGGCGAGACGCCGAAGTTCATCGAGACCCAGCACTACTTCCTGGACCTGCCGGCGCTGGCCGACGCGCTCGGGGAGTGGCTGGACGAGCGCGAGGCCAGCGGGGAGTGGCGGCCCAACGTCATCAAGTTCAGCCAGAACATCCTCGCCGAGATCCGGCCGCGCGCGATGACCCGCGACATCGACTGGGGCATCCCCATCCCGCGGGAGGGGTGGGAGTCCAAGCGCTTCTACGTGTGGTTCGACGCCGTCATCGGCTACCTGTCGGCCTCGATCGAGTGGGCACGCCGGCTGGGGGAGCCCGACCGCTGGCGGGAGTGGTGGAACGACCCGGCCGCGCGGTCGTACTACTTCATGGGCAAGGACAACATCGTCTTCCACTCCCAGATCTGGCCCGCGGAGATTCTCGCCAACAACGGCAAGGGGACCCGTGGCGGACAGCCGGGGGAGTACGGCGAGCTCAACCTGCCCACCCAAGTGGTGTCCTCGGAGTACCTGACGATGGAGGGCGCCCAGTTCTCGACCTCCCGAGGGCACGTGATCTACGTGCAGGACATGGTCGCGCGCTACGGGCCGGACGCGCTGCGCTACTTCATCAGCGCCGCCGGTCCGGAGACCCAGGACTCCGACTTCACCTGGGCCGAGTTCGTGCAGCGGAACAACTCCGAGCTGGTCGCGGGCTGGGGCAACCTGGTCAACCGCACCGCGTCGATGATCGCCAAGAACTTCGGCGAGATCCCGACCCCCGCCGCGGCCGAGCCCATCGACGAGGCCCTGCTGGACGGCGTACGCGGTGGGTTCGCCGAGGTCGGCCGCCTCATCGAGGCGCACCGGCAGAAGGCGGCGCTGCAGGAGGCCATGCGGTGGGTGCGCGAGGCAAACAAGTACGTCACCGACACCGAGCCCTTCAAGCTCAAGGGCGATGATCAGCGTGACCGGCTCGCGACGGTGCTGCACACCCTCGCGCAGGTCGTGAGCGACCTCAACACGATGCTCGCGCCGTTCCTGCCGCACAGCGCCAACGTCATCCACCGGGTGCTCGGCGGGACGGGTGAGTTCGTGCCCATGCCGCGGCTGGAGCAGGTGCGCGACCTCGACGAGCCCGAGCGCGGCTACCCGGTCATCACCGGCGACTACTCCGCCACGCCTCGCTGGGAGCGCCGCGCGATCGTGCCGGGTGTGCCGGTGCCGAAGCCGGCGCCGGTCTTCACCAAGCTCGACCCGAGTGTCGTCGACGACGAACTGGCCCGGCTGCAGGGCGAACTCGCGTGATCGGTCGTACGCCGTGAGCCGGGGTCACGAGGCCGGCTCGCGCGGCGGGCCGCCGCCCGCGCCCGACCGGCTGCCCGTCGCCGTGGTCGACAACCACACGCACTGGGACATGGCGCGCGACGGCGAGAGCCCGCCCGACATCCCGCAGGCCATCGCCGCGGCGCGGGCCGTCGGGGTGGACCGGTTCGTGCAGGTCGGCTGCGACGTCGAGGGTGCCCGGTTCACCGCGCGGGTCGTCGAGCAGTATCCCGAGCTGGTGGGCGCTGTCGCGCTGCACCCGAACGAGGCGCCGCGCCTGGCCGTCGACGGCACCCTGGACGAGGCCCTCGCCGAGATCGCCGCCATCGCCGCGCACCCGCGGATCCGGGCGGTCGGCGAGACCGGGCTTGACTACTACCGCACCGACGAGGTCGGTCGCCCGGCCCAGCAGGCGTCGTTCCGTGAGCACATCGAGCTCGCCAAACGCCTCGGCAAGGCACTGCAGATCCACGACCGCGACGCGCACGACGACGTGCTGGCGATCCTCGCCGATCAGGGCGCGCCGGACCGCACGGTGCTGCACTGCTTCTCCGGCGATGTGGCGATGGCGCGCGAGTGCGTCGAGCGGGGCTACTTCCTCAGCTTCGCCGGCACCGTGACCTTCAAGAACGCGCGTGACCTGCGCAACGCGCTCGCGGTGACCCCGCTGGAGCACCTCCTGGTCGAGACCGACGCGCCGTACCTCACCCCCTCGCCGTACCGCGGCGCGAGCAACGCGTCCTACCTGGTGCCGCTCACCGTGCGGGCGATGGCCGGCGTGCTCAACGTCGACGTCCCGACGCTGGCGAAAGCGTTGTCGGACAACAGCGAACGGGTCTACGGGCCCTGGTGACGGCTGGTCCCGCGATGGTCAGCGTCCTTGTGGCGCCGACGCCCCGCGGACGCTGACAACCGGTCGGGTACTGCTGCGTAGGGTGGCTCCGTGACGACGCCCGCCGGTGACGGCCTCCTCGGCGCGACCCAGGTGCGCGCGCTCGCCGCGGAGCTGGGTCTGCGGCCGACCAAGCAGTGGGGCCAGAACTTCGTCATCGACGCCAACACGGTGCGCAAGATCGCGCGCCTCTCCGGCGTCGGCCCGGATGACCAGGTCGTCGAGGTCGGCCCGGGCCTGGGTTCTTTGACCCTGGCCCTGCTGGAGTGCGCGGGCGGCGTGACCGCGGTGGAGATCGACCCCACCCTGGCCGCGCGGCTGCCGCAGACCGTGCGCGAGGTGGCCCCGGACCGTGCCGACCGGCTCCAGGTGGTGCAGGCCGACGCGCTGCGCACGCCGCTCCTGCCGGATCCGCAGCCTGTCGCCCTGGTGGCCAACCTTCCCTACAACGTGTCGGTGCCGGTCGTGCTGTCCTACCTGGAGTGGTTCCCGAGCATTACCCGCGTCCTGGTGATGGTGCAGTGGGAGGTCGCCGAGCGCCTCGCGTCACCGCCGGGCAGTCGCGTCTACGGAGCCCCCAGCGCGAAGGCCGCCTGGTACGCGCGGGTCCGCCTCGCCGACCGCGTCGGCCGCAACGTCTTCTGGCCGGCGCCGAACGTCGACTCCGGGCTGGTCGAGATGATCCGCCGCGACGCGCCGGTCTCGCAGGCCCCGCGGGAGGCGGTCTTCACCTGCATCGACGCGGCGTTCGCCCAGCGCCGCAAGACGTTGCGATCAGCGCTCGCCGGCTGGGCCGGCAGCCCTGCCCTCGCCGAGCAGGCCCTGCGCGCCGCCGGTGTGGATCCCGGCCTGCGCGGCGAGCGATTGACCATCGATGCGTTCGCCGCGATCGCCGCGAATCGTCCGGCATAGTGGGCGGCATGCGGACCGTTCCCTCCTCACCCGGTGTCCAGGTGAGGGTGCCCGCGAAGGTCAACCTCGAGCTGCAGGTCGGCCCGCTGCGCGACGACGGCTACCACTCGCTCGCGACGGTCTTCCACGCCGTCAACCTCACCGACGAAGTCCGTGTGACGCCCGCGACCCACTGGGGGTGCGCCGTCAACGGCCCGTACGCCGCCGCCGTGCCCACCGGCACCGACAACCTCGCGGTCCGCGCGGTGCAGCTGCTCGGCGAGCGCTTCGGCATCGAGGAGATGCTGCAGATCGACATCGACAAGCACATCCCGGTCGCCGGCGGGATGGCCGGAGGGTCGGCCGATGCCGCGGCGGCGCTGGTCGCGGCCGACGCGCTCTGGTCGCTCGGGCTGACCCGGGCCGACCTGATGGGGATCGGCGCGGAGATCGGCTCGGATGTGCCGTTCGCCATCACCGGTGGGACGGCCCTCGGCTCGGGGCGTGGTGAGGTGCTGGCCCCGGTGCTCACGCAGGCCGACTTCCACTGGGTGTTCGCCCTGCAGCACGAGGGCCTGTCGACCCCGAAGGTCTACGCCGAGTGCGACCGGTTGCGCGTGGGGGAGTCGGTGCCCGCGCCCGAGCCGTCCGGAGCCCTGATGTCCGCGTTGCGGTCCGGCGACGTCGACGAGTTGGCGCCGCACCTGCGCAACGACCTGCAGGACGCCGCCATCTCCCTGATGCCGAGGCTGCGCGAGGTCATCGACACGGGGATGGAGGCCGGGGCGTGCGGAGCGGTCGTCTGCGGGTCCGGCCCGACCGTGGCGTTCCTCTGCGCGAGCCACCATCTGGCGCTCGACCTGATGGTGACCCTGAGCGCGGGCAAGGTGGCCGACGACGTCGTACGCGCCGTCGGACCCGCCCCCGGAGCCCACGTGGTGACCGACCTGCACTCGGTCGGTCCGGCCTGACCTCGCGCGGTCGTGAGCACCGTCGCTGCTCAGGCGCGCAGCGGCTGGTCAGGAACGTGCACGCACCGCATTAGCCTTGTCCCATGCCGAATCTGCTCGCCTGCGAGCGCATCTCGCTGGCGCTGGGCACCCGTCAACTCCTCGACGAAGTCTCCCTCGGCGTCGGCACGGGAGACCGCATCGGGGTTGTCGGGCGCAACGGCGGCGGCAAGTCGACGCTGCTGCGGGTGCTCGCGGGGGTCCAGGGCGTGGACGACGGCCGGGTCACGCGGGTCGGCGGTCTGCGGGTCGGGATGCTCTCCCAGGACGACCGGCTCGACCCGGCGTCCACGGTGCACGCCGCCGTGGTCGGCGACCGCGCCGAGCACGAGTGGGCCGCCGACGCCCGGGTGCGCGACATCCTGGACGGGCTGCTGGGCGGTGTCGGTTTCGACACCGTCGGGGGCCCGGGCGCCCTGGTCGGGCCGCTGTCCGGGGGCGAACGTCGCCGCATCGCGCTCGCGCGCCTGCTCATCGACGACCCCGCGCTGCTGCTGCTCGACGAGCCCACCAACCACCTCGACGTCGAGGGCGTGCAGTGGCTGGCCGCGCACCTGGTGCGCCACCGCGCGGGCACCTCGGGCGCGTTCGCCACGATCACCCACGACCGGTGGTTCCTCGACGAGATCGCGACCCGCACCTGGGAGGTCGTGGACGGTCAGGTCGAGCAGTACGACGGCGGTTACGCGGCGTACGTGCTCGCCAAGAACGAGCGCGACCGGATGGCCGCGGTCACCGAGGAACGCCGCACCAACCTGCTGCGCAAGGAGCTGGCCTGGCTGCGCCGCGGACCGCCGGCCCGCACCAGCAAGCCGCGCTTCCGCATCGACGCGGCCAACGAGCTGATCGCCGGTGAGCCGGAGCCGCGCAACGGGGTCGAGCTCGTCCGCTTCGCCACCACCCGTCTCGGGAAGGACGTCGTCGATCTCATCGACGCGACCGTCACCGTCGACGAGCGGCCGCTCATCGATCGCCAGACCTGGCGACTTGCTCCCGGTGAGCGCACCGGCATCGTCGGGGCCAACGGCGCCGGCAAGTCGACCCTGTTACGGGCGATCGAGGGCACCCAGCCGCTCTCGGCCGGAAAACGTAAGCAGGGCAAGACCGTTCAGCTCGCGATGTTGACCCAGGAGGTTCGCGAGTTGGAGCGCTTCGACGGGCTGCGGGTGATCGACGCGATCACCGACGTCAAGTCGCACATCATGCTCGAGGGCAAGGAGGTCAGCGCCAGCAGCCTGGCCAAGCGGCTCGGTTTCGACGGCGGCCGCCAGCAGGTGCGGGTGTCCCAGCTCTCCGGTGGCGAGCGGCGTCGTCTGCAGTTCCTGCGGCTGCTGATGCACGAGCCGAACGTGCTGCTGCTGGACGAGCCGACCAACGATCTGGACATCGAGACCCTGACCTCGATGGAGGACGTGCTCGACGGATGGGCCGGCACGCTCGTCGTGGTCTCCCACGACCGCTACCTGCTGGAGCGGATGTGCGACCGGCAGGTGGCGCTTCTCGGCGACGGCCAGATCCGCGAGCTGCCGGGTGGGGTGCACCAGTTCCTCGAGCTGCGCGCGGCCCGGCGGGCTCGTTCGGACGACGGCGCGCCGACTCGTGTGGCCGCGCCGCAGGCCGCGCGGACGGACCCCGCTCAGCAGCGAGAGGCGCGCAAGGACATGGCCCGGTTGGAGCGCTCGATGTCCAAGCTGGCCGACCGTGAGCAGATGCTGCACGACGCGCTGGTCTCGGCGGCGTCCGACCACGCCCGCGCGGCGGAGCTGGACGGTCAGTTACGCGCGCTGCACGCCGAACGCGAGGAGATGGAGCTCAGCTGGCTGGAGATCGCCGAATCCGTGGAGGACTGAGCGAGTCTCAGGCCTCTACGGCGGTGAGCAGGGTGCGCAGCGTGCCCGCCAGCCGCTCCTGCTCGCGGACCGGCAGGTGTGCCAGGAGCTTCTGTTCGTGCTCCAGCAGGTCGGCCATGGCGGCGTCGACGACGGCGAGCCCGGACGGGGTCAGTCGCACCAGGACGCCGCGGCGATCGTGCGGCGCGGGGCCACGGCGTACGAAACCACGCTGCTCCAGTCGGTCGACGCGGTTGGTCATGGTGCCGCTGGTGACCAGGGTCTGCTGCATGAGGGCGCCCGGTGAGAGTCGGTAGGGCTTGCCCACCCTGCGCAGGGCGGACAGCACATCGAACTCCCAGCCGTCGAGGTCGTGCTTGCTGAACGCCGTGCCGCGCGCCTGGTCGAGCAACCGGGCGAGGCGGGTGATGCGCGAGAGCACTTGCAGCGGGCGGACATTCAGGTCGGGGCGCTCGCGCGACCAGGCGTCGACGATGGCATCGACGTCGTCCTGCGGAGCTGGCCGATCGGGTCGATCGGGTCGATCGGGTCGATCGGGTCGATCGGGTCGATCAAGCATGGACCGACTATAGCCAGCATCAAGCTTCTTGACATCAAGACATCATCGAGTATCTTGATATCAAGATACTTCTCTGCAGGAGGCGACGCATGGCGACCTGGGATCCGACGCAGTACGAGCGCTACGCCGACCTGCGCA
Source organism: Allobranchiibius sp. GilTou73 (assembly GCF_021391335.1). Lineage (GTDB taxonomy): Bacteria > Actinomycetota > Actinomycetes > Actinomycetales > Dermatophilaceae > Allobranchiibius > Allobranchiibius huperziae. The sequence goes on along the minus strand of NZ_CP090051.1, from coordinate 31,558 downwards.
CCCGACCGTTCCTCGACCTGCTGGCGCGCGTCCCGCACCACGATCCGAAGGTCGTCCTCGACCTGGGCTGCGGCAACGGGATCGCCACGCTGATCGCCGCCGAACGCTGGCCCGACGCGACGGTGGTCGGCGTCGACGACTCGGTCGACATGCTGCGCAAGGCCGCCGACCGCGACACTGCCGGGCGGGTGCGCTGGGTGGAGGCCGACGTCGCGACCGTCGACGTCGGCGCGTACGGCCGGCCCGACGTGATCCTGACGAACGCAACGCTGCAGTGGGTACCCGGCCACCTCGACCTGATTCCGCGCTGGCTCGAATCACTCGCCGAGTCAGGTGTCTTCGCCATGCAGGTGCCGGGCAACTTCGACGCGCCCTCGCACCGGATCATTCGAGAGACGGCGCGCGAGCAGCAGAGGGGAGCGGAGCTGGTGGGGCTGCTGCGCGCGGACCCGGTCTCCGAGCCGCAGGGATACGCCGACGTCCTGGCCGCCGCCGGCGCGCGCCTCGACGTGTGGGAGACCACCTACCTGCAGGTGCTCGACGCCGCGGGGGAGCAGGACCATCCGGTGCTGGAATGGGTGAAGGGCACTGCGCTTCGGCCGCTGCTCGACGTACTGGATCCGGCTGAGACCCGGGCGTTCCTCGCCGATCTCGCGGACCGGCTGAACGCCGCCTACCCTCGCGCGGCGTACGGCGTCCCGTTCCCCTTCCGGCGGATCTTCGCGGTCGGTGTTCTCGAGGCGCGACCGTGACGGCGCTCGGGCTGCACCACGTGCAACTCGCCTGCCCGTCCGGGTCGGAGGAGGCGTTGCGAGGCTTCTACACCGGTGTCCTCGGGCTGGCGGAGATCGAGAAGCCGGAGAGGTTGCGCGCGCGTGGAGGGTGCTGGTTCCAGGTCGGCCCGCAGGAGTTGCACCTCGGCGTCCAGGAGATGTTCACCCCGGCGAAGAAGGCCCACCCCTGCGTGCTGGTGGACGACCTGGATGCGGTCGCGGCCGCCGTGCGAGCGGCAGGCGGCGAGGTCAGGCCGAGTGACGACATTCCGGGTGTCCGCCGCTTCCACACCGACGACCCGGTCGGCAACCGCGTGGAGATCCAGCAGGCCTGAGAGCGGGGTGCCGTCCGCAATCGTGGGGCCCCGCTCGGCCCGGAACGAGCGGTCAGCGCGCGATGCGCAGTCAGTCGGCAGGTGTCGGGGGCGCCGCGCGGGACGGCAGGACCGGGTTCTTCTGCAGATCGTGCAGCCCGTTCCACATCAGGTTGATGATGTTCTCGGCGACGAACTCCTTGTCCGGCCGGTCCTGGCGGCGGTCGTTGTGGCCCGCTCGGTCCGAAACGTGCGCACGAGCGGCTCCGCGGCCGCCGTTGTGGCCCGCTCGGTCCGAAACGAGCGGAAAGGTGGCCCTGCGGCGCTCGTTGTGGCCCGCTCGGTCCGAAACGAGCGGAAAGGTGGCCCTGCGGCGCTCGTTCTGGCCCGCTCGGTCTCAAACCAGCGGGGGGAACGCCGGGTCAGTCGGCGGGTGTCGGGGGCGCCGTGCGGGACGGCAGGACCGGGTTCTTCTGCAGATCGTGCAGCCCGTTCCACATCAGGTTGATGATGTGCGCGGCGACGAACTCCTTGTCCGGCCGGTCCTCGTGGTGGATCCACCACACACCGGTGAGCGCGATGCTCCCGATCAGCGTCTGCGCGTAGACCGGCGCGGGGGTGGGGTCGAAACCGTGACTCTCGAACGTCGCCTCGAAGAGCTCCTCGACCCGTACGGCGATCGCCGACATCAGGCTCGCGGCCGACCCGTCGCCGTGCCACGAGGGCGAACTGCGCACCAGCACCTCGAAGGACGAGGGTGAGGACTCCATGAAGTCCAGCAACGCCAGGACCGCCCGCTCGAGCAGGACGCGGATCCCCGCCGGCTCGGAGAGGGCATTGGTGATCGCCGCGAGGATGCCCTGGATCGCCCGGTCGACGACGACCGCGTAGAGGCCTTCCTTGCCGCCGAAGTGCTCGTACACGACCGGCTTGGTGACGCCGGCGCGGGTCGCGATCTCCTCGACGGTGGCGCCCTGCACACCGTCGGAGGCGAAGATGTCGCGGCCGACGACGATGAGCTGCTCCCGTCGCTGGGTGGCGGTCATACGGGTGCGCGGCTGAGGTGGGGCCATCCGCCCATTGTGGGGTAGGCCCGCGTCGTTGCGGTCCAGGCACGCGCGCGACGTCCTCTACCCTTGTCGGCGTTCGGCGTCTCCCGAGGGAGGCAGCCGGGCGTTCCCCGGTTGCTCTGCTGGTAGGGGCCGCCTGACTTTGAATCAGGATTAGCGACGTTGGTTCGATTCCAACCCGGGGAGCCGCCGCCCCGAGCCTGCGTCCGGGTCCGACCGGTAGCATCGCGTCCGAAACCGGCCGCCTAACTGCGCTGTCCGCAGCCTCGAGGAGCCCTACGAGTGAGCCCCACCCCCGCCGCCGTGATCGTCCTGTCTGCTGGGGACGGCACGCGGATGCGATCGTCGATCAACAAGGCGCTGCATCGGATCGGCGGCCGTCCCCTCGTCGCCCATGCGCTGTACGCGGCAACCGGCACCGGAGCCGCGCACGTCTCGGTCGTCGTACGCGCCCAACGTGATGCCGTCGCCGAGGCGGCGCGAGCGGTCGACCCGGACGTCCTGATCGCCGACCAGGACGAGGTCTACGGCACCGGTCGCGCTGTCGAGTGCGCGCTGGCCGTGCTGCCGACCGACCTTCAGGGCACCGTGCTCGTCATCACCGGCGACACCCCGCTGCTCACGGCGCAGACGCTCTCGGACCTCACGCGGCACCACGAGTCGACCGACGCCGTCGCCACCGTCGTGACCGGGATCGTGCCGGACGCGGCCGGCTACGGGCGCATCGTCCGCGGTGCCGACGGCACCGTGCAGGCCATCGTCGAGCACAAGCACGCCACCCCCGAGCAGCGCGAGATCGGTGAGTTCAACTCCGGTCTCTTCGCCTTCGACGCCGGCCACCTGCGCGACACGATCGGCCAGATCGAGGTGCACGGCGAGGGCGGCGAGAAGTACCTGACCGACGTCGTCGGGGCCGTCGTGGGGCAGGGGCACAGCGTCTCGGCGTACGTCCTTGACGACCTGTGGCAGACCGAGGGCGTCAACGACAAGGCGCAGCTCGCGCGGCTCGGCAAGGAGCTCAACCGGCGCATCGTGGACCGGCTGATGACGCAGAGCGGCGCCGTCGTGATCGACCCCGACACCACCTGGGTCGACATGGACGTCAGCGTCGGACGCGACACCGTGATCGAGCCGGGCACCCAGCTGCGCGGCGCCACGACAATCGGCGCCGACTGCACGATCGGACCTGACTCGACGCTGACCGACATGGAGATCGGCGACGGCGCGAAGGTCGTCCGCACGCACGCCGAGCTCTCCGTCGTCGGGCCCGGCGCGTCCGTCGGCCCGTTCGCCTACCTGCGCCCGGGCACCGAACTCGGTGCCGACTCCAAGATCGGCACCTTCGTGGAGGCCAAGAACTCCACCATCGGCAAGGGCAGCAAGGTGCCGCACCTCTCGTATGTCGGCGACGCCACCATCGGCGAGCGCAGCAACATCGGTGCCGCCAGCGTCTTCGTGAACTACGACGGGGTGACCAAGCACCGCTCCTACGTCGGCAACGACTGCCGGATGGGCAGCGACAACATGTACGTCGCCCCGGTCACCGTCGGCGACGGCGCGGGATCGGGTGCGGGCGCGGTGATCCGCAAGGACGTGCCGCCGGGCGCGCTCGCGATCTCGGTCGCCGCCCAGCGCAACATCGAGGGCTGGGCCCTGCAGAAACGACCGGGCACCGCGCAGGCCGAGGCCGCAGAAGCGGCGCTGCGAGATCGCGGCGACGCCGCCCCTGCGACCGAGGACGAGACACTGTGAGCGGCCTGACCAAGACCACCGAGAAGAAGCTCATCATCGTCAGCGGCCGGGCCCACCCGGACCTGGCCGAGCAGGTCGCCGCCGGGATCGGCACCTCGCTGGTGCCCACCGCGGCGTACGACTTCGCCAACAGCGAGATCTACGTGCGCTACGAGGAGTCGGTGCGCGGCTGCGACGCCTTCGTGATCCAGAGTCACACCGCATCGGTCAACAACTGGATCATGGAGCAGCTGATCATGGTCGACGCGCTGAAGCGCGCCTCGGCCAAGCGGATCACGGTGGTCACGCCGTTCTACGGCTACGCCCGCCAGGACAAGAAGTCCCGCGGCCGCGAGCCCATCAGCGCCCGCCTGATGGCCGACCTGTTCAAGACCGCCGGCGCCGACCGACTGATGGCGCTGGATCTGCACACCGACCAGATCCAGGGCTTCTTCGACGGTCCCGTGGACCACCTGCAGGCGCTGCCCATCCTGGCCGACTACGTGTCGAGCAAGTACGGCGACCGCGAACTGGCCGTGGTCTCACCGGACGCCGGCCGGATCAAGGTCGCGGAGTCGTGGTCCAAGCGCCTCGGCGGGGTGCCGCTGGCCTTCATCCACAAGACGCGCGACGTCACACAGCCCAACAAGAGCGTGGCGAACCGTGTCATCGGCCAGGTGCGCGGGCGCTTGTGCATCCTCGTCGACGACATGATCGACAGCGGCGGCACCATCTGCAACGCCGCCGACGCCCTCATGAATGACGGCGCAGCCGGCGTGGTCATCGCGGCGACCCACCCGATCTTCTCCGGGCCGGCCATCGAGCGGATGCGCGACTCCGTGGCCTCCGAGGTGATCGTCACCGACACCCTGCCGGTGCCTGCCGACAAGCAGTTCGACAAGCTCACCGTGCTGTCGATCGCACCGCTGCTCAGCCAGGCCATCCGCGAGGTCTTCGAGGACGGCTCGGTCACCAGCATGTTCGACGGTCAGTCCTGACCTTTCCGGTGACGATGAGGTCGTTGCGCGCTCCATAGGGCGCGCGGCGACCCCACCGACGGCCGGGGCTCGATTTGGGCGTCGGCGAGCGCTCGGCATACGATCAGCGACGTTGCCTCGGCGAGGGACGGTGCGCGAACGCACCGGTGATCCGTGATCGACGATGCTCCGCCCGCGAGGTGTTCCCCGCGGTGGTGCGCGTCGAGCATGAGCTCCGCGATCTTCACGCCCTGTCCCGCGTCGAGGCCCATCTTCTGAAGACCCCGCTGATCAAAGGATTTCGTCATGGCCACGACCGAGAACAAGCTCCACGCCGAGTCGCGCACCGAGTTCGGTAAGGGCGCGGCCCGCCGCATCCGCCGCGCGCACAAGATCCCCGCGGTGCTCTACGGGCACGGCAGCGACCCCGTCCACATGACCCTGCCGGGCCACGAGACCATGCTGCTGCTGAAGAACGCGAACGCGATCCTCACGATCGACCTGGAGGGCACCGAGCACCTCGCCCTGGCCAAGGACGTGCAGCGCGACGCGATCAAGCCGGTCATCGAGCACATCGACCTGGTCATCGTCCGCCGCGGCGAGAAGGTCGTCGTCGACGTCCCCGTGCACATCGAGGGCGAGGCCGGCATCGAGACAGTCGTCACCGTCGAGAACAGCACGCTGTCCGTGCTGGCCGACGCCTTCAAGATCCCCGAGTCGGTCACCGTCTCCGTCGAGGGCCTCGAGGCCGGCAGCCAGATCCTGGCCAAGGACGTCACGCTGCCCGCCGGCGCCGAGCTGGAGGCGGACGAGGAGCTGCTCATCGTCAACATCGTGCAGCAGCAGTCGGTCGAGGAGCTGGAGAGCGAGCTCGCCGAGGCTGAGGCCGAGGCCGGCATCGAGCGCGAGGAGTCCGACGAGGACGAGGCCGCCGAGGCCGAGGCTGCCGAGGGCGAGTCCGACGACGCCGAGAAGGGCGACGACTCCGAGTAAGCATCTCCCTGAGACGTCGAGTGCGCGTTTCGCCCCCGGAAGCTGTCGGTCCGGGCGTGCGAAGCGCGCCTTCGGCGTCGATGGGGGTGATCGGCCGTCGCGCGGCGGCCGTGTCCGTCCGGGCATACTGACTGCCCGTGGACCCTTGGCTGATCGTCGGACTCGGCAACCCGGGCACGGCGTACGCCGGCAACCGGCACAACGTCGGTGCGATGGTGGCCGAGCTGCTGGCCGACCGCGCGGGGGCGACCCTGAAGGCCCACAAGGCGCGTGCCCGCGGGGCGCGGATCCGCCTCGGTACCGCCGGAGGAGGTCTCCCGGGCCCGTCGGCGGTGGTCGCGGTGCCTGCCACCTACATGAACGAGTCGGGCGGCCCGGTCGCCGCGCTGATGAGCTTCTTCAAGATCCCGCCCGAGCGGTTGATCGTGGTGCACGACGAGCTCGACATCGACTTCGGCGCGGTCCGGCTCAAGCGCGGTGGCGGCGAGGGCGGCCACAACGGGCTGCGCTCGATCACCAAGTCACTGGGCACCAAGGACTACTTGCGGGTGCGGGTGGGCATCGGGCGGCCGCCGGGCCGGATGGACGCGGCGTCGTACGTGCTGAAGGACTTCAACGCCACGGAGCGCAAGGAGCTGGACTTCCTCCTGCCGTCGGCGGTCGACGCGATCGACCTGCTGGTGCAGAAGGACCTTCCCGACGCCCAGAACGTCGTCCACGCCTGGTGACGGCCGCCCGGTTGTCAGCGGATTCGTGACGCCGGCGCCACAGAACCGCTGACAACCGGCGAGTTCCGGGGCGTCAGGCCGAGGTGCGCTCGAGGTCCTTCTTGAGGTTGGCCAGGGTGCGGGCGATGTTGCCGCGCTGCCAGTCGGCGAACGTCGACCCGCGGGTCACGACCTTGTCGAAACCCTTCGCCGCGAACGCCGGCCACCCGCTGCGTCCGTCGGTCCACACCTCGGTGACGGTCGTGCCGTCGGTCGACGGCTCCAGGCGGTACTCCCAGGTGGCGATGCGGGCCTTGAGGCCGGGCTTGCGCAGACCGATCGCCTTGACGTCGAACGCGAACCGGCGGCCCGGGTCCGAGGCGGTCACGACGCATCGTGTGTGCCACTTCGCGCCGAACCGGCTGTTGGCGCCGACGAACGACGTGCCGACCGGAGCGGGCCCGCCGGCGGTCTCGATGACGGCACCGGTGTTCTCCGGGCTCCACCGCCCCATCCGGGACGGGTCGCTGATGGCCTCGAAGACCTCCTGCGGGCTGACACCGGCGATGGTGACGGTGTCCTGGACGCTCATCTCACGGGGCATCACTCGATCGTAGGTGCCCGGCCGTCGACGTTTGTCCGCCGCGAGGGACCAGGCGGTGCCGTTGCGCGGGCCCGTGAGGGCTGTCTCAGCCCGCGCCTACACTGGAAACACCACCCCGAGATCTCGTGATCCGGGGCTTTTGTGCTGCCGACCGGAAGAAATGCCGTGCGCCTCGACCCGTTGCTCGATCTGCTGTCCGGTGACCCCGCCGTACGCCGTGTCCTGGACCTCCGCAGCTCCGCGGACGTCGTCGACGTCGCTGCCTCGCCCGGCGCCCGGGCGCCGCTGCTGTCCCTGCTGACGCGCCCCGGCGACGGGGCGCGGGTGCCGATCCTGGCCGTGACCGCCACCGGACGCGAGGCCGGCGACCTGTCCGAGGCGCTGCGCAGCCTGCTCCCCGAGCACGCCGTCGCGGAGTTCCCCAGCTGGGAGACGTTGCCTCACGAGCGGCTGAGCCCGCGCAGCGACACCGTCGGCCGTCGACTCGCCCTGCTGCGGCGCCTCGCGCACCCCGACCACGCCGAGCATGCGGAGCACGGCCCGATCGACGTCGTCGTGGCGAGCGTGCGCGCCGTCCTGCAGCCCATCGCCCACGGTCTCGGCGACCTGCAGCCGGTCGAGCTGCGGCCCGGCACCGACGCGCGACTCGAGGACGTCGTCGAGGCTCTCGCCGACGCGGCGTACGCCCGGGTCGACATGGTCGAACGCCGGGGCGAGTTCGCCGTTCGCGGAGGCATCCTCGACGTCTTCCCGCCGACCGAGGAGCACCCGCAGCGGGTGGAGTTCTGGGGCGACACCGTCGAGGAGGTGCGCTGGTTCAAGGTCGCCGACCAGCGCTCGCTGGAGATCGCCGAGGGCGGACTGTGGGCGCCGCCGTGCCGCGAGCTGCTGCTCACCACCGCGGTCCGCGACCGCGCCAGGGAGCTCGCGCCGCAGCTCGCCGGTGTCAGCGACATGCTGGAGAAGGTCGCCGAGGGCATCGCGGTCGAGGGCATGGAGTCCTTGTCGCCGATCCTGCTCGGCGACGCGATGCAGCCGCTGCTCGACGTGCTGCTGCCCGGCACCCACGTCGTGCTCTGCGATCCCGAACGCGTGCGCACCCGCGCCGCCGACCTGGTGACCACCAGCGAGGAGTTCCTCGACGCGAGCTGGGCCAACGCGGCCGCCGGCAACGTCGTACCGGTCGACCTGCGGGGCGCGCTCGGCACCGCGTCGTACTGGAGCCTGTCCCAGCTGCGCGACCACGCGCTGGACACCGGCCGGCCGTGGTGGTCGATGTCGTCGTTCTCCTCCGACGAGGAGCTGGTCGAGTTCGCCGAGGACGAGCTGCCGGGGGAGCGGATCACCCTGCACACGCAGGAGATCCCGGCCTACCGCAGCAACACCGAGCACGCCGTCGACGACCTGCGCAAGTGGGCCGCCGAGGGGCAGCGGGTGCTCGTGGTCACCGAGGGCCCCGGCCTGGCCAAGCGGGTCACCGAGGTGCTCTCGGAGAACGACGTCACCACCCGCGCGCTCGGCCCCCTCGACCCCGGCATGGTCGAGGTCAGCACCGGCTGTCTGGGGCGTGGCTTCGCCCTGCCGTCCAGCGACCTGGTCGTCGTGACCGAGGCCGACCTGACCGGCAGCCGCGGCACGAGCGGCAGCACCAAGGACATGCGCCGGATGCCCGCGCGCCGCCGCAACGTCGTCGACCCGCTGCAGCTGCGCCCCGGTGACTACGTCGTGCACGAGCAGCACGGTGTCGGCCGCTTCGTGGAGATGATGCAGCGCTCCGTGGGCGGCGCGACCCGCGAATACCTGGTGCTGGAGTACGCCGCGTCCAAGCGCGGGCAGCCCGGCGACCGGCTCTTCGTGCCGACCGATCAGCTCGACCAGGTCACTCGCTACGTCGGCGGCGAGCTGCCCACGCTCAACAGGATGGGCGGCTCGGACTGGCAGACCACCAAGTCGCGCGCCAAGCGGCACGTGCGCCAGATCGCCGGCGAGCTCATCCGGCTCTACTCGGCGCGGATGGCCACCGAGGGTCACGCGTTCGCACCCGACAGCCCGTGGCAGCACGAGCTGGAGGACGCCTTCGCCTACATCGAGACGCCCGATCAGCTCTCCAGCATCGACGAGGTCAAGGCCGACATGGAGAAGTCGGTGCCGATGGACCGGCTCATCTGCGGCGACGTCGGGTACGGCAAGACCGAGATCGCGGTGCGGGCGGCATTCAAGGCCATCCAGGACGGCAAGCAGGTCGCCGTGCTCTGCCCGACCACCCTGCTGGTGAAACAGCACGTGCAGACCTTCACCGAGCGCTACGCCGGCTTCCCCGTCGTGGTGAAGGCGTTGTCGCGCTTCCAGTCCGACCGCGAGGCACGCGAGGTGATCGAGGGGCTCAAGGGCGGCGGCGTCGATCTGGTCATCGGCACCCATCGACTGCTGTCGAAGGAGGTCCAGTACAAGGACCTCGGCCTCGTCGTGGTCGATGAGGAGCAGCGCTTCGGTGTCGAGCACAAGGAGCAGTTGAAGCAGATGCGCACCGCGGTCGACGTGCTCGCGATGTCCGCGACGCCGATCCCGCGCACCCTGGAGATGGCGGTCACCGGCATCCGCGAGATGTCCACTCTCGCAACGCCGCCCGAGGAGCGTCACCCCGTCCTGACCTTCGTCGGCGGCTGGGACGAGAAGCAGATCGGCGCCGCCGTGCGCCGCGAGCTCATGCGCGAGGGTCAGGTCTTCTTCATCCACAACAAGGTGGCGACGATCGAGAAGGCGGCCACGCGGCTGCGCGAACTCGTGCCCGAGGCGAGGGTGGTGACGGCGCACGGCAAGATGCCCGAGCAGCGCCTCGAGGACGTCGTCGTCGACTTCTGGGAACGCCGCGCCGATGTGCTGGTGTGCACCACGATCGTCGAGACGGGCCTGGACATCTCCAACGCCAACACGCTGATCGTCGAGCGGGCCGACCTGATGGGCCTGTCGCAGCTGCACCAGCTGCGCGGCCGCGTCGGTCGAGGGCGCGAACGCGCGTACGCCTACTTCCTCTTCCCGCCCGAGAAGCCGTTGACCGAGACGGCGCACGACCGGCTGCAGACCATCGCCAGCCACACCGACCTCGGCGCCGGCATGCAGGTCGCCATGAAGGACCTGGAGATCCGTGGCGCGGGCAACCTGCTCGGCGGCGAGCAGTCCGGCCACATCGCCGGCGTGGGCTTCGACCTGTACGTGCGGATGGTGGGCGAAGCCGTGGCCGACTTCCGCGGGGAGAAGGACACCACCCCGAACGAGGTCAAGATCGAGCTGCCGGTCGACGCGCACCTGCCGCACGAGTACGTGCCGGGGGAGCGGTTGCGGCTCGAGGCGTACAAGAAGCTGGCGGTCGTGGAGGACGAGCACGGCCTCACCGAGATCGAGGCGGAGCTGCAGGACCGCTACGGCACACCGCCGCAGCCGGTCCGCAACCTGTTCGAGGTGGCGCGGCTGCGGATCATCGCCCGGCAGGGCGGGGTGGGGGACATCAGCTCCCAGGGCCGCTACATCCGGTTCGGCCCACTGGAGCTGCGTGAGAGCCAGTCGCTGCGCCTGCAGCGGCTCTTCCCCGGCACGCTGGTGAAGCCGACGCACGCCCTGGTGCCGACGCCGAAGACGGCACCGGTCGGCGGCCAGCCGCTGCGCGACCTGGAGGTGCTGCGCTGGGCGACGGCCCTGGTGAAGGCGGTGCTGCTGGACGACATCGCGGCGGCCGCCGGAGCCGCGGGCGCGTGAGCCGGAGCGTGCTGGCATGATGACCGCTGTCGTTCGAGGAGGTCCACAAGTGAGTACGTCGCGCCGTGCCGTCGGCATCGCCGCCCTAGCCGTCACCGTCGTCGGGGTCAGCGGGTGCGGTAGCAGCCAGCTGTTCCACAACAGCACCACCGCTGCGTCCTACGACGGCACCCGCGTCAGCGTCGATCAGGTGCAGGACGCGGTCACCCAGATCAAGCAGGCGTTCGGCTCCGGCGCCGCGGACTTCAACTCCCGCTCCGCCATCACCTATCTGGTGTTCGCCAACGACTTCCAGCGCGTCGCCGCGGAGCAGGGCGGCGCGTTCTCCGCGGCGCAGGCCCGCCAGGAGTTCGCGCAGCGCAACGTCGCCAACCCCTCGACCGCCGCCATCGACGCGCTGCGCAGCAACGTCGCGGTCACCAACATCAGCAACTCCCAGGCCGGCGTCGCTGAGATCACCAAGATCGTCAACGCCGCCAAGGTCGAGATCAACCCGCGGTTTGGCCGATGGGGCGGCGCCAACGGGGTGCTCGCGACCTCAGAGCCGTGGATCGTCAGCAAGAGTTCGAGCAAGGGCTGACCATCGCCGACGTCGCGCGCGAGGCGTCGCTCGCGATCCTCGTCACTTCCCCCGGGTGCCCGCCGGCCTGCTCAGCAGGTCCGCCTGGCAGGTGCTCGAGGCGGCCGACGTCGTCTACGCCGCGGATCCGGACGAGCCGGTGCCGGACGCGGTCCGCACCAGCGGCGTCGAGGTGCGGGCGACCCGATACGACGACCGCCGCGAGCTGGCGCGAGCGCTCGCCCAGCACGACGGCCGGGTGGTCTGGATCGGCTCCGCGGACGGCGACCCCGGCCTGACCGATGCACTCGCCGGTGAGTTGACCCGGCTGGAGACCCCGCCGTCGGTGGAGATCGTCGTCGGCTCCTGGGATCTGCCGGGAGCCCGGCTGCTGGACGCGGTCGCCGTGATGGACACGCTGCGGTCGCCCGGCGGCTGTCCATGGGACGCCGAGCAGACCCACGACAGTCTGGCGAAGTACCTGGTCGAAGAGACCTACGAGACGCTCGAGGCCATCGAACGACGCGATCGTGCCCACCTCGCCGAGGAGCTCGGCGACGTCCTGCTGCAGGTGCTCTTCCACGCGCGTCTCGCGGCCGAGGACCAGCAGGAGCCGTTCGACATCGACGACGTCGCGGGCGGCCTCGTCGCCAAGCTGATCCGGCGCCACCCGCATGTCTTCGGCGACGGTGACGCCACCACCGCCGGTGAGGTCGAGGCCTCGTGGGAGCAGATCAAGGCCGCCGAGAAGCCCGACCGGGACGCCGGCGACCTGCTGGCCGGCATCCCCAAGGGACTGCCCACCCTGCTCGTCGCGGAGAAGCTGCTGTCCCGTGCCGCCCGGCGGGGCGTCGACCTCACGTACGACGAGTCGGCCGGCTCCCAGCTACTGCGGCAGGTCGCGGCGGCGCGCGAGCGCGGGGAGTCCGCCGAAGCGTTGCTGGCCCGAGAGGTGCAGGCGGTGGCGGAGCGGTCACGGCCGCTGTCCCGCCCCGAGGAGTGACCGGGACGCAGGGAGGACCGAGAGCCACAGGCCGACCTGTGGCTCCGGGCCCTACCTGAGTCACGGTGGTTCTGCGCGCCGCGCGCGCCTGCCCTGCCGACGCCGTTAGGCTCGTCGATCAGTACGCCGTCCACCGACCTTGGGAGCCTGAAGTGGCCAGCATCGATGCAATCCTCGCCCGCGAGATCCTGGACTCGCGCGGCAACCCGACGGTCGAGGTCGAGGTCGCACTGGACGACGGCGTCGTCGGTCGCGCGGCCGTTCCCTCCGGCGCGTCCACCGGCCAGTTCGAGGCGGTCGAGCGTCGCGACAACGACAAGAAGCGCTACCTCGGCAAGGGCGTGCAGGACGCGGTCGACGCGATCGGCGAGGAGCTGGCCCCGCACCTGCTCGGCTTCGACGCCAGTGAGCAGCGCCTGGTCGACGCCGAGATGATCGGCATCGACGGCACCCCCAACAAGGGCAAGATCGGCGCCAACGCGATCCTGGGCGTCTCCCTCGCCGTCGCGAAGGCGGCCGCCGAGTCGGCCGACCTGCCACTCTTCCGCTACGTCGGCGGCCCCAACGCGCACGTGCTGCCGGTGCCGATGATGAACATCCTGAACGGCGGGTCGCACGCCGACTCCAATGTCGACATCCAGGAGTTCATGATCGCCCCGATCGGCGCGGAGTCCTTCCGCGAGGCACTGCGCTGGGGGGCGGAGATCTACCACAGCCTGAAGTCGGTGCTGAAGAAGCAGGGCCTGTCGACCGGCCTCGGCGACGAGGGCGGTTTCGCACCGAACCTGGAGAGCAACCGCGCGGCGCTGGACCTGATCCTGACCGCGATCGAGAAGGCCGGCTACACCCCGGGCAAGGAGATCGGTCTGGCCGTCGACGTCGCGGCCAGCGAGTTCTTCGACAAGGGCGGCTACCAGTTCGAGGCCACGAAGAAATCGGCCGAGCAGATGTCCGCCTACTACGCACAGCTGGTGGCGGACTACCCGCTCGTCTCGCTCGAGGACCCGCTGCACGAGGACGACTGGGACGGCTGGAAGACCCTGACCGACCAGATCGGCCACCAGGTGCAGATCGTCGGCGACGATCTCTTCGTCACCAACCCCGAGCGACTGCAGCGCGGCATCGACACCGGCACGGCGAACGCGCTGCTGGTGAAGGTCAACCAGATCGGTTCGCTGACCGAGACCCTCGACGCGGTCACGCTGGCCCAGAGCAACGGTTTCCGCTGCATGATGAGCCACCGCTCGGGCGAGACCGAGGACACCACGATCGCCGACCTCGCGGTCGCCACCAACTGCGGTCAGATCAAGACCGGCGCGCCCGCCCGCTCGGACCGCGTCGCGAAGTACAACCAGCTGTTGCGCATCGAGGAGGAGCTGGACGACGCGGCGACGTATGCCGGCGCCTCGGCGTTCCCGCGTTTCACCGCCTGAGCAGGGAGAGACACCGTCATGCCGCGCGACCCGCGCTCGACCCGGCCCGCGCAACCGCGTGGGCACAGTTCGCGACCTGCGGCGAGCCGCCCCGCCGGGTCGCGGCCGACCCGTACACCGCGTGCCTCGTCGACGTCGGGCGGCGCGGCCCGTGCTGCACGCCGGCGTCGTACGCCGCGCTCGATGCGCCGGCTCACGGTGCTCGGCGCGCTCGTGGTCTTCCTCGCGGTGCTCATCACCCCCACGCTGCGCAGCTACCTGCGGGCCCAGGGCGACATCAACGGCATGCGCAGTCAGGTGGCCTCCCAGCAGGCCGACATCCGCTCACTGCAGGCGCAGCAGAAGGAGTGGAACGACCCGGCGTACGTGAAGGCGCAGGCCGCCAAGCGCCTGGGTTTCGTGGCACCGGGCGGCACGCTCACGATCGTGGTCGACAAGCAGGGCACGACGCACCCCGTGACCAAGTCGGGCGTGGTAGCGGCGACCACGGCGTCCAGCACCCACCCGTGGTACGGGCAGCTGTGGCAGTCGCTGGTGCGCACCCCGCCCCGATGACCAGTCCGATGACGACGAGCTCCATCGGTGAGGCCGACCTCGCGGCGATCGAACAGCAGCTCGGCCGGGTGCCGCGCGGCGCGATCGACGTGGCGGCCCGGTGCCCGTGCGGCTGCCCGGCCGTGGTCCGCACGCTGCCGCGACTGCAGGACGGCACGCCGTTCCCCACGACGTACTACGCGACCTGCCCGCGCCTGACCGGCGCCATCAGCACCCTGGAGTCCCAGGGCATGATGCGCGAGATGACCGAGCGGCTAGAGCAGGACCCCGACCTGGCCGCACGCTACCGATCCGCGCACGAGGACTATCTGCGGCACCGCGCCGAGCTCGGCGATGTGCCCGAGATCGCCGGGATCTCCGCCGGCGGGATGCCGACCCGCGTCAAGTGCCTGCATGTGCTCGTCGCTCACTCGATGGCCGTCGGCCCCGGTGTGAACCCGCTCGGCGACGAGGCGCTGGCCGCGCTACCCGCGTGGTGGACCGGCGGTTGCTGCTCCCCGGAGGCCGAGTGACCCGGGTCGCGGCGGTCGACTGCGGCACCAACACCATCCGACTGCTGATCGCCGACAGTGACGGCGCTCGCCCGCCCGTCGACGTGGTGCGCCGGATGGAGTTCGTCCGGCTCGGACAGGGCATCGACGCCACCGGCCGGATCGCGCCGGATGCCATGGGCCGTACCCTGGCCACGGCTCGCGAGTACGCCGCCCAGTGCACCGAAAACGCCGTCACCGCAGTGCGATTCGTCGCCACCTCGGCGTCCCGCGATGCATCGAACGCCGAGGAGTTCGTGGCCGGCGTACGCCAGGCCTTCGCCGCGTACGACGTCTCACCCGAGGTCGTCACCGGCGACGAGGAGGCGCGGCTCAGCTTCCGGGGAGCCACCGGCGACCTGATCGCGACCGGTGTGCCCGGCCCCTACCTGGTCGTCGACCTGGGTGGCGGCTCCACCGAGTTCGTTCGTGGCGGACGCACCGTGGACGCGGCGCTGTCCACCGACATCGGCTGCGTACGGATGACCGAGCGGCACCTGCG
This sequence comes from Allobranchiibius sp. GilTou73, assembly GCF_021391335.1. Lineage (GTDB taxonomy): Bacteria > Actinomycetota > Actinomycetes > Actinomycetales > Dermatophilaceae > Allobranchiibius > Allobranchiibius huperziae. The sequence continues at coordinate 16,054 of NZ_CP090051.1, read as the reverse complement.
CTCCGACCCGCCGACCGCTGCGCAGATCGATGCGGCCACCCGCGACATCGACGCCGCCGTCGACCGGGCGCAGGCACAGGTCGGCTTCGACGGGGTCGCGACCCTCGTCGGCCTCGCCGGGTCGGTCACGACCATCACCGCGCACGCGCTGCAGCTGCGCGCGTACGACCCCGCCGTCATCCACGGCGCCAGCCTCCCGGTGGAGCAGATCCTCGCGTCCTGCCGGGCGATCCTGGCGGCGGACCGGGCCGAGCGGGCTGCCATGCCGTTCATGCACCAGGGGCGCGTCGACGTCATCGGCGCGGGTGCGCTCATCTGGAGCCGCATCGTGACCCGGTTGGCGCAGACCGCCGGGATGGAACAGGTACGCGCGAGCGAGGCCGACATCCTCGACGGCATCGCGCTCTCACTGCTGCACACCGACTGAGGGACGTGTCGACTGGGGGACGTGGCGTCGCACGCCCGCCCGCCCCGTCTGGCTAGCCTGTCTCTGCCCTCGTAGCCCAATCGGCAGAGGCAGGCGACTTAAAATCGCTCGAGTGCGGGTTCGAGTCCCGTCGGGGGCACCGGTCACGGCCATATCGAGACAGCGCGCCACACGGCCCGGTGGGTCCCCTGATCTCCCACCGGGCCGTGCTGTCGTCATGCGGCGCGGGTCATTTGACCTCGCTGCGCCGCAGACGGACGACGCCTGCGATGAGTGGTAGGACCACCCACACGAGCCCCGCCACCCCCAGCTGTGCCCAGTTCTCGGCGGTCATCGAGGCATCGACCAGCGGACTGGTCGCCGAATTGAGGTCCAGCCAGGGCTGCACACCGTGCAGACCGTGCACGAGGTCGCCCACGATCGTCCACGCCTGGGGGAGCACGAGATAGGAGACGATCGCCGCGGGCGTGTTCTGCAGCACCAGACCGAACGCGACCCCCTGCACGACGGCGAGCAGCTGGGCGAGCACCACGCCGCCGATCGTCAGGGCGTCCAACGACCAGGTCGGGTGGCCGCCGCGGAGCACCTCGCACAGCCCGGTCGCCACGACGGCGAGGAGGACGGCTGTCGCGAGCACGAGCAGACCGAGCAACGCAGCGGAGGCGAGCTTGGACCGGCCGACCCTCGTGCGATCCGGCTCGAGCGCGAACGTGACCAGACCCGTTCGCTGAGTCCACTCGGACGTCACGGTGATGATGCCGAGCAGCGGCAGCAGGATCGACTGCGGGATGACGGTCGCGGTCAGGAAGTCGCTCAGATCCTTGTGAGCGTCGGCAGACCCGGTGAAGATGACGATGCCGACGACGATGGCCGTGACCGCAGTGATGCCGATGAGCAGCCATCGGCCCGCGCGGGTGTCCAGGATCTTGCGGAGTTCGACGTGCACCAGCCGGGTGAAGGGCACAGCGCGGTCGTCGGGGGCCGGCAACCGGGCGGGCAGCCGCGGTGCAGTGACCCGGGAGGTCTCTACGGTGGTCATCCCGGCACTTCCTCTCGTGCGTCGGCGGCGGTCAGCCGCAGGAACATGTCTTCCAGGCCCGCGGATCCCGCCGGTGCCAGAAGGGTCAGGACCACGCCGTGCCGGGCGGCGAGTGCGCCGATCTCAGCCGGGTCCGCGCTGACCCGCAGGCCGTCACCGTCGGGGACGGACCGCAGACCGGCGTCCGCCAGCACTCGTTCGAACTCCGGGTCGTCGGTCGAGCGCACCGTCGTGCCGGTGGCCTGCATCAGTTCGTTCTTGGGACCGCGGGCGACGATCTTCCCGCGGCCGATGACGAGCAGCTCGTCCGCGACGACCTCGATCTCGTGCAGCAGGTGGGAGGACAGCAGCACGGTGCCGCCCTGGTCGGCGTATCCGCGCAGCAGCGTGCGCATCCATCGGATGCCGGCGGGGTCCAGACCGTTGGCGGGTTCGTCCAGGATGAGCACCTCGGGGTCGCCGAGCAGGGCGTGGGCGATTCCGAGGCGCTGGCGCATCCCGAGCGAGTAGTTCCCGATGCGGCGCCCGGCCTCGGCCTCGGTCAGCCCCACCAGATCGAGCAGCTCCTCCACCCGGGTGCGCGCCAGTCCCATCGTGACGGCGCCGAGGGTGAGCACCTCGCGGCCCGTGCGGCCCGCGTGCTGCGCGGACGCGTCCAGCAGCACGCCGACGTGGCGACCGGGGTTCGGCAGGGCGGCGTACGGACGATCGAGCACGGTCGCCCGCCCGGAGGTCGCGGGCGTGAGCCCGCAGACGATCCGCATGCAGGTGGACTTGCCCGCGCCGTTCGGGCCGAGGAAGCCGGTGACGGCCCCCGGGCGCACGGTGAAGGACACGTCGTTGACGGCGGTGTACCCGCCGTAGCGTTTGGTCAGGTTCTCGACTGTGATCATGACGACCACGCTGCCGAAAGCCGCAGGGGTCGCACATCGGCCGTGCGCATACGGCGTGTGCGACTTCGGTAGGGGGTCGGCGGTCCGTCGGGATGGGATGCTGCGCCACGGAGGGCCCGGGCCCGTGATCCGCCCTAGGGTCGGCAGGGTGACGAGCGATGTCCGGATCCGGATGCCCCGGTGGTGGAGCGAGACGTGGCGTCTGCTCGCGTCCGCCGTGGTCGGCGCGTTGCTCTGGCTGGCGACGGTGGCCGACGGCACGACGGCTCATTACCACTTCCACGACTGGTGGCCCTACGTCGATCTCCTCGCGGGAGCGCTGCTCCTGCCGTTGTTGTTGCTGCGCCGCCGCCGGCCGCTTGCTGTCACGCTCGTCCTCATCGCGTCCACGGCGGTGGTGGCCAGCACGGTCGCCGCGGCCGGGATCGCGCTCATCTCCCTCTGTACGCATCGCGTGCGACGAGACGTCGTCCTCGCCGGGACCGCCTGGATCGTCACCGGAGTGGTGTTCAGCGCGGTGCACCCCGCGGACACGGATCTGGGCGAGCGGGTCACGAATCTGACGACCAGCGTGCTGTCGCTCGCGTTCGCCGTGGCGGTCGGACTGTTCATCGGGGCCCGGCGGGAGCTCGTGGCACAACTGCACGAACGCGCCGAGACCGCCGAGCGGGAACGGGACCTGCGCGTCGCGCAGGCGCGGGCCGGAGAGCGGGCCCGGATCGCCCGCGAGATGCACGACGTCCTCGCGCACCGGATCTCGCTGGTCGCGATGCACTCCGGCGCCCTGGCCTACCGCGCGGACCTGCCCCCCGACCAGGTCCGCGAGACCGCGACCCTCATCCAGGAGAACTCCCACCTGGCACTGACCGAGTTGAGGGAGGTGCTGGGGGTGCTGCGCGATCCGGATCTGGACCAGAGTCAGGTGGCGGCTCCACTGCCCACCCTGGCGCAGTTGCCCGCGCTCATCGACCACGAACGGGAGGCCGGAGCGTCCATCGAGGCCGACACCGAGGGCGATCTGAGGTCGGTGCCGGAGCCGGTGTCCCGCAACGCTTTTCGTATCGTCCAGGAGTGTCTGACGAACGCTCGCAAACACTCCCCGACCTCGCAGGTCGCCGTCCGGATCGAGGTGGCCAACGGCGCCGGCGTGCAGATCGAGGTCAGCAACGCGATGGCGACGCCGTCGTCGGGCCGCGGCGCGGATGCGCCGACGCGTTCGGGCCTCGGCCTCATCGGTCTCACCGAGCGCGCGGTGCTGGCCGGCGGCGAGCTCACCTACGAGGTCGACCGGGCGCACCGTTTCCTGGTCCGCGCGTCGCTGCCGTGGGAGCGTGCCGGCCATGGTTGAGCAGGATGTGGGCGGCGTCGAGGTGGTCCTGGTCGACGACGAGGCGCTGGTACGCGCCGGATTGCGGATGATCCTGGGCGGTGCGCCGGACATCACCGTCCTGGCCGAGGCCGGCGACGGCCTCGAGGCACTCGACGTGGTCGCCCGGCATCGACCGGACGTCGTCCTCATGGACATCCGGATGCCGCGGCTGGACGGGATCAGCGCGTGCGATCAGATGGTGCGGCGCTACGCCGACGACGTCCGGGTGATCGTCCTCACCACGTTCGACACCGACGACCTGATCCTGCGTGCGCTGCGGGTGGGAGCCAGCGGGTTCCTGTTGAAGGACACGCCACCGGACCGCCTGGTGCAGGCCGTGCGGGCCGTCGCGGACGGCGAGCCGATGCTGTCGCCGACCATCACGGCGAGCCTGATGAGCAGAGTCGCCTCCAGCGGCGACGACGACCGCGGGGCCGCGGCACGCCACCGGCTCGATCGGCTCACCGACCGCGAACGGGAGGTGGCGATCGGGGTGGGGGAGGGTTCTGTCCAACGCCCAGATCGGCCGGCAGCTCTATCTGAGCGTGCCGACCATCAAGGCGCACGTCTCGCGGGTGCTCACCAAGTTGGAGGCGGCCAACCGCGTCCAGGTCGCGATCACCGTCCACGACGCGCGACAGAGCCGCTGAAACCGCGCGGTTCCGGTGCTCGCCGGGGTTCGCGGGGAACCGGCGGGCCCCCTCGATCGTCATAGGATGTGACGCAGGTGTGCGCCGATGGGGCGCACCGTCTCGGCTTCGGAGGAAGCAATGCCCACGAACCCCGTCTTCTCGCGTTTCAACCGCGAGCTGTCGCAGGGGAAGTACGCCGGGATCGGCCAGCCGCAGTTCGGTCAGCGCGGCCAGGCGACTCCTTACAACCCGCCGCCCCGCGACCCGTACGGCCCGCCTCCGGGCGGCTACGGCCAGCAGGCGCCGCAGGGATACGCCCCGCAGCCGACCTTCGACAAGCCGGAGCAGGGGTACGGCTTCCCGCCGGTGACCACCGGCCAGGGTCGTGCGATGACTCTCGACGACGTCTTCGTGCGCACGCTGACACTCTTCGGTCTCCTGGTCGTCTCGGCCGCGGTCTCCTGGTTCATCTCACGGGGCGACCAGTCCGTGGGGCTCGCCATCTGGATCGGTGGCATGTTCGTCGGGCTCGGAATCGGGCTGGCCATCGCCTTCATGAAGAAGGTCTCGGTGCCGCTGATCCTCACCTACGCCGTGGTGGAGGGGCTCTTCGTCGGAGCGTGCAGCCAGTACTTCAACACGATCTGGCCCGGTGTGGTCGCCCAGGCCGTGCTCGGCACGGCCTGCGTCTTCGTGGCGATGTTCGCCGGCTGGAAGTTCGGCCTCATCAAGGTGACCGAGCGCAGCCGGAAGATCTTCTTCATGGCGCTCGTGGGCTACATGCTCTTCGGGTTGATCAACCTGGTGCTGCAGTTCACCGGTGTGCTCGGCGGCTTCGGCTTCTTCGGGATGGGCGGCATCGGCATCGCGCTGTGCCTGATCGGCATCGCGCTCGCGGCGTACTCCCTCGCCATCGACTTCGACTCCATCACCCGCGCCGTGCAGGCCGGGCTCCCCGAGAAGTACTCCTGGCTGATGGCGCACGGTCTGATCGTCACGATCGTCTGGCTCTACCTGGAGCTGCTGCGGCTGCTCGCGCGGATGCGCAACTGACGCCACCCGCACCACGCACAGGGCCGCCGCCCGGGGATATCCCGGGCGGCGGCCCTGCGTCGTACGTCGGTCGGTGACCCGTCCGTAGTCTCGCGGGCATGGACTCGCGCACCGCACTGCAACTGTCGGCCTGGCGTCGCGAGGTGGCCCAGCTCTACGCGCAGGTGCGCGTGAGCGCCGACGCGGCCGAGGGTCACGCACGTTGGCGCGCGGGAAGGGAGTCGTTGTTCCTGCACCACTCGCAGAGCCCGTTGGCCGCCGGAGACCCTCTGCGCCGCCACGGGATCCCGGTGTGGCCCTACGACCCGGCTCTGCGGTGGACGCTCCCGCTGGAGCCCGCGGGCGCGCCGCAGCAGCTCGCCATCGACTCGGGCGCCGACGGATCGACCAGCCTGAGCCTGGCCGGGTGGATCACCCTTCCGGACCCGTTCGATGCGCGCGTCGCCGTCTGGTGGCTGGACCAGTACGCCGGCGGCCTCTTCCTGCCGCTACGCGACGGCACCGCGGGCAGCACGTCGTACGGCGGCGGACGCTATCTGCTCGACACGGCCAAGGGCGCGGACCTGGGAGGCGCCGGGCAGGAGATGGTCGTGGACCTGAACTTCCTCTACCACCCGTCCTGTCGCTACGACGACCGCTGGGTGTGTCCGCTGGCGCCGGCCCAGAACATCATCGAGCAGTCCGTCGAGGCCGGCGAGCGGATGCCGTGAGGACGCGCGTCCTCAGGCCAACTGCGCGAGCAACTCGCCGAGCCGTTCGCCGAGGTGGGCGGAGCGGCCGCTCGCGCACGCGTCGAAGACCGCGACCGACAGCTGGTCGACCGCGGTCGCCGGACCGAGATCCGGGATGTCCGCCGGGTCCAGTTCCGCGGACAGGGCGGCGAAAGCACGCACCGTGGCGGACAGTGCGTCCGCCCGGTCGACCGGCAGCTGACGCCACCGGAGGGTCACCCGCTGCAGGGCGCGCCGGACGTCGTCCGGACGCGGATCCTGCAGCAGGGCGACACCGCCGGTGCCGGCCATCGCGACGATCGAGCTGACCGAGATGTCCGAGGTCAGGACAGTCGCTCGTAGATGACGGCCATGCCCTGGCCGCCGCCGACGCACATGGTCTCCAGGCCGAACGTGCCGTCGACCTCGCGCAGCCCGTTGAGCAGGGTGGTGGTGATCCGAGCGCCGGTCGACCCGAACGGGTGGCCGAGCGCGATCGCCCCGCCGTGCACGTTGAGCTTGTCGAAGTCCATCTTCAGGTCGTCCGCGGACGGCAGCACCTGAGCGGCGAAGGCCTCGTTGATCTCGTAGAGGTCCATATCGGCGATGGTCAGGCCGGCGCGGTCCAGCGCCTGCCGTGACGCCTCGACCGGTCCGAGACCCATGATCTCGGGCGACAGCGCCGAGACGCCGGTGGACACGACGCGGGCCAGCGGGGTCAGGCCGAGCTCCTTGGCCTTGACGTCGCTCATGACGACGACCGCCGCGGCGCCGTCGTTCAGCGGGCAGCAGTTGCCGGCGGTGACGGTGCCGTTCTCGCGGAAGACCGGCTGCAGTGCCTCCACCTTCTCCAGGGTGACGCCGGCGCGGGGGCCGTCGTCACGGGAGACGACGGTGCCGTCGGGAAGCGTGACGGGGGTGATCTCGCGCTCGAAGAAGCCGGAGGCGATCGCGGCCTCGGCACGGTTCTGGCTGCTGACGCCCCACTCGTCCTGACGGCGACGGCTGATGCCCCGGGAGCTGGCGACGTTCTCGGCCGTCTGGCCCATCGCGATGTAGATGTCGGGCAGCTGGCCGTCCTCGCGCGGGTCGTGCCAGGACGCGCCGGTCTTGGCGGTCTGCTCGGTGCGGGCGATCGCGTCGGCGAACTTCGGGTTCTGCCAGTCGGCGGAGGTGCCGCCGGCGCCGGAGAACGACGCGTAGCGCGACACGCACTCCACGCCGCCGGAGATGAAGACGTCGCCCTCACCGGCGCGGATGGCGTGCGCTGCCATCCGGGTGGTCTGCACGGAGGAGGCGCAGAAGCGGTTCACCGTGGAGGCGGGGACGTGGTCCAGGCCGGCGAGGACGGCGACGACGCGGGCCATGTTGGCACCGTGCTCGCCCCAGGGCTCGGCGCAGCCGAGGTAGAAGTCCTCCACCAGCGCGCGGTCCAGGCCGGGCACCTTGTCGAGCGCGGCCAGCACGGCCTGGGTCGCCAGGTCGTCCGGGCGGATGTCCTTCAGCGATCCCTTGAACGCACGACCGATCGGCGTGCGGGCGGTGGAGACGATGACGGCCTCGGGCATTGCGGCACTCCTGGATCACTGGGGGATAGCTGGGGATTGCTCTCATCTGCCCGGCATGACATCGCTCGGACTGAGGGCGATCCTATGCGAGCGGTGACGGTCGACGAATGGCCCCGGTGGCGTGCTCGCCACGGGCCCAGGACCGCTCAGACGTCTGCGGTGTCGACGCTGGACTCGTCCCGCAGGTCACCGTCCGCGGATCCCGCGTCGGGACCGTCGGCGGGCGCTCGCGGCTCGTCCTGCGTGTCGGGCAGCGGGGTCCGGTGCCGCCGCAACAGGACCGCCCAGCGGCCCTGCCGACTGCGCGTGTCGCCGCTGACCTCGGTGCCGGCGACCTCGGTGCCGGGGTCGCGCACGGCGTACGTGGCGGCGACGGAGACCGGGCTGATGCCCTCTCCACGGCGTACGTCGGGGGTGCGATCGGTGTCCGCCGACGCGAAGCCGAGGGAGTCCAGGACGCTGGGCAGCAGTGCGGAAGCGGCCCGGGCGTAGCCGGCGGCCGACGGGTGGAAGCGGTCCTTGCTGAACATGACCTGCGGGGTGCTGCGGAACTCGTGCCCGAGCAGGTCGCCGAGGGAGACCGTGCGGCCGCCGTGCTCCACGACCCCCACGGTCTGGGCCGCGGCGAGATCGCGGGACCACCGCTGCGCCAGCAGTCGTAGCGGCTGGGGCACCGGCTCGATGACGCCGAGGTCCGGGCAGGTGCCCACCACCACCTGGCATCCCGCCTCGCGAAGCGCGACGACGGTCGAGGACAGGTAACGGACCGAGGTGGAGCGCGCCATCCGCTGGGTGACGTCGTTGGCGCCGACCATGATGATGCAGACGTCGGGGTGCGGCAGCAGGGCCAGCGCCTGCTCGACCTGGCGATCCAGGTCGGTGGACACGGCGCCTACGACGGCGAAGTTGGTCAGTCGGACGGGGCGACCGGCGATAGCGGCCAGCGCGGTGGCGTTGATCGCGCCGACGGTCTGGTGCGGCAGGTCCGCGCCGAGGCCCTTCGCCGTGGAGTCGCCGAGCACCAGCAGGTCCAGCGGCACACCGGGCGCGGAGCCGTAGGTGCCCTGATCATCGGGTGCGCCGTCGAACGGATGCCCGACGATCCGGCGGGCCATCGCCGCCTCGCCCTTCAGCACGGCCCACCCCGTGACTCCGACGAGTCCCGCGCCGACGGCTCCGATGCCGCCGCCGTACGCCGCGCGCGCCGCGATCTTGCGTGCCCGTCGTGCTCTACCCATGTCGGTGCTGACCTCCTCTCGCGCGAACCGCGGACAGGTGCCCCTGCCCTGACCTGATCGTCTCATCCGGGGCGGGGACTGGGACGTCGTGGGCTGAATACGCCTGCGACCATGGAGGCATGAAATACGCCGAGCACATCGCCGACCTCGTAGGGGAGACCCCCTGGTCAAGTTGAACCGTGTCACCGAGGGCATCGCCGCCACGGTGCTCGCCAAGGTGGAGTACCTGAACCCGGGGGGATCGGTGAAGGACCGGATCGCCTTGCGGATGGTCGAGGCGGCGGAGGCGTCGGGCGCACTGCTCCCCGGCGGGACGATCGTGGAGCCGACGTCCGGCAACACCGGGGTCGGCCTGGCGCTGGTGGCACAGCGCAAGGGGTACCAGTGCATCTTCGTGTGCCCGGACAAGGTCGGTGAGGACAAGCGTGCGGTGCTGCGCGCGTACGGCGCGAAGGTCGTCGTGACGCCCACCTCGGTCCCGCCGGACCACGCGGACAGCTACTACTCGGTCTCGGACCGGATCGCGGCAGAGACCCCGGGCGGCTGGAAACCGGACCAGTACTCCAACCCCGAGGGACCCAACTCGCACTACAGGTCCACGGGCCCGGAGATCTGGAGGGACACCGACGGTGCGTTGACGTCGTTCGTCACCGGCATCGGCACCGGCGGGACGATCACCGGCACCGGTCGCTACCTGCGGGAGGTCTCCGCGGACAGGGACGGCGGACGGGTGCGGATCATCGGCGCGGACCCCGAGGGCTCGGTCTACTCCGGAGGCACCGGCCGTCCCTACCTGGTGGAGGGGGTGGGCGAGGACATGTGGCCCGCGGCGTACGACCCGAGCGTGGTCGACGAGGTCATCCCGGTCTCCGACGCGGAGTCGTTCGCGATGACCCGTCGGCTGGCCCGCGAGGAGGGGCTGCTCGTGGGTGGCTCGTGCGGCATGGCCGTGGTCGCCGCGCTGCGGCACGCGGCGACGCTGCCGGCGGAGGCGACCGTCGTGGTGCTCCTGCCGGACTCCGGACGCGGCTACATGGGCAAGATCTTCGACGACGAATGGATGGCGTCGTACGGCTTCCTGCGCGAGCACACCGAGCGCACGGCCGGGGAGCTGCTGAAGCGCAAGGCGGGGGACATGCCGGCGCTGGTGCACACCCACCCCAGCGAGACGGTCCGCGACGCGATCTCGATCCTGCAGGAGTTCGGCGTCTCCCAGATGCCCGTGGTGAACGCGGAGCCGCCGGTGATGGCCGGCGAGGTGGCGGGCTCGGTGAGCGAGCGCTCCCTGCTCGACGCCCTCTACGCGGGGAAGGCGAGCCTGACCGATTCCGTGGGCAGCCACATGGACGAGCCGCTGCCGCTGATCGGCGCCGGGGAGCCGGTTTCGGAGGTGCGTGCGGCCCTCAGCGGCACCGACGCGGTGATGATCGTGCGGAACGGCAAACCGACCGGCGTCCTGACGCGGGCGGACCTGCTCGGCGAGTTCGCTGAATGAGCCCAATTCCCTGTGCTCGCAGGGAATTTGGGTCGGCCCGGGGCTCGATTTGCACACCGCGCGGAACGTGCCGTACTGTTCCTCAGGTCAGCGCGAAACGGGCTGGCGGATCCGGCTGGACGGGGCCACGCGGCCCCTGCTAGCCTGGATCCTGTTCGGAGCCAAGTGCGCGAGGACCTAGGTCTGACGCCCAAGAGCCGAGCAGAACCTGAGGAAGACAGTTCCGGGTGATCGTCGCATTGTGGCGCTTGACCGGATGCCTGATCGTTTCTTGATAACTCAACAGCGTGTCGAGTGATTGATGCCAGATTTTTTGTTTGGTTGATGTTGACGAAGTTTTATCTTCTGTTGATTTCAGCCGGGATTGGATTTTGCAGAATAGGTTTTTTGGAGAGTTTGATCCTGGCTCAGGACGAACGCTGGCGGCGTGCTTAACACATGCAAGTCGAACGATGATGCCCGCAGCTTGCTGTGGGTGGATTAGTGGCGAACGGGTGAGTAACACGTGAGTAACCTGCCTTTCACTCTGGGATAAGCCTTGGAAACGAGGTCTAATACTGGATATGACTCACCGTCGCATGGTGGTGGGTGGAAAGCCTTATGGTGGTGGATGATGGACTCGCGGACTATCAGCTTGTTGGTGGGGTTGTGGCCTACCAAGGCGATGACGGTTAGCCGGCCTGAGAGGGTGACCGGCCACATTGGGACTGAGACACGGCCCAGACTCCTACGGGAGGCAGCAGTGGGGAATATTGCACAATGGGCGAAAGCCTGATGCAGCGACGCCGCGTGGGGGATGACGGCCTTCGGGTTGTAAACTCCTTTCGCTCGTGACGAAGCCTTTCGGGGTGACGGTAGCGGGAGAAGAAGCACCGGCTAACTACGTGCCAGCAGCCGCGGTAATACGTAGGGTGCGAGCGTTGTCCGGAATTATTGGGCGTAAAGAGCTTGTAGGCGGTTTGTCGCGTCTGCTGTGAAAGCCCGGGGCTTAACTCCGGGTCTGCAGTGGGTACGGGCAGGCTAGAGTGTGGTAGGGGAGACTGGAATTCCTGGTGTAGCGGTGAAATGCGCAGATATCAGGAGGAACACCGATGGCGAAGGCAGGTCTCTGGGCCATTACTGACGCTGAGAAGCGAAAGCATGGGGAGCAAACAGGATTAGATACCCTGGTAGTCCATGCCGTAAACGTTGGGCGCTAGGTGTGGGCCTCATTCCACGAGGTCTGTGCCGTAGCTAACGCATTAAGCGCCCCGCCTGGGGAGTACGGCCGCAAGGCTAAAACTCAAAGGAATTGACGGGGGCCCGCACAAGCGGCGGAGCATGCGGATTAATTCGATGCAACGCGAAGAACCTTACCAAGGCTTGACATACACCAGATCGCAGCAGAGATGTTGTTTCCTTTTGGTTGGTGTACAGGTGGTGCATGGTTGTCGTCAGCTCGTGTCGTGAGATGTTGGGTTAAGTCCCGCAACGAGCGCAACCCTCGTTCCATGTTGCCAGCACGTAATGGTGGGGACTCATGGGAGACTGCCGGGGTCAACTCGGAGGAAGGTGGGGATGAGGTCAAATCATCATGCCCCTTATGTCTTGGGCTTCACGCATGCTACAATGGCTAGTACAGAGGGTTGCGATGCCGCGAGGCGGAGCGAATCCCTTAAAGCTGGTCTCAGTTCGGATTGGGGTCTGCAACTCGACCCCATGAAGTCGGAGTCGCTAGTAATCGCAGATCAGCAACGCTGCGGTGAATACGTTCCCGGGCCTTGTACACACCGCCCGTCAAGTCACGAAAGTTGGTAACACCCGAAGCCCACGGCCTAACCACCTTGTGTGGAGGGAGTGGTCGAAGGTGGGATTGGCGATTGGGACTAAGTCGTAACAAGGTAGCCGTACCGGAAGGTGCGGCTGGATCACCTCCTTTCTAAGGAGCGATACACCTGCGGTCGCCGAGTGTGTGGCCGGGTGTGCTCATGGGTGGAATCATCAATCATGGTGCTGTTGTTCTGGTGCTGTTCGTGTCGTAGTACTACCGGGTTGGTTCCTTTGCGGGGCTGGCCGTGGTGTGGAGGCGTGCGGGTGGTGGCAGGCGGGAGTGTCGACACGCTGTTGGGGTTATGAGGAAACGATCGTTGTTTTCTCTTGTTTGGTGGCACCTTCAGGTCCTGGTCCCGCGTGTGTGGGGTTGGTGATCGGTTGGGTGTGTGTTGTTTGAGAATTACACAGTGGACGCGAGCATCTTTGTTTTTGTGGCTCAAGTTTTTAAGGGCGCACGGTGGATGCCTTGGCACCAGGAACCGATGAAGGACGTAGGAATCTGCGATAAGCCTCGGGGAGCCGATAACCAGGCTGTGATCCGAGGGTTTCCGAATGGGGGAACCCACCACGAGATATGTCGTGGTACCCGCATCTGAACTCATAGGGTGTGTGGAGGGAACGTGGGGAAGTGAAACATCTCAGTACCCACAGGAAGAGAAAACAACATGTGATTCCGTGAGTAGTGGCGAGCGAAAGCGGAAGAGGCTAAACCGTAGTTGTGTGATACCTGTCAGGGGTTGCAGCTGCGGTGTTGTGGGGCCGGTCTTTTTCATCTCTGACAGGATGGAGGACAGTAAAAAATCGCGCGTGTAGGTGAAGCATCTTGAATGGTGCGGCGTAGAGGGTGTGACTCCCGTAACCGAAACATGTGTGACTGTCTGGACTGGTACCCGAGTAGCACGGGGCCCGTGAAATCTCGTGTGAATCTGGCAGGACCACCTGCTAAGCCTAAATATTCCCTGGTGACCGATAGCGGACAAGTACCGTGAGGGAAAGGTGAAAAGTACCCCGGGAGGGAGTGAAATAGTACCTGAAACCGTGTGCTTACAATCCGTCAAAGCCGACATGTGCGGTGATGGCGTGCCTTTTGAAGAATGAGCCTGCGAGTTAGTGCTCAGTGGCGAGGTTAACCCGTGTGGGGTAGCCGTAGCGAAAGCGAGTCCGAAGAGGGCGTTTGAGTCGCTGGGTCTAGACCCGAAGCGGAGTGATCTACCCATGGCCAGGTTGAAGCGCCGGTAAGACGGCGTGGAGGACCGAACCCACTTAGGTTGAAAACTGAGGGGATGAGCTGTGGGTAGGGGTGAAAGGCCAATCAAACTCCGTGATAGCTGGTTCTCCCCGAAATGCATTTAGGTGCAGCGTCACGTGTTTCTTACCGGAGGTAGAGCTACTGGATGGCTGATGGGCCTCACCAGGTTACTGGCGTCAACCAAACTCCGAATGCCGGTAAGTCAGAGCGTGGCAGTGAGACGGCGGGGGATAAGCTTCGTCGTCGAGAGGGAAACAGCCCAGATCACCAGCTAAGGTCCCTAAGCGTGTGCTAAGTGGAAAAGGATGTGGAGTTGCTGTGACAACCAGGAGGTTGGCTTAGAAGCAGCCACCCTTTAAAGAGTGCGTAATAGCTCACTGGTCAAGTGATTCCGCGCCGACAATGTAGCGGGGCTCAAGCACACCACCGAAGCTGTGGCATTCACACAGTCCCCTAGGTACCAGGCTTGTCCTGGTGGTTCAGGGGTGTGGATGGGTAGGGGAGCGTCGTGTGGGCAGTGAAGCGCCGGGGTGACCCAGGCGTGGAGGCCACACGAGTGAGAATGCAGGCATGAGTAGCGCATGACGGGTGAGAAACCCGTCCGCCGAATAACCAAGGGTTCCAGGGTCAAGCTAATCTGCCCTGGGTAAGTCGGGACCTAAGGCGAGGCCGACAGGCGTAGTCGATGGACATCCGGTTGATATTCCGGAACCGGCGAAGAACCGCCCATATCGAATCAGGGGATGCTAACCATCCGAACCCACCGTTTCGCGTGCGTCACCTTTCGGGGTGGTGGACGTGTTGTGTGGGGGAGCGTGGGACCCGATCTTGTAGTAGGTAAGCGATGGAGTGACGCAGGAAGGTAGCCTCCGCGTGGCGATGGTTGTCCACGTCTAAAACTGTAGGGAGTGGTGTAGGCAAATCCGCACCACACATATCCTGAGAGTTGATAGTGACCACGAATGTGGGAAGTAGGGTGATCCTATGCTGCCAAGAAAAACTTCTAGCGAGGTTCGAGCCGCCCGTACCCTAAACCGACTCAGGTGGTTAGGTAGAGAATACCAAGGCGATCGAGTGAATCGTGGTTAAGGAATTCGGCAAAATACCCCCGTAACTTCGGGAGAAGGGGGCCCAATCCTTGAAACCCTATGCGGGTTAGGGGTGAGGGTCGCAGAGACCAGGGAGAAGCGACTGTTTACTAAAAACACAGGTCCGTGCGAAGAAGTAATTCGATGTATACGGACTGACGCCTGCCCGGTGCTGGAACGTTAAGGGGACCGGTCAGTCACTTTCGGTGGCGAAGCTGAGAACTTAAGCGCCAGTAAACGGCGGTGGTAACTATAACCATCCTAAGGTAGCGAAATTCCTTGTCGGGTAAGTTCCGACCTGCACGAATGGCGTAACGACTTCTCCACTGTCTCAACCACGAACTCGGCGAAATTGCAGTACGAGTAAAGATGCTCGTTACGCGCAGCAGGACGGAAAGACCCCGGGACCTTTACTATAGCTTGGTATTGGTGTTTGGTACGGTTTGTGCAGGATAGGTGGGAGACTATGAAGCGGGCACGCCAGTGTTCGTGGAGTCATCGTTGAAATACCACTCTGGTCGTTCTGAGCACCTAACTTCGGTCCGTGATCCGGATCAGGGACAGTGCCTGGTGGGTAGTTTAACTGGGGCGGTTGCCTCCTAAAGAGTAACGGAGGCGCCCAAAGGTTCCCTCAGCCTGGTTGGCAATCAGGTTTCGAGTGTAAGTGCACAAGGGAGCTTGACTGTGAGACAGACACGTCGAGCAGAGACGAAAGTCGGGACTAGTGACCCGACGGTGGCTTGTGGAAGCGCCGTCGCTCAACGGATAAAAGGTACCCCGGGGATAACAGGCTGATCTTGCCCAAGAGCTCATATCGACGGCATGGTTTGGCACCTCGATGTCGGCTCGTCGCATCCTGGGGCTGGAGTAGGTCCCAAGGGTTGGGCTGTTCGCCCATTAAAGCGGTACGCGAGCTGGGTTTAGAACGTCGTGAGACAGTTCGGTCCCTATCCGCTGCGCGCGCAGGAAACTTGAGAAGACCTGTCCCTAGTACGAGAGGACCGGGATGGACGAACCTCTGGTATGTCAGTTGTCACGCCAGTGGCACGGCTGATTCGCTACGTTCGGAAGTGATAACCGCTGAAAGCATCTAAGCGGGAAGCACGCTTCAAGATGAGGTTTCCATCACCCCTTGGGGTGTGAAGGCACCCAGCTAGACTACTGGGTTGATAGGCCGGATGTGGACACACCGTAAGGTGCGTAGCTGACCGGTACTAATCTGCCGACAACTTGACACCACAACCAAAACTTTAAGAGCTTGCTCGCGTCCACTGTGTGATTCTGGAACAACACACCCACCCCACCACCACCCCGAACACAGGGGTCGCGTGGTCGTAGGCAGGTCGCATAGTTCCATAGTGTTACGGCGGTCATAGCGAAGCGGGAAACGCCCGGTCCCATACCGAACCCGGAAGCTAAGCCCTTCAGCGCCGATGGTACTGCACACGGGAGTGTGTGGGAGAGTAGGACACCGCCGAACT